>CAYLZN010000392.1:0-4749 GCA_964387935.1 uncultured Vicinamibacteraceae bacterium | reverse complement strand
AGCGCAGACGCGGTCGCACTGCGCGGCCAGCGCCGCGTAGCTCAGCGTCGCGTCCCCCCGCAGCACACGGAACGCCTGCAGCACGAGCCACGAGGGAAACGTCTCGCGGAACTCGCGGGTGTCCCGGCACGAGAACGAGAGGCACACCCCCAACCGGGCTTCTCGCGCCGCGGTGGCCAGCCGCGTGACCGCCGCGAACACGGCCTCGTCCACGCGATCGGTGGCCTGGCGCAGTCCCTCGTGCAGTGACGCGCGCTCGCGGTCCAGCAGCACCGCATCCTCGACGGCGGCCGGGAAGACGCGAGCTTCCTCGAGCCCGACGATGAAGAGCCGTGCCCGACCGGACAGGCCTGCGCCGGCGAGCGTGGTGATGAAGAGATGACCAGGTCGCGCCCGGTCCTGCCCCACCTGCAACCCAGTGACGCGCTCGCGCAGGAGGCGCAGCGCGGCCCGTGTCGGGAGCCGGAGGGCGCCGAGCGCGGTCAGTTCCGCCAGGCTGACCTCGAGCGCGTCGAGCGCCGCGCCGTCCAGGTTGCTGGCCTTGAGGGTGCTCCCCGAAACGAACGCGCGGGCGGCCGCAACCAGCCGCTGCACGTCGATGCCTGTCCCCGCATCGTCCTCGGGAATCGCGGCGAGCAGGTCCGACACCCACTGGTCGAGGCGATCGACCCGTCGGAGGACCTGCCGGTCACGGGCCTGCTGATCCGATTCGCGTTCGTCATCCTGCGCCCGAGACTCGTAGAAGCCGCGCAGCCGTTCGAACGCCGCATGGTACGTGTGGCGACCCCAGGCCGCCTCGGCGCGCAGCAGCAAGCGGGCCCCCTGCCCCGCGGTCATCCTCCCGTCAGGCTCGTCGCCGGCCGTGAACGCGGCTGGTGACACGTCACCCGACTGCAGCAGGCGCCGCAATCGCGACGCCGGGAACCCGTCGTCGATCCAGTCGGCCCAGGCGAGCAACGCGCGGCCGGGTCGGGTCAGAGGTGCGGGGATGCCGGCGGACGTCGTGACCGGCCACTCGAGGCGCGTGGCCTTCTCCCAGGCGAGCCACGCGTGCGTCTCCGAGGCGCAGGCCACCTCGACCTCGTCGAGGGGAAGCCCTGACGCCAGAATGCGGCGCAGGACTTCGTCGATCTCCGCCTCGCGTCCGCCGGCGTGGAAGATCTCGAGTGAGCCGTCTGCGTCGCCTCGCCGGGCCGGCCCGGTCGCTGGTGCCACCAGGTGAACGAGGCGGTCCGCATCGCGGCCCGGCTCGCACGCGACCGATTGCGCGAGCGCGCCGAGTGCGGCCAGGCGCCGCGGCGCCTCGAGGCCGGGAATCCCAAGCCGGGCAGACGCCAGGCGCGACCCGGGCAGGATGTCGAGGAACCGCCGCACGTGCGGCGGCCAGAGGGCTTCCGGCCATTCGAGGACCAGTTCGTCGGCGGCAATCGGGCAGTATTCGGGACGCCGCGTCGCCTCGTCGTAGACGGCGGCCGCGTCGGCCACGCGGGTGTCCGCGAGGAAACGCTCGTAGGCCGCGAGCAGGGCCCTGAGCTCGGCGTGCTTGGCCGGCGAGGGGAAGGCGTCGGCGCGAAGGTCTCCAGCTTCGAGGCCGCAGAGGCGCAGTTCCGTGATGGCCCGGAACAGCGCGTCGGCCATCGACGGCTGGTCGCCCATGGGGCGGAAGTACCCTCCCTCGACCGGCAGGTCCAGGAGGAGCCGCATCACGAGCGCGGGACCGAGGGCGTCGTCGCACGGATCGATGCCGCGCTCGACGAGAAACGGGGCCGCCATGCGTACGGCGAGATCGAGCGGCGTGACGAACCTGAGATTGGCCCACCCGCCCGCCTCGCGGGCGAGGCGTTCGGCCAGGGTGTGGCCAAGCCCGTGACTCGGCACGAGCACCCAGGTCGCCCGGGCGGGCTCCTGTCGCGCGAGCTCGGCGAGCTGGCTGACGAACATGGCCGCTATTGTGCCAGAGGCGCGTGACAGGACAGGTCAGGGTCGCTGCGACGCCCCTGGCGTTCAACGGCTTCGTCGCGTGTCGCGCCGTTCAGCGAGCCTTCTTCCGCGCGGTCGTCGTGGCCTTCGTCACCTTCGCAGCTCTGGTCCTGGCGGCCTTCGTGGCTTCGGCCGCGCTCGTCTTCTTGAGGTCGGCGCGATGGACGCGCTCGTAGGTCTGAATGTCCTTGAACTTGCCCCCGGCGTCGCGGACGGCGTAGAGCTTCTTGCCGGCAGTGCTGCGGTGGGTGGTTCGCTTGGCCATGCGGGATCCTCCTGTCTCGTGACGATGCTCGCCTGTGCGGCGCGCGTCGAGTATACCCGCGCCTACTTCGCCAGCGGGTCCGGACGCAGCTGGAAGTGCGCCGCGAGCGGTCTCGATCCCTTGCCGCCTTCGATGAGCCACGGGGTGCGATCGCCGTTGGCCGCCCAGAGGCCGCGTCCCTTCCATCCGGCGTCCGGGTCGTCGATGCGGCCGTCGAATCCCTTGGAGTAGAACCCCATCGGGTAGGGCACGCGCAGGACGATCATGCGCCCATCCTTGAACGCGATGAGCCCGTCGTTCAGGTTGCCGGTCGAAATCGGCACATCGCGGCCGAGGCCGAACGTGTCGTGCTGATCGACCCAGGTGTAGTAGCTCGACTCCGCGCTGTTCTCGCCGATCCCCTTGAAGCCCGGCCCCGGATACTGGTGGAACGACCAGCCTTCGGGGCAGTGATCCCCGGTCGCCTTCGGCCCATTGAGCGGGCTCTTGCACCTGGCTCGATCGAAGCTGCCGAGGTGCCCGCTGGCGAGCGACACCCAGACGACGCCCTTCGAGTCGATGTCCGCGCCGCGCACGCCGAAGCCGGGGAGCGGCACGTTGTACACCTCGGCGAGCGCCGTCTGCGGCGGGTTCGATCCCGGCGCGAGCCGGACGACGCCGCTCACGCGGCCACGGAACGAGCCCCACACCGAGCCATCAGCGGGATTCGGCATCACCGCGTAGAAGCCGGCACTGATGCGCTTGTCCTTCGTCGGGTCGACGGGCGCGGCCGGCTCGACGTACTCGTCGCGCTGCCCGTTGCCGTTGGTGTCGAGGACGAGCGCCGTCCAGCCCTGGGAGCGCCCGGCATCGCCGGTCTCGTCGAAGCGCTTCGAATCCAGCCACCCGACCACCGGGCCGCCGCCGCTCGTCCAGAGCGTGTCGTTCGCGTCGTAGCCGAACTGCAGGTGATGCGTCCCGAAGCACGTGTCGACGAACGTGTACTTCATCGTCTTCGGATCGAGCATGGCCAGGTGGCGCGCCGAGCGCTCGAGCGGAAACGCCTTCGCCGACGGGTGATCCGAGCCCTGGCGGCAGAAGGCCGGGTTGGCGGGCCCGCGCACGGCGGCGGCGAGCCAGAGTCGGCCCCTCCGGTCGAACATCGAGTTGTGGTTGTTGACGCGCGTGTTCCAGATCACCTCGTCGCCCCAGTACGCCGACGGCTGGAGGATCGTATCGGAGGCGGCGTGCCCGGCGCCGAGGCTGAGTGGCATCTCCGGATCGCGCACGGGCGCCCTGAACGTGGTCGCGACGTTCTTCACCGGATCGAGGATGGGCAGCAGGTCCGAGCTGTATTCAGGCGAGCCGAAGAGCGGGCCGTACGCGTTCACCGTCGGGAAGCGGCGGTCGCTGGCGATGAGGTCGTGCAGGTACTGCTTCTCGTTCATCCAGTCGCGCAGGGTGACGACAATGTTCCGCTCGACGCCTTGCGGGCGCGGAGGACTGGCGTGCGGGAGCTCGCCCCTGGCGATGCGGTCCGTCCAGTCGCCGAACCGCTCGAAGCCGAGGGAGCCGAGCCGGTTCATCTGGTTCAGCATCATCTCGCCGGACTGGCCGGCCTGCACGCGCCGCATCCATCCGAGTGCGCCTGACGGAAACGTGCCGAACGCCGCCGGAATCGTGCGGGTCGAAGCCTGGCCGAGCTGATGGCAGCCGACGCAGCCGTTGCTCTTCATCGCGTCGAGCCAGCCGGTGGGTGTCACGTCGGCCGGGATGCTCCCCTGGCCCCCGAACTCCGACGCCTTGGGGATCTCGAGCATGGAGTACCAATAAATCGCCGGGTAGAACTGGGCGGCGGCCGCGGGCGTTGGCGCGGCCGTGGCCGTCAGGTTGAGCAGGCGCCCAGGTCGGCTCGATTGCTTCGGGCCATCAACCAGCCCGTAGCCGCGCGCCCAGACGGTATAGACCGCGCCCGGCAGATCGGGGACGACGAAGCGACCGCGATCGTCGGTGGCGACGATCTTGATGTAGCGCACCGGGAGGTCGCGGGTCTCGGCGATGACCCACACGCCAGCCTCCGGGCCCTTGGGGCCGCTCACCACCCCGCCGATGTCGTCGGCGTCGATGGCCACCGGCGGGCTCGAGGGCTGCTGGCGGGTGCCGCGGGCAACGACCGTGGTGACGCAGACCGCGGCTGCCAGCACGACGGCTGTGGCGAGTGCGAAGGCGGCGGGCGCCGGGCGGGTGGACCGGCGGCGGCGAGCGGCGAGGCGGGCGTGGTCGGTCATGGCGCATTATCGCCCGGCTTGCGGCGGACACGGGCACGCTGCCAGCCGGGCCAGGTGGTCAGCCCCGCGTGTGCCGAGCACCAGGCCTTCAGGGATACGTAGCGCAGGGCATCGCGGGCGAACGTCATGGGTGCGCCGGCCGCGTGACGATACTGCGCCGCCAGCCAGAGGCCGGCGCGCAGCGACAGCCGCGTCCAGTAGTGCGGGGACCCCGGCGAGGCGAACCACCGCGGGTTG
>CAYLZN010000391.1:0-4750 GCA_964387935.1 uncultured Vicinamibacteraceae bacterium | reverse complement strand
CCGTCTCGTGCGTGCTCGATCGCAGCACGCTCGCCCGGATGCGCTGACCGGCATCAGACCGCCAGCGCCCTCCACGCCGCCGCGACCAGGAACGTCACGAGAACGCCGAGCGCGAGGGGCAGCAGCGTCGCGACCGCCGTCCACTTCGCGCTGCCGGTCTCCTTGTAGATCGTGTAGATGGTCGTGCTGCACGGGTTGTGCAGCAGGCTGAACAGCATGAGGTTGACGGCGGTGAGAGTGGTCCAGCCTCCCGCATCGAGCAGGCTGCGCAGGGCGTGCAGGTTGTCGAGTTCGAACATCACGCCGGCCCCGGCCCCTTCCGCGCCCACGACCATGGCCGTCAGCATCAGGACGGTGGGTATCACGATCTCGTTGGCCGGGATCGCGATCACGTAGGCCAGCAGGACCACCCCGTTCAACCCACACCACCAGGCCACGGGATCGGCAGCCGTGATGAAGTGCTCGGCCAGGCTCCGCCCGCCGACCTGGATGTTCGCGCTGAGCCAGATGACCGCGCCGGCGGGCAGCGCGAACACGACGGCCCGCCACAGCACGAACAGCGTGCGGTCGATCAGGGACGTGTACAGCGTCTGCAGGAGGCGCGGTGGACGGTACGGTGGCAGCTCGAGGCTGAAGGTGCTCACCTCGCCGCGCAGCACGGTGTGCGACAGGCACCAGCCGACGCCGAGGGTGAGCCCCACCCCCAGCAGGGCGACGCCCGTGACCGCCGCTGCGGAGACCAGGCCGGCCAGGTGCGCGGGCACGAGGCTGCCGATGAACACGGTGGCGATCAGGAACTGGGTCGGCCAGCGCCCGTTGCACAGCGCGAAGTTGTTCGTGATGATCGCCAGGAGCCGTTCGCGCGGACTGTCGATGATGCGCGTGGACACCACGCCCGCCGCATTGCAGCCGAACCCCATCATCGTCGTCATCGCCTGCTTGCCGTGCGCGCCCGAAGCCTTGAACAGGCGATCCAGGTTGAAGGCCACGCGCGGCAGGTACCCGAAGTCCTCGAGCAGGGTGAAGAGCGGGAAGAAGATGGCCATGGGCGGGAGCATGACGCTCACGACCCACGCGGTGGCGAGATACATCCCGTCGACGGTGATGCCGCGCAGCCACGCCGGCAGGCCAATCGCCGCCGTGAGGTTGCGCAACCAGGGATGGATGATGTCCACGAGCAGGGTGGCGAGCCACCCCGAGGGGATGTTGGCGCCGACGATCGTGAGCCACAGCATCGCGGCGAACAACAGAGCCATCAGGGGCAGCCCCCACAGGCGGCTGGTGACGATGCGATCGATCGTCCGGTCCAGCGTGGGACGGGCGGGCCGGCCCGGACGCGACACGGTGCGATCGACAATCGTCGCGGCCCGGGCGTAGATGGCCTCGACCAGATGTTCGTGCAGGTCGCCGGCCAGGCGCTGCCGCCACCGGGTGGCGTTCTGGAGGATCGCCTCCGAGTCCGGCGCGGGAATGGGAGCGGTGCGCATGTCAGGCTCCAGGCGCCACCGTCGCGTCCGGCACGGCGAGCTGGCCGAGCTCGCCCGTGCGCAGCGCCTCCGCGATGGTGTCGTCGCCGCCAAGCAGGCGCATCGCGACCCACCGGGGATTCGGCAGTCCCGGGAACGCCCGCTCGAGTTGGGCCATGAGTTCGGTGATCGCGGGCCCGACAGCCGCCGGCTCCGCCTCGAGGCGACGCGGCCGGCACACCGTGCGGCCGGAGGCGACCTCGGCGATGGTCTGCAGCAGCGCCTGGAGCCCCCGGCCGTACGCGGCGGCGGTGGGTACGACGGGCACGCCAAGCTCGCGGGCGAGTTGACGATCGTCCACCGAGATCCCGTGGCGCCGGGCCTCGTCGATGAGATTCAGGCAGACGACGGCCCGCTCGGTGATCTCGAGCACCTGGAGCGCAAGGTTCAGGTTGCGCTCCAGGCGCGTGGCGTCGGCGACGATGACGGTCACGTCCGGCTGACCGAACAGGATGAAGTCCCGGGCGATCTGCTCATCCAGGCTGTTCGACAGCAGGGAGTACGTGCCGGGCAGGTCCACGAGCTTGAACCGCGAGCCCTCGAACTCGAAGCCCCCCTCGGCACGGGCCACGGTCTTGCCGGGCCAGTTGCCGGTGTGCTGGCGGAGCCCGGTGAGCGCGTTGAAGACCGTGCTCTTGCCCGTGTTCGGGTTCCCGGCGAGTGCCACCACGTAGTCCCAGTCGTCGATGGCGACCCCCAGCTTCTTCAGGCTTGCGGCGCGATGGACGGTACAGGACGCGCAGGCCTCCGGAACGGTCTGCGGCGGCACGGCGGGCGAGGACGCGTGGGGCATCATGCGTGCGCGGCTTCCCCGGCCGGTTCGATGCGGATCAGGCGGGCCTGCTCACGGCGCAAGGCCACCACGCTGCCGCGAAGCCGATACGCCGTCGGGTCGCCGGCCGGGCTCACCATCTCGACTTCCACGGTGGTCCCGGGTACGAATCCGAGATCCAGCAGGCGCCGGCGCTCGGGTCCGCGGCAGGCAGGCGAGATCTCCACGACGCGCGCGACGAGGCCCGCAGGCAGCCCGGCGAGGTACTGCCAGGTGACGAGGTCTTCGGTGCGGAACTCCGGGATCGGCGCGATCGAAATGTTGTCGGCCGACGCAGGCGCCAGCACGTGCTCGGTGCCATCGGCCCAGATGCGGATCCGCGCTGGCTCCTTCTCGAGGACGAACGCCTTCATACCGGGTCGGAGCCCCTGAGCCGCGAGCTGCCGGTAGACGGCGATCGGCTCGTCTTCGATGTGGGTGATGACCACCGCCGTCCCCGGGGCCACACTCGTCAGCGAGCGCGTCCGTTCGCCCTCGAGCATGCCGTCCTTCTCGGGAATGGCGTCGCCGTGCGGATCCCGCAGCGGGTGCCCGAGGCGCGCGGCGAGGGCGTCCACCACGGGGCTGGTGAGCACGTGCTCCTGCTTGTCCGCGCGCGTGTGCCATTCCTCCTCGGCGATCCCTGTCTGGTCGGCCAGGTAGCTCTCCCACAGGCGGTGCGCGCGGACGACGTGCAGGGCGATCGCGCGCCCGGGTGGCAACAGGTGCAGCGCGCCGCCTTCGAGGCGCACGAGGCCGTCGCCCTCGAGGCCGTCCACCAGGGCCGCGGCGGCCGCCGTGGAGATCTGCAGCGCACCGGCGAGGCTCTCGAGGGTCGGCGGCAACTCGCTCGCCTCGCTCTTGAGGACGTGCTTGAGCGCGTCCTCCCGGCGAACCCGGCGAGCCTGGGCCCGATGGCGCCTCACGCGCGCGAGGAGGCCCACTCGCGGCCAGGCCAGCACCGCGAGCGCGATCGCCACGACGAGCAGGAGCGGCGTCATGACCGCCCCCCCCGTCGAGCCCGAGACGGGCCGTCGCCGCCCCCCGGGCGGGACGCCAGGTGTCGCCGGAACGCGGCGAGCGTCTCGCTGCTGACATGGTGCTCGATCCCTTCGGCATCCCCCTGGGCCACGATCTCAGGCACGCCGAGCGACCGCAGGAACGCAACCACGAGGGCGTGCCGCTCGCGCGAGGCCTTGGCGAGCTTCGCGCCCTTGTCGGTCAGGAACATCGCCCGGTATGGGCGCGTCCAGACGTAGCCGTCGCGCTGCAGGCGCGACACAGTGCGGATGACCGTCACGTGGGAGACCCCGAAGCGGCGCGCGAGGTCCACCGCCCGGGCTTCGCCGACCGTCTCGGTGAGTTCTGCGATGGCCTCGACGTAGTCCTCCGCGGTCTCCTGCGAGTGGTCGCGCCGTGTCTGGCGGAGGGCCGAGGCCTGCACGTCCGCGGTGCGCGTGGATTCGGTGGCGCGGAGCCGCGTCGCGGCGCCACGCCCGGGGCGACGGGCGGGCGAGGCCGTGAGGGCCGCAGGCTCGGAGGGCACAGGCATTCAGATGTATCCTCGGGTCCGGTTGACAGCCAAGCATACCATATGTAGCCTAAGCTACACATGCCGCTCCTCCCGTCGCCGCGGCGTGGCCCCGTCCCCGATGGGCCCCGCCGGGTCGCTGCCGTGCTGCTCGCCGCAGGCCTCGTCGCGCCCCTGCCCGTCGCCGCGCAGGCCACCGGGGTGCTCAGGGGCACCGTCACCGATACGCAACTGGCCCCTGTCGCCGGCGCCTCGGTCCACCTCGCCCAGCCCGTCAGCGGCCTCGAGCGGCGGGCGACCACCGGGGCGGACGGCCGCTACGAGATCGCCAGCCTGCCGCTGGCCGAGTACGCGCTGGTCGTCGTGGGTGCGGGTTTCGCCGCCGCACAGATACTCGTGCGTCTCACGTCCAGCGTGCCGGTGCACCACGACGTCGTCCTGGAGATCGAAGGCCAGCACGAGACGGTCACCGTGACACCCGCCTCCCCGCTCGTTGACGCCCGCGGCACCGGCTCGATTCACGCCGTCAGTCTGGCCCGCTTCGAGCGACTGCCCGCGGCCACCTCGAACCGTGGCCTCGAGGCGGTCCTGCTCGCCTTTCCCGGCTTCGCCCAGAACGCCAACGGCGCCATCCATCCCCGAGGCGCGCACAACCAGATGACGTTCGTCGTGGATGGCCTGCCCATCAGCGATCAGCTGACCGGCGCCTTCGCGAACTCGCTCGACGCCGGCATCGTGGAGGCCGCGGAGCTGATGACGGGCAACATCGCGGCCGAGTTCGGCAGCAAGGTGTCGGGCATCGTGGTCGTCACCAGCCGCAGCGGCCTGGCCGCCGGGCGTCCCCTGGCAGGCAGTGTCACCGTCTCCGCCGGCGGATTCGGA
>CAYLZN010000390.1:0-4794 GCA_964387935.1 uncultured Vicinamibacteraceae bacterium | reverse complement strand
GGGCTGCCCGAGCGAGGTCCACGCCGAGGCTCTGGAGATGGCGCGGAACGCGCGGGAACGCGCCGACCGCGCGCTGAACGGCATCGAAGCGCTGGTGAAGGCGCTCGGCTCCGTGCGCGGGCCGAAGCACCTGGTGCTCGTGACGGGCGGTCCCGTCAACACGCGTGATTCGGTGGGCACGATCAAGATGATCGGCGACCAGGCCGCGTCGTCGCGGGTGACGATTCACGCGCTGCAAGTGGCTGACACGATGCTCAGCACGGAGTCTTTGCGGCCTCAGCCGCGGCGGCCCGATCAGACGCAGTCGGCGTCCTACGCGCTCGCAAGTGCGACCGGCGGCCTCGCGACAACGCCCGTGTCAGGGGCCGTCGCCTTCGGGCAACTCGGGCGCGAGCTGTCAGCAGGCTATGAGCTTGCCTTCGAGCCCGAGGCTGGTGAGCGTGACAGCAAGGAGCACCGGATCGAGGTGCGGGTCGCGGACCCGGGGTGGGGGGCATCGGTGCGTGCCCGGCGCTCGTTCCGCATCGATCCAACGGTTGTTGCTGCCGCACCGACCCCCGCCCCTGCTCCTGCAGACGCGCCGGCATCTCCTGAGGAGCCGCCGGCGGAACCGACATCCAAGGACTCCGCGGAGGCGTCAGCGGCTGGCCCCACCGATATCCCGACGCTCACCGGCAACCTCTCCACCTACGCGGAGCAGTTCGAGCAGGCGTTCTCGGCCGTCGTGGCCGAGGAGCGTTACGTGCAGGTCATTCATCCGTGGCGCGGCAATCCCAGGGGGCCGGACGCCGAGCCCAGTCTCGCATGGCAGGACCAGGGTGCCCGGACGGCCGGCAAGAAGGGCGGCCCCATCATCTCGCGTCGCCAACTGCTCTCGGACCTGCTGCTGGTGCAACTGAAGGACGGGCAATGGCTCGGCTATCGAGACGTCGCCGAGGTGGACGGCAAGCCCGTGCGCAACAGATCGGATCGCGTGCGCGACCTGTTCCTCAGCGGGTCCAGCAGCGCTGAGACGCAACTGCGCGCCATCGCGGATGAAAGCGCGCGCTACAACCTTGGAGAACTGCGCCGGACGATGAACGTGCCGACGCTGACGCTGGGGCTCATGCGTCGCACGGACCAGTGGCGATTCGGGTTCAAGCGCGAGAAGGACGAGACCATCGAGGGACGACGGACCCGCGTCCTCCGGTTCAAGGAGGATGCCCGTCCCACGCTCATCGGAACACCGGGCGGCAGGGAGATCCCCACCGAAGGGCGGATCTGGATCGACGTGGCCTCACAGGAGGTGTGGCGCACGGAACTCCGATTCGACCGGGGCAGTGAACGGCGCGTCTACATTCGAACCGAATACGGCCGCACGCCGGACATCGAGATCCTGGTGCCGCTCCGCATGTGGGAGTGGTACGAGGGCGGCGACCAGGTCGGGCGGATTGGTGGTGACAAGACCGTCATCCAGTGCGTGGCCACCTACAGCAACTTTCGCAGGTTCCAGGTCACGACCAGCGAAGAAGTGAGATAGCTGGCTCGCGGCCAGCGGCTTGCGGCCAGCGGCTCGCGGCGGGCGGCGGCATGCCGCGCGTCGGGGGCGAGACTGCGGGTGGGCCGAGCCGCGACGACGACACCTCGCCGGAGGTGGCGTTATCGCCTCGGTCCCGGACCCGTCATCGATCGGTACGCCGCCGCGCGGAACTCGAGCTCACGAGCCAGTGGCTCGTTACCTTGCGCGCGGGCCAGCGCCAGCGCCTCTTCGGCGATCGACGCTGCCTGGTCGGGTCGCCCGCTGACCGCGAGCGCGACGCCCAGGACATTGAGCGTCAACGGGTCCTGCCGGCGCGTCAGGTTCACGGCCCGCTCGGCCAGCGCCACGGACCGCGCCGGGTCACTCAGCATGCCGTTCCCCGGGTCCGAAAGGATGGCCGCCAGGCGAGTGAGCACCTCGAGGTCGTCCGCGTGGGCGGCGAGCGCCCGCGCGAGATGCGGGACCGCTCGCGCGTTCTGCCCGTCAACGGCGAGAGCAATTCCGAGGAGTCGACTGGCGTCCACCTGGCCGGGATCCAGCGCCAACGCCCGCTCCAGGTGCTCGATCGCCTCGTCCATGGAGCCGCGCGCCGCGAGGACGGACCCGAGCCTGACCCGTGCGACGGGATCGGCGGGGCTCTGATCGACGGCGACTCTCAGTTGCGCATCGGCCTCCGGCAGTCGGCCGAGGTTGGCCAGCGCCTCGGCGTAGGCGACGCGGGCGCGAGAGCTCGACGGCCGCTTCGCCACGGTGTCGGCCCATAGCCGCTCCGCGCTCCAGTAGTCCAGGCTTCGCTCGCGGGCTGCGCTCCCGTAGAACGCGGCCAATGCCACGGTGGTCACAAGGCCCACCGCGGCCAGGGGCCATGGGCGCGCGTCCGGGGTCGCGCCGATCCGTGCGAGCGCGACGCGCGCGAGGAGGAAGACCCCGATGACCGCCCCCCCGATGAGTGCCGCGAGCGGCAAATACATCCGGTGCTCCGCGGCCACCTCCGTCACGATCGGCAGGACACTGGAACTCGGCGCAAGGATCAGAAAGAACCAGGCCCCGAGGAACGCCGCGGGATGCCGCCGCGCGATCCCCACCGCCGTTGCGACGACGAGCAGGACGAGCAGCGCCGCTGGGCCCGCCACCGGGGCGAGTGATCGGACGAGCGGCCAGTCGTACAGGAACACGAGTGGCGACGGCACGAGCGCCAGGCGCACGTAGTGCGTGATCACCTGGGCCTGCGTGAGCAGGTAACGCCACACCACGTCGGCGCTCAGCGCAATCGACGGGCCGCGTTGCTCGCCCATCAGGAGCCAGCCGAGGACGAGCCACGTGGCGGCGAGCCCGCCCATGAGCTGGCGCCCAACTCGGACGTCCGGGGCGACGAGGAACAGCCGGCGCCAGATCCACACGAGCAGCGGTGCCGTCACCATGACCTCCTTCGTGCCCATCCCCAGCGCGCACGACACCACGGCTGCGACCGTCCACGCACGCACGCGCGTGCCTTCACTCGCACGAATCGCGCAGTAGAGCGTGAGGAGATAGAACAGCCCCATCAGCGACTCCACGCGCTGGACGAGATACGTGACCGCGGAGGTCTGGAGCGGGTGAACGAGCCAGAGGAGAGCGACGGCCCACGCGAGCCACGTGGCGGCCGCGCCGAACACCGGGCGGAGTCGCTCGCTGCCAAGGGTGCGGCGCACGACGCCGAAGAGCGCGAGCCCGGCCGCAAGGTGAATCAGCAGGTTACCGGCGTGATAGCCCCACAGGTTGCGGGCCGCAGCCGCCGTGGCGTCCGGCCGGGCGCCCGGGCCGGCGGGCAGGAACACGTCCCTCACGTCGCTCGGGGCCAGCGCGTAGTTGATGGCGAAGGAGAGACTCGCAATCGGGCGGCCGGCAACGGTTGAGGCCGTCGGCGGTGACAGCGGAACCGAAGGCGGCCACAGCGTCCTGATCGTCGCGTTGCGAGCGATGGCGCGGATGTCATCGAGCACGAGCACCCCGCCGACGCTCGTCGAGTAGGCCCAAACGCCGGCCCAGACAAGGGCCAACGCCAGGAGTGGGAGTTGCGCACCGGCCGAACGGAAGACCCCACCCGCCGGTCGGGCCGGCTCGGTCGCGCGCGCATCGCGCGGCGCCGAGGTCGCGCGACGCGACGCTTTGCGTGTCGGAGCCACGGGTCGGCCGTCCCCTACTTCGTCCTGATCGTCGCCTCTGGCCGTGGCGGATTCACGTAGGCCGCGACCACGCTCTCGTGCCCACCCGGGCCGATGGCTGCCACGCCGAAGACGTAGTCGTCGATCGACACGCCGGGCAGCACGACCTCGGTGACGTTGCCGACCGTGAGTTCGCGCTGCCAGTCCGGCGCCCAGGCCTCACGCCAGAACACGCGATACCCAACGGCTCCCGGTGATGCGCTCCAGCGCAGTCGCGCGTCGTACCCGGACGGCTGTCGCCCGAGCATCGGTCGACCCCGCTCGTCGGTCGTGCGCGGGGCAGGCGGGGCCAGCGCCATCACCGCCACCGCCGCCGCGTTCACCCGCGCGTTGCGCGTCATGTAGCCGAAGTCCACGCCGGCCACGGTGTCGTCCACGGTGTGCTGCCGGCCGAAGTGTTCGTTGGATTCCGTGATGCGCACGCCCGCGAACCCATGCTGGTTGAGCGCGGTGTGATCGCCTCCGCGCCCGAAGCGATCGTGACGTGCGATGAGGCGCACCTGGTGACTCGGTTCGTACCGCGCGGCATGGCGCGCGATGAAGCGCGCGAGCTGCCGCGAAGGCGAATCCTCCGGTCCCTCGGAGAAGACCCGGACGCTCTCCGCATCCGCCACGCCCGTGCCGCCCACGACGTTGCCCAGCATGTCGTTGTTGAGCACGGCGTCGATGGGCCACTTCTCGGCTTCGGCACGCTGCGCGTGCAGCTTGGCCCCAATCAGCCCCTGCTCTTCGCCGGCAAACGCGATAAAGACGAGCGTGGCGTCGAACTCGAGCCCGCTCTCCGCAAACACCCGCGCCAGCTCCATCACCGCCACCGTCCCGCTCCCATCGTCATTGGCTCCGGGCGCAGGGTTGTCGGCATTACCCCAGTCGAAACCGCCCGTGGCATCCTGGGCGGGACGGGCGGCCGAGGTCGCCCCGGCGCGTGGCGGCGCCGCCGCGGACCGCGCGCCCGCGGGCTGCACCGGGCGCGCCAGCGAGTCGGAGTGCGCGCTCACGTAGACGCGGCGGGGCGTCCGGCCCGGCAGCACCGCCATGACGTTGCGGATGCGCACGTCGCGCACGATGCGA
>CAYLZN010000389.1:4587-4796 GCA_964387935.1 uncultured Vicinamibacteraceae bacterium | reverse complement strand
CATACTGATGAGGTCGGGATGCATCCCAACCTCATCAGTATGCTAAAAGTAAAGACCTGACCCCAGATACTTGTCAAACCACTCCAGGTTGTGCTGCATCACGGCGCGCATCGCCCGCGGCTTCGTGATGCCGTGTCCGAAGCCCTTGTAGACGATCATCTTCACCGGCACGCCGCGATCCTCCAGCCCCTGGCGGAGCTCGTAGGCGT
>CAYLZN010000389.1:0-4577 GCA_964387935.1 uncultured Vicinamibacteraceae bacterium | reverse complement strand
CGATCGGCACGCGGCGATCGTTCTCGCCGTGCTGGATGAGCGTCGGGGTCTTCGCCTGCGTCACGAAGGTCATGGGCGACGTTTTTCGATAGATCTCGGGGTCGTCGGCGGGGTCGTCGCCGAGGTAGTTGATCGTGAACGGCGTGATGTCGGTGTTGTAGTAATACGTCGACCAGTTCGAGATTCCGGCGCCCACCGAGATCGCCGCAAACCGCGTCGTCGATGTGGTCAGGAACGCCGAGATGTAGCCGCCCTGGCTCCAGCCCATGCAGCCCACCCTCGCCGGGTCCACCCAGCCCTTGCCGATCAGGAAATCCACTCCGGACAGCACGTCCCACGCATCCCCGACGCCGAGGTTCCGGACGTTGAGCTGACGGAACTTCTCGCCATAGCCGGCGCTGCCGCGGTAGTTCACCTTCAGGACGAGCGCGCCGCGGCCGACCCAGACGTCGGTCGGGTAGTAGCGACCATCGAGCAGGGCAGGACGATCGATGCCGGTCGGACCTCCGTGAATCTGCACGAACAACGGGTACCTGCGTGAGGGATCGAAGTTGGCGGGCTTGATGAGCACGCCTTCGATCACCGTGCCGTCCTGGCTCGTCCACGAGATCACTTCGGGCGTGCCGACGATGAGATCCGCGAGCTGGTCGATCATGGTCGTGAGCGATCGCGGCGCGAACGGCGCGAGGGCTGAGACCTTCACTTCCGGCAGGGCCGTCGGTGAATGCTCGAGGAAGGCCACCTGGCGCGCGTCCTTCGTCAAGGAGAAGCTCGAAGCCATCAGGGCGTCCGGCGAGGTGATGCGCGAGACCCGCGCTGAAGCCGGGTCGACGCGGAACAGATGCGACGCCGTCTTTTGCAGCGCGCTGAAGTAGATCCCGTCCGGGGTCCAGTCGAGCAGCGAGGGGCGCTCGTCGAACGTGTCGGTGACCGAGCGCGGCGTGCCGCCGGCGCTTGGGACGATCGCGATGCGGTGATTGCCGTGGTAGTAGTCACGGCGTCCCATCGCGGACTCGAAGGCCAGGCTTGCGCCGTCCGGGGACCATCGGGGGTTGGTGTCTGGGCCGGGGAGCGCGACGACGCGGCGCACGTCGCCGGTGGCAATCGTCAGGAGGTAGATGTCGGAAGTGGCGCGGTGAATGAGATCTGGATTCACCGTCGCGCTGAAAGCGAGGCGCGTGCCGTCGGGGGACCACGCGAACTGGCCAACGCTGAAGTCGCGACCCGAGGTGCGCTGCGTGCCCGGGGAGGGTGTGGCCGGCGCGGCGCCCACGGACACGGTCCACAGGTGGGTGTGCGTGTACTCGGCCCGCACGACCTCGAAGTCGCCGAATCGCTCCTTGCGGTCCTTCCGCGCCTTGTCTTCAGGTTCAGCGGCCGTGAAGGCGATGTGGGCTCCATGGGGGGACCACGCGTAGTCGGTCACGCCGGTCTCGGATGCCGTCAGTTGCGTGGCCTCGCCGCCGTCCGGCCGCATGAGGAACACCTGGGCCTTGTCGCCGACGCGCGCGCTCGTGAACGCGAGCCAGCGACCATCGGGTGACCACCGCGGATTGGTCGCGGACTTCTGGCCGCGCGTGAGCTGCAGGTGGCGACCGATCGCGGTCGAGACGAGCCAGACCTGGCTGACGAACGCGTCCTGCTCGAAATCGCTCTCAGTGACGGTGTAGGCGACCATCGTGCCGTCCGGCGCGATCTGCGGGGAGCCGGCGTTCTTGATGGCCAGCAGGTCGTCGATCGTGGGGACGCGTGGGGCCGCGAGGGCAGGCGTGGTCGCGAGGAGGAGGGCAGACAGCGAGGCTCGTAGACGCATGGGATCCGGCCGAGCATGACATCCTCCCCGCCACTATCGCAAGTGGGTGCGCTGGTCAACGGCAAGGAGGGCGGATTCAACGACGACGGGCCGCGCCAGACCCCCCAGTTGGCATTTTTTGTGAAAAGGACTCCCGACCCCTTTTCTCCCAGGCGTCCACGACACGCTGGCTCATCTCGCGCGCCAAGGCGCGCAGGCGCGGCTCCAGCCTCGTCACGGCCGCGAGTTCCTGGGCGCGCGCGGCCCGTCCGTCCTCCGCCTCGCGGCCGCGCAGATTCGTGGCCCCGAGCTGGGCGCCCGCGTCGCGGGCGATCTCCGCCAGGTCCTCGGGGCTCGTGATGTCCCTGAGCTGCAGTTCTCCATAGGTCGAGTCCCAGGTCCGGATCCACCACGGGCGCTGGGCGGCAGTCGGCGTCTCCGGGCCGGTCCCGGGCACGATCGACAGCACCGAATGCCGCAGGCGCCCCACCTGCTCCGAGCCCGTGATGACACGCGCCACCTCGCCAATGCGGGCATCGTTCAGACACTCGATCCCGGAGAGGTCGCTCAACTCCTTCGCCTCCAGAATCACATCGTCGTCCGGGTCAGGGGTCGGGCCCTCGACGCGGACGAGGTACTTCGGCGTCAGGAGGCTGCCCAGGCCCAGTTCGAGCCGCCCCACCTTCTTCGGCTCGAACTCCTCGGCGCGCAGGTCGGGTCGCGCCGACGCCAGGAACCTGCCAAGCCGCTCGAGCGGTTCCATCGCTCTCGCGGACTGATCCGGCGTGAGCGGCACCATCAGGGACTCGGCCCACTCGAGGAAAGTCGCCTGGTCCCGTCTCGCCTCCGGGCGGAGCGCGGCGACGACGGAGGGCATGGGCGGCCGCCAGGTGGCGTCCGCGAGGGCGCGCCGATAGCCGTCGAAGAACTGGTCAATCGCGGGGTCGGGA
The DNA here is from genome assembly GCA_964387935.1 of uncultured Vicinamibacteraceae bacterium. Taxonomy (GTDB): domain Bacteria; phylum Acidobacteriota; class Vicinamibacteria; order Vicinamibacterales; family JAFNAJ01; genus CAYLZN01. The sequence goes on along the minus strand of CAYLZN010000389.1, from coordinate 1,835 downwards.
TTCCAGCCGCGGATGCGCGCCGCCAGCTCGAGCGATCCGACGAAGCGCACGAGGTCCACCACCGCGGGGCCACGCGCCGAGTCGTCGAAATCGTCGAGGCCGTACTCACGCTCGGTGAACGAGTACTGCTCGAGGTGGGCATCGCCGTGCAGGTAAACCTGCGGGAGTGTGCCGACCTCGTCTCGCAGCGCGCGACAGACATGACGCGCCCACGGTCTGTTGACGACGCGGAACAGCACGTAGGGGCCGGCGCTCAGCTTGGCCGCGATCGGCGGCGGCAGCCGGTCGGCGAGCACCTGCTCGCTGAGCCAGTCGTCGTCAGCCGTGGCCGGCGCGACCTTCGTGCCGGCGGGGCGGCTGGGTCTCGCGGCTGGGACCGACGTCGTGGAGCAGGCGCCACTCGCGATCGCGACAAACAGGAGGGTCGCCGTCCGGAGCATGACCTTGGCGCGACATCATCGCACGAATGCCGGGCCTGTTCCCAAGGGCATGCGGCCAGATCGGGCGAGTGGTGATAAGGTACCGGCCCATTGTGTTCCCCCGCCGGAGGTGTGCTGGTTCGTGAAGGTCTTTACGTCGCTTCTCGTTCTCATGGCCCTGGCCGCCCCAACCGTCGCCGGCGAGGCTCCGGGCCCGTCGATGCCCTTGGCACCAGCGGAGACGGTGGAAACACGATGGCTCGTGCCCCGGGCCTGCGGCGAGCCTGCTGAGGCCGCCCGCCGCTCGTCGCTCGTGAGCTTCAATCCGCACCTGCCGGACGGCGAGGCTGGTGCGGGCCGTCCGCCCGCCCGACTCACCTCGCTCGCCGCACTCGCCTGGCAGGACGTCCCGCCCGCCGAGCGGACTGGTATGCCGTCGCCAGCCGACGACGTGGCTGGCCACGCGGGATCACCCAGGTCGATCGATTGGGGGCCGCTGCTCTCGCAGTCGCTCCTCTATTCCGTGTTCCAGCATTCCGTGCGGCTCGGGTTCGAGGACGGCCCCTGGGAGGAGACCCTCGAGGGACCGTTCTGGGAGGACTACATCAACTCGGTGAAGGGCCTCTGCTGCTGGGACGACGGCGACCGCAACACGACGAACTACCTGTTCCATCCGCTGCTCGGCTCGGCGGCAGCCATGGTGTTCGCCAACAACCACCGGCAGTCCCGCCTGACGCCACCTGGTGCCGACGGGTACTGGAACGCGAAGTTGAAGCAGGGGCTCTACTCGGCGGCCTACAGCACCTACTTCGAACTGGGTCCGCTGCTCTCGGAAACGGCGCTGGGCAACGTCGGCCTGGACCACGCCGAGCAGACGTACCTGGACCTCGTGATCACGCCGGTGTTCGGAACGCTCTGGTCGGCGGCGGAAGACTACATGCGGCTGCACTGGATCGAGCCGGTCGACCGCCGGAATCACTTCTGGGGCGCCACGATGGCGATCTTCCTGAACCCGACACGCAGCTTCTCGAACCTGCTGGCGTTCAGGACGCCCTGGGACGATCCCGCGTGGCTCAAGCTGCAGCGGGAACAGCCGCGCCGGTAGCGCCGATAGCCGCCCGCCGCCAGCCGGTATCAGGCCGCCGGCCGCCCGCCGCTCGCCGGGTTGAGGCGTCGTCCGGCCCTCGCGCTCCGCAAGCCGACAAACACCACCTCCGGCGACGTGTCGGTGTCACGGCGTGGGGACCCCCAGCCCCACGGCTGTCAGCGCCTGCGGTGTTGTTTGTCGACTGACGCTCGTCCGGCTTGCTCCGAGCTCGGTCCGTCCGCCGCCTCAACCCCGCGAGCCCGCCGATAGCCGTACGCCGTGTTCTGTCCGTACGCCGCCGTACGCCGTAAGCCGTACGCCGTACGCCC
>CAYLZN010000388.1:0-4847 GCA_964387935.1 uncultured Vicinamibacteraceae bacterium | reverse complement strand
ATGTTCGCGCAGGCGAACTCGGAACACTGCCGGCACAAGATCTTCAACGCGTCGTGGGTCATCGACGGCGTGCCGCGGGACGCGTCGCTGTTCGGGATGATTCGCGAGACTCACCGGGCGAACCCGCAGGGCACCGTGGTGGCGTACGCAGACAACGCCGCGGTGATGGAAGGCCGCGTGATCCGGCGGTTCCACGCGGACCCGCGCACCGCGAAGTACGGGTACACCGACGACCTCACGCACACGCTGATGAAGGTCGAGACGCACAACCACCCGACCGCGATCTCGCCGTTCCCGGGCGCCGCCACGGGCGCCGGAGGCGAGATTCGCGACGAGGGCGCGACGGGAAGGGGCGCGAAGCCGAAGGCGGGGTTGTGCGGCTTCTCGGTCTCGCACCTGCGCATCCCCGGGTTCGAGCGGCCCTGGGAGGGACCGGAGCAGCGCCCGGACCGCATTGCGTCGCCACTCGCGATCATGCTCGAGGGCCCGATCGGGGCCGCATCCTTCAACAACGAGTTCGGGCGCCCGAACCTCGCGGGCTACTTCCGCACGTACGAGCAGACCGTCGCCGGACGCGTGCGCGGCTATCACAAGCCGATCATGCTCGCCGGTGGCGTCGGGAACATCCGCGGCACGCACGCGCACAAGGCGGAGGTGCCGCCGGGCGCGCTGCTCGTGCAGATTGGCGGCCCCGGGATGCTCATCGGCATGGGCGGCGGGTCGGCCTCGTCGCTGGCCACGGGCGCGAACACGGCCGACCTCGATTTCGACTCCGTCCAGCGCGGCAACGCCGAGATCCAGCGTCGGGCCCAGGAGGTGATCGACGCGTGCTGGGCGCTCGGAGACGCGAACCCGATCCTGTCGATCCACGACGTGGGGGCGGGCGGCCTGTCGAATGCGCTGCCGGAGCTGGCACACGGCGCGGGGCGCGGGGCCCGGATCGACCTGCGTGCGGCGCCGAACGAAGAGCCCGGGATGACGCCGCGCGAGGTGTGGTGCAACGAGGCCCAGGAACGCTACGTCCTGGCCATCGCGCCCGCATCCCTCGAGACGTTCCGCGCGCTCTGCGAACGCGAACGCTGCCCGTTCGCCGTGGTCGGCGAGGCCACGGCCGATCACCGCCTCGTCGTGCACGACCCGATCTTCGCCAACGACCCGGTGGACATGGACCTGGCCGCGCTGCTCGGCAAGCCGCCGCGCATGACGCGTGACGTGCGCACGATCGAGCCGACGCTGGCCCCGTTCGACGCCGCGGGCATCACGCTGGCCGATGCCGCGGCCCGCGTGCTGCGGTCGCCGACCGTGGCGGACAAGACGTTCCTGATCGCCATTGGAGACAGGTCCGTGGGCGGCCTGTGCTCGCGCGACCAGTGCGTGGGCCCCTGGCAGGTGCCCGTCGCGGATTGCGCGACCACGCTGCTGTCGTTCCAAGGCTACGCGGGTGAGGCCTTCGCCGTCGGCGAGCGCACCCCGCTTGCCGCGATCGACGCCCCGGCGTCCGGGCGCATGGCCGTGGCCGAGGCGCTGACCAATCTCGCAGCGGCGCCGATCGAGTCGCTGTCGCGCGTCAAGCTCTCCGCCAACTGGATGGCGGCGGCGGGCTCGCCCGGCGAGGACGCCGCGCTGTTCGAGACCGTGCGTGCCGTGGCCCTGGAGCTGTGCCCGGCGCTGGGGGTGAGCATTCCCGTCGGCAAGGACTCGATGTCCATGCGCACGACGTGGACGGACGGCGGCACATCACGCGAAGTGGTGAGTCCCGTGTCGCTGATCGTCTCGGCGTTCGCCGCGTGCGGTGACGTGCGGCAGACGTGGACGCCTCAGGTCCGTACCGGGTTCGGCCCGACGGTGCTCGTCCTGCTGGATCTCGCCCGCGGGCGGCGCCGGCTCGGCGGCAGCGTGCTCGCGCAGGTGTTCGGGCAGGTCGGGCACGAGGTGCCGGACGTCGACGATCCCGCGACGATCGTCGGGCTGTTCGCGGCGCTGGCGGATCTGCGCGCCGGGGGCCTGGTCCTCGCGTATCACGACCGCAGCGACGGGGGGCTGTTCGTCACCTTGTGCGAGATGGCGTTTGCCGGCCACGTCGGGCTCACCATCGAGGTGGACGCGCTCGGCGAGACGGCCTCGGATGCCGGCCTGGTGACGGCGCTGTTCGCGGAGGAGCTGGGCGCGGTGGTGCAGGTTCGTCTGGCGGACGTCGCCCGCGTGGCCGAGCTGTGCCGCCGACACGGGCTGGAGGCCCTGGTCGTCGCGCGGCCGAACGAGCGCGACGAGATCGTGGTCGAACAGGGTGGCCGGGTGGGCTTCCGGGAGACGCGTGTGGCGCTCCAGCGCGCCTGGAGCGAAACCACGTGGCAGATGCAGGCCCTCCGGGACAACCCGGAGAGCGCGCAGCAGGAGTACGACCGCCTGCTCGATGCGGCCGATCCCGGGCTGTCTCCCGTGCTCACGTTCGATCCGGCCGAGGACGTGGCGGCGCCATTCGTGGCCCGCGGCGCGCGACCCCCGATGGCCATCCTGCGCGAGCAGGGGGTGAACGGGCACGTCGAGATGGCGGCGGCGTTCGACCGGGCGGGATTCGAGGCCTGCGACGTCCACATGAGCGACATCATCGCGGGCCGCGTGTCGCTGGCGGCTTTCCGGGGCCTCGTGGCGTGTGGCGGGTTTTCCTACGGCGACGTGCTCGGGGCCGGCGAGGGCTGGGCGAAGTCGATCCTCTATCACCCGCGTGCGCGAGACGAGTTCGCGGCGTTCTTCGCGCGCGGCGACACGTTCGCGCTCGGCATCTGCAATGGCTGCCAGATGATGGCTGCGCTCAAGGACCTGATTCCGGGGGCGCGGCACTGGCCGCTGTTCGTGCGCAACGCGTCGGAGCAGTTCGAGGCGCGCCTGATCACGGTGCGCATCGAGTCGTCTTCGTCGATCTTCCTGCGCGGCATGGAGGGCAGTCGGCTCCCTGTGGTCACGGCTCACGGCGAGGGGCGCGCGAAGTTCGAGGCCGGCGCCGATCCCGCTCTCGCGCTGGTCGCGGCTCGCTACGTGGACAACCGTGGCGAGGTGACGATGACGTATCCGCTCAATCCGAACGGCTCGCCGGGGGGGATTGCGGCGGTGACGTCGGCGGACGGGCGGTTCACGATTCTCATGCCGCACCCGGAGCGGGTCTTCCGGACGGTGCAGCTTTCCTGGCATCCGGACGGGTGGGGCGAGGACAGTCCGTGGATGCGTCTGTTCCGCAACGCGCGAAAAGGGGTCGGGAGTTGATTTCGCAATTTCTGCCACCTTTGGAGCCAAAATTGGCCCAAAGGTGGTAGAAATTGCGAAATCAACTCCCGACCCCTTTCTTGGAGGACCCGCAATGTGGTTCGAATCGTCGATCCGCTGGCAGACAGGCTGCGCCACCTACCTCGTCGGGGCCATCGAGACGGGGGAGTGCGCCGTCGTCGACCCGCTCTGGGACATCGAGCCGTACCTCCAGATCGCGGCCCGCAAGAAATCGCGGGTCCGCTACGTCATCGACACGCACAGCCACGCGGATCACGTCTCTGGCGCCCGGCGCCTCGTGCAGGCGACGGGCGCGGAACTGATCCTGCCGGAACAGGCGGAGGTGACCTACGACGCGACGAGGATCCGCGGGGGCGATCGCCTGCGCCTCGGCGAGGTCTCCCTCGACATCCTCCACGTGCCAGGCCATCGCCCCGAGCAGGTCAACGTGCTCGTGACCGATCGCAGCCGGGGTCCGGACCCCTGGTGTCTCCTGACCGCCGACTTCCTGCTGGTCGGGGACGTGGCCCGGCCCGACCTCGCGCAGCAGGGCGAGGATGGCGCGCGGACGCTGTTCGACGAGTCGCTCCCGAGACTGCGTGGTCTGCCGGACTTCGTCGAGGTGTATCCGGGGCACGTGGCGGGCTCGACGTGAGGGCGCGTGACGAGTGGCAAGGTTGCCACCACGATCGGGTACGAGCGCCGCTACAACCCTGCGCTGCAGATCGACGATCGCGACGCGTTCGTCCGTTTCATGACCTCCGACCAGCCCGTCCGGCCCGCGAACATCGCCAACATCGTGGCGATCAACCAGGGGCGGCGGCCGCTCACGCTGGAGGAGCCATCGGCGCCGGCGCTGGACGTGGCTCGAGTCGCGACGCTGATGCAGGCGGGGCATGTCATCATCGACACGCGCTCCAGCGCGGCGTTCGGTGCGGCGCACGTGCCTGGGGCCGTGAACGTCCACCTGTCGAGCCCGGAGTTCGAGCAGCGCCTCGGGTGGGTGGCGCCCCCCGACGTGTCGTTGGTGCTGGTCGTGGACGGCGAGACCGAACTCGCCCGCGCGCTGCGCGCGCTGGCGTTCGTGGGGCTCGATGCGCGCGTGGCCGGCTGGCTCGGCGGAGGCATGCCGGCGTGGGAGGAGGCCGGGCAGGCGACGGGCCGGATGGTGCAGGTGTCAGTGGGGGAGCTGCACGCACGGCTTGCGGCTGGGGGTGTGTCGGTGCTCGACGTGCGGGAGCGCTCGGAGTGGTTTGGCGGACACATCGCAGGCGCGAAGCAGATGAGCTACAAGCAACTGTCCGCGCGGCTGGGCGAGCTGGGGCTCGCGCCAGACGCGCCGCTGGCGGTGATCTGTCATAGCGGGGCGAGATCGAGCACGGCGGCCAGTCTGCTGGCGCGGGCGGGGTTCGAGGCCGTGATGAACGTGACGGGCGGGATGGTGGCGTGGCGGGAGGCGGGGCTGCCGGTGGGGTGAGCGGTGGGGGGGGGGGGGGTTTTTTTTTTGTGTTTTGTTGTTGCACACACAAAACCAAAAAAAAAAAAAAACACCACCCCCCCCCCCCCCCCCCCCCCCAACCCCCCCC
>CAYLZN010000387.1:0-4851 GCA_964387935.1 uncultured Vicinamibacteraceae bacterium | reverse complement strand
CGGCCGGGCAGAGCGAGCGGCCGCTGGACGGCCTGGATGCGCTGTTGGCCACGCTGGCCGCGCCGGGCGCAGACCTCCCGGGCCGCCTCGTCGCGGAGGCTGGAGCGCTGGCGCGGGACCCGGCGCGCGCGATGGCGATGGCGGCGTCGGTCGCGGCCGGGGTGGGGGTCCTGGGCAAGCTGGCCCTGATGGAACCCGACCCACCCACCGCGCTGAAGGGGCCACCGGGGATCGAGAAACGCATCGCCTGGTCCCGTCCGATTCCGCTCGGCAGCCTGACGCGCATGGCCAGGGCCACCGGAGCGACCGTCAACGATGTGCTCGTGAGCGCGGTTGCTGGCGCGCTGCGGCGTTATCTCCTGTCGGACGGCGCCTCCGTGCCCCGGGAGTTGAGCGTCCGCGCCGTGGTCCCGGTCAACCTCAGGCCTCCTGCCGACGCGCGCCGGCTCGGCAACGAGTTCGGTCTGGTGTTCCTGTCGTTACCCATCGGGGCCGAGGAGCCGCTCGACCGCCTCTTCGCGGCCAGGAGCGGGATGGATGCGATCAAGCGGTCGCCCGAGGCTCGCCTCACCTTTCAGGCGCTCCGCGCCCTGGGCCTGGCGCCGCAGGTGGTCTTCGACGAGGTCGTCGCCCTGTTCGAGCGGAAGGGCAGTTGTGTGCTGACCAACGTGTCAGGACCACCCCAACCGGTCTCGTGCGCGGGGGCGCCGATCCGCGAGATCATGTTCTGGGTGCCGCGCGCGGGCCGCCTCGCGCTGGGGCTGTCGGTGCTGAGCTATGCGGGCTCGGTACGCCTCGGCGTGGCGAGCGACGCGCAGGTCGTGCCGGAGCCACACCGGATCGCCGACGCCTTCGTCGAGGAAGTGCGAGGGTTGCGAGGGTGGTTCGGCACGCGCCGGCGCCGCGATTCGCGAGGAGGGCGCCCGCGCCACGAGGCGAACGAACGCGGCTTGTGCTAGTGTTGCCCGAGCCCTGCGAAGGCTGCGGTGCCGCCAGGCTCCCCTCCGCACACGACCTCATTGCGGTCACGTCGTGATGCTCCAGGTCATCATCATCAGCCAGGAGATTCGGCCATGACACGTCGATGCCTTGTTGCGCTGGCCTTCGGGGCCAGCGCGCTGCTTGGCACCAGCCGCGACGCTGCGGCACAGGGATTCGGGGTGTACGAACAGAGTGCTTGCGCCATGGCGCTCGGTGGCGCGAGCGTGGCCGCGCCGTGCAAGGACGGATCGGCCATCTTCTTCAACCCGGCGGCCATCGCGGGTCAGCTCCGGGTGGCCGGCCTTGGGACGACGTTCATCGCGCCCGTGGGCGGGTTCACCGACTCCAGGACGGGGCAGCAGTCGGACCTGCTGGACCGGGTCTACCCGGTCCCGAATGTCTACTTCATCCAGCCGTTCAAGGGCACGATGGCCTTCGGGCTCGGTCTGTTCGCGCCTTACGGCCTCAGCACGGAGTGGCAGGAGGACACCTCGCAGGGGCGCTTCCTACGTCCAGCTCAAGGGCGACAGCACGCAGGTCGGATTCCACGTGGGCGCGATCATCAACGCCAGCGACCGGTTGTCGATCGGGGCCCGCTACATGGGGCGGCAGAAAGCCGAGGTCGAGGGTGACATCGCCACGCGCCAGATCCAGACGGGCTTCCGCCTGCCGATCCAGCTGGGGCCGTACCCGCCCGGCACGCCCGTGGGCAGTCTGCTGGCCCCGCAGTTCAGCGGCGGTGCCACCCTCGGTCCGCAGAGTGCGACGACCGAGCTCTACCTGCCCGACCAGTTCGTCGTGGGGGTCGCCATCCAGGCGAGTCCCGCGATGAAGATCCTCGCGGACTACCAGTACGTCAACTGGGCGCTCTTCGACGAGCTCGCGATCGACGGTTCCACGGGCCTCGACAAGCGGATCGTCGAGAACTATGGAAGTACCAACGGCTTCAGGATCGGCACCGAGATTGGCGCCACCGATGCGTTCGTCGTCCGGGCGGGCTTCGTGACGCACGACGCCGCGGCACCCGACGAGACGGTGACCCCGAACCTGCCGGAGGGGGACCGCAACCTCTACACCGTGGGCTTCGGCTGGAATCTGACGAAGGACTTCGTGTTCGATTTCGCCTACAACTACCTGCAGCAGGACGATCGCGACGGACGAACCGGTGACTGCGGCAGCGAGCAGCCGACCGTCGCGTGCAACAACGGCGTGTACAAGTTCCACGCGAACCTGATCGGCGCCAACCTCTCGCTCAGGTTCTGAGCGAGGCCACGGCCTCGACGAGCCGGGTGACTTCTTCCTGAGTCGTGTAGCACGCACACCCGGCCCGGACGAGCCCTTCGTCGGCCAGCCCCAGGCGCCGGACGACGGTTGCGGCGTAGAAATCCCCGTTCGACACGAACACGGCTCGGTCGGCGAGCGCCTGGGCGACTGCCGTCGACGGCATCCCCGCGACGGTGAACGCGACGGTCGGGGTCCTCGGCGCCGGGGGCGGCGGCCCGTAGAGCCGGACCCGGTTGACCGCGCTCAGGCCCTGCCACAACTGCTCGACCAGGGCCTGGCCGCGGCTGTGGAGTTCCGCGTACGTGGCCGCGAGGGCGACCCGCCCGGCCCGCCCCGGCGCGAGCGACATCAGATACTGCACGGCGGCTCCCGTGCCGGCGATTCCCTCGTGGTTCTGGGTGCCGGTCTCGAACCGTTCGGCCGGGCCGTCCGGCGCCGGTTCGAGCTTGGGGACCTGGAGCTGCGCCAGGACGGACCGCTTGCCGTAGAGGACTCCTTCGTGCGGGCCGTAGAACTTGTAGGGTGAACAGGCCAGGAAGTCGCAGTCGAGGACGCGGACGTCCACGAGGGCGTGCGGCGCATAGTGCACGGCGTCGATGAACGCCCATGCGCCGGCGGCATGGGCGAGTTCGATCGCTGCGCGCACATCGGTGATCGTGCCGAGCGCGTTGGACGCCGCTCCGATGCAGAGCAGGCGGGGCGCGCCCGGGCCAGGGGCCAGGGCACGTTCGAGGGCGGGCCAGTCCAGTGTCCCCGAGGCGGGCTCCATGGGCACCTGGCGCACCTCGAGCTGACGTTCCCGGGCCATCGCGCGCCACGGGTCGATGTTCGCGTGATGATCCAGCTCGGTGACGACAATCGCGTCGCCTGGCTGGAAGACCCGGCCGAGCGTACGCGACAGGTGGAACGTGAGCGACGTCATGTTGGGACCGAACGCGATCTCGTCCGGGGCGGCGTTCAGCAGCATCGCGACCGACTCGCGCGCCGTGGCGATGATGGCGTCGGTCTCCTGGCTGCTCGGGTAGGCCCAGTGGGTGTTCGCGTTGTGCCCCGCGAGGTACTCGCGCATGGCGTCGATGACGATGCCGGGGACCTGCGTGCCGCCCGGGCCATCGAAGTAGGCGACCGGCTGGCCGCGGTGATGGCGCGCGAGCGCCGGGAAGTCGGCGCGAAGATGTTGGACGGGGCGAACCGGGGAGGACTGCGGGGCGGTCTGCGGGCGCTGGCTCATGAGTGGTCCTGCTTTCCTGACTCTGCTGGAGCGACGCGGGGATACCGCCGATTACTCGTTCGGCGTCCGCCCGCCCATGGAAGTCGTGTCCCTGCCGCTCCCGCTGCTCGAACCGAGGCCGTCCGGGGTCATTCCCGACTCCGAGGAACCGGAGGAGTTCTGCCCGGTGGACCTCGACGGCCTCGTGGACGACACGCTGCTCGACTTCAACCTGTATCTCGCGGCCGGGCCGGGACGCTTCGTCTTCTACCGCAGCCGTCGCCTCGCGTTCACGCCAATCCACCGGCAGCGGCTGCTCGACAACGCCGTTCGCATTCTCTACATCCGGACGGCCGAGCGCCAGCAGTACCTGGACTATCTCGAGCACAACCTCGATCAGGTGCTCAGCAACCCTGCCGTTGCCCAGCCGAAGAAGGCCAAGCTCCTGTACCTCGTGTCGCAGACGGTGATGCAGGATACCCTCGAGCAGCCCCGTTCGCGGACCATCGTGCCACGCACGCGGCAGATGGCGGAGCGCACGGTGGACTTCGTGCTCCGCAGCGACGGCGCCATGGGCCAGCTGGCGCGGCTGATGTCGGTGGATTACTACACGTACACCCATTCGATCAACGTCTGCGTGTTCGGTGTCGCGCTGGCGCGGCACGTCGGCCTCGACGCGGCGGACCTGAAGCGCTACGCGACCGGCGCGCTCCTGCACGACCTGGGCAAGACCCAGATCGACAAGGAACTGCTCACCCGGGCCGGTCCGCTGTCGGAACCGGAGATGGCGGTGATGCGGCAGCACGTCATCATCGGGGAGCAGATCCTCACCCAGCATCACTCGCTCGACGCGCTGGCGATGGTGCCGGTGTCGCAACACCACGAAAAGCTCGACGGCACCGGCTATCCGCGGCAGATCGGCGAGGAGCAGTTTCACCTGTTCGGCCGAATCACCGCGATCGCGGACACGTTCGACGCCATGACGAGCAAGCGCTCCTACCAGCGGGCGTTCACGGCCTACGAGGCGCTGACCTTCATGCGCGAGCGGCTCCGCGAGAAGTTCGACCAGGACCTGCTGGAGCAGTTCATCCGGCTGTTGCGGGCGTAAAGAGGGCGTACGGCGTACGGCGTACGGCGGCGTACGGCGGGAGGGCGTACGGCGGGAGGGGGGCGGTGATACACTCCGCTCGTCTTCACCGTCAACAAGGAGCGAGCATGTCGGCCACGATTCCGACTGGCACGATGAGCGGCGAGGAGATGGTGGCGCTCACGAAGCGTCACACGCTGTTCGAGTGGTCCGCCCAGTCCAGGGTCGATCCCATTCCGGTGGCCCGGGCACAGGGTGTCCACTTCTGGACGCCGGAAGGGAAGCGGTA
>CAYLZN010000386.1:0-4858 GCA_964387935.1 uncultured Vicinamibacteraceae bacterium | reverse complement strand
GCCCCGTGCTCAAGGTGAGCGAGGACGGCCTGATCAGCTTCTTCGACGGGGACCGGACCTGGGACATCTGATCGCGGCTTGCCTTGAGCGCCGCTCCCCGTAACAATGGGGAGCCTCGCGGGTGCCTGACCTGGCGGGTCGGGCCACAGACCATATGCGCATTTTCCTGACGGGAGCTACGGGTTACATCGGTGCGGCGGTGCTCGACGGCCTGATTCGCGCCGGGCACGAGGTGACCGCGCTCGCACGGAGCGGGGCCTCGGCGGCGCAGGTCAAGGCCAGGGGGGCGACGGCGCTGACGGGGGATCTCGCCAACCCCGACGCCTGGCGCGACGGTGCGGCGGGCCATGAGGCCTACGTGCACGCGGCCTTCGAATCCTCCGCCCGGGCGGCCCAGCTCGAGATGCTCTCGGTCGAGACCCTCCTGGCCCTCGCCGCGGCGACGCCGCCCGCGGCGGTGCTCTATACCTCGGGGTTGTGGGTCCTCGGGCCGACGACCGGGCCGGTGTCCGAGGACGCGCCCCTCGTGCCGCCCGCCATCGCCGCCTGGAGACCAGCCATCGAGCAGAAGGTCCTGGGCGGAGCACGCCCGGGCGTCCGGACGATCGTCGTGAGGCCTGGCATGGTGTACGGCGGAGGTCGCGGCATCATCAGCGACATGCTGACCGACGGCGACAACGGACTCATGCGCATCATCGGCTCGGGCGACAACCACTGGTCGCTCGTCTACGACCGTGACCTCGCGGACCTCTACGTCAAGCTCCTGGCCGCGCCCGAGGCGAGCGGCGTCTTCCACGCGACCGATGACCACGAACAGCCCGTCCGCGTCATCGTCGAGGCCATCGCCGACCAGTTGCCATCGCGGCCAGACGTCCGGCACATGCCGCTGGCGGAGGCGCGCCAGAAACTCGGCCCGATGGCCGACGCGCTCGCGATGGACCAGCAGGTGCGCAGCCCGCGCGGCCGGGCGCTGGGCTGGACGCCCACACTCGGGACCATCCTGCGCAACATGCCTCGACTGTTCGAGGAATGGCGGAATGCCCGGCAGAACACCCACGAGTGAACGACCTCGGGTGAGCGGCCGCCTCGCCGCGGTCGTCCTCGCCGCGGCTCTCGGCATCTGGTGTGCGGGCGGCGTCTTCGCACAAGGCCCGATCGCCGTGCCCGACGACGACCGCCTTCCCGTTCCCGAGGAACGGGCGTCGACCGCCCTGGACAAGTCCCGCCGCCGCGCTGAGTGGACCAACATCCCCGTGGCCGGCACGACGACGTCGCTACGCGCCTGGGTGGTCCACCCCGACCGCAAAGACAGCGCGCCCGTCGTCGTGGTCGTGCACGAGGCAAGCGGGCTGACGGACTGGATCCGCGTCGTGGCCGACCAGTTGGCGCGCGACGGCTTCATCGCGGTGGCACCGGACCTCCTGTCACACGGGGCGCTCGACGCCGCGATCACCAGCCTGGAGGCCGTGCGGGCCTTCGCGCTGAAGGTGCCCGCCGGCACGGGCAAGGTCGCCGCCGTGGGGTTCTCCTGGGGCGGCACCGCGACCTTTGCCTTTGCGGCGTCACAGCCAGCGCTCGATGCGGCGGTCGTCTACTACGGCCGCTCGCCGGCCGCGGAGACATTGGGGTCGATCAGGGCCCCGGTCCTCGGGCTGTACGCCGGCGACGACCCCACCGTGAACGTGACGATCGCACCGGCGCAGGAGGCCATCAAGGCGCTCGGCCGCACCTTCGACCCCCACGTGTTCGAGGGGGCCGGGCACGGGTTCCTGCGCGCCCAGGGCGAACGTGACGGCGCCAACCTGAAGGCCACGAGGCAGGCCTGGCCCGCCACGCTCGCGTTCCTGCGCGAGCACCTGAAGTAGGGAGCTGCCGGCAGGGGCGGTTACCGGAAGGCCACGCCGGCGTTCAGGACCACGATCTGCATGGCCGGATGGCCGTAGGCGTTCGCCGCCGCGGGTTGCGCACCCAGGCGATGGAATCGCAGGTCGAGGGACACGGCGAGGTGGTCGTTGACGAACCAGCGCGCGCCGCCGCCGAAGTTGATCGCCGTCGTGCGCGTGCCCTCGTCTTCGGCCAGGTCCGCCCGCCAGGCGCGATACAGGGCGGTCCCGTAGCCGGCGCTGAGGGTGCTCCAGCCCATCCGGTGTCCGAAGTTGAGCGATACCTGGGGCGCGAAGGCCTGGAACCGCGTCTCTACCGTTGGGCCGGAGGGTTCGGTTTCGCCGTCGGGCGTGGGTGGGGTACGGGAGCCTCGGGACATGAGATAGCTGGCACCGAACCCGAAGGTGACCTGCTTCCAGTGGAACGGGAAGACGTGCCCGCCGAATTCGGCGCCAAGACCGTAGCGGGACAGTTGGTCCTGCGTTGTCTCGCGATCTGTGGCAATCTGATCGGTGCGCGGATAGAAGGGAATCGACCCCCGAGCGTCCACGACGAAGCCACGGAGGGGTTCCGGGGGCTGGGCCTGGACTGAAGAAGGGACGGCGGCACACAGCAGTGAAAGCAGCGAAACAACGAGAAGCGCCTGCCCGGCGCCACCTGGGTCACGAGACATGGGCACTGGATTCTATCGCGGTCCCGTGCCGGCAGCCCGGCGATGAACGCAGACGGTTCGCCCTGGCGTTTGCGGCGGCGTGCGTGGTGCTGGCGATGTCCGGCTGCGGCGAGTCTCCCTCGTCGCCGACGTCAGTGACGAGCCCGCCGCCGGTCACGGTGCCTCCACCGACGCCAGTTCAGCCGTCGGTGCCGGCGTCACCCACCCTGAAGGTGACGAAGATCCTCTGCTTCGGCGACAGCATGACTGCGGGCACGCTCCTGCTGTCGCCGTCTGCGGGCTCCGGGCTGCCGGAGTCGTATCCCGCGCGCCTGCTGTCGCTGTTGGCGCAGCGTTACCCGACGCAGAAGTTCACCGTCGAGAACGAGGGCAAGCCGCGCGAGTGGGCCGACGACGGGCAGTATCGGCTCGTGCCGCTGCTCCAGTCGCTGAAGCCGGAGGTCGTGATCCTCATGGAGGGGGTGAACGACATCAACGCGCTTGGATCGGGCGGGGTGACGCTGGCCCTGACCGCGCTCGAGAACATGCTCCGCGACGCGCGCGCGCGGGGCGCCCAGGTGCTCATCGCCACCCTTCCCCCGCAGCGGCCGAACGGGGCGAGCATCACGGCTGCTGCCCTCGCCAAGGAATACAGCGCGCAGGTGCGCCGGCTCGCGGACCGGCAGCGGGTGCTCCTGCTCGACGTCGAGCTGGTCTTCGGCGGGAACCTGTCGCTCATCGGCGCTGACGGCCTGCATCCGACCGCCGACGGCTATCTCAAGATCGCGCAGGCGGCGCTCGACGTCCTGCGCGTGAATTTCGAGCAGCCGGCCGGGGCGCAGGTTACTCCGTAGGGATCGCCCGACTCACCAGGTGCTTCGCGAGCGCCAGCGCGTCATCCAGCGTGCGCACCTCGCCGTCGAGCTGACGGTCGTAGACGTTTTTCAGGATCGTTCCCACGCCCGGGCCCGGCGCGAGTCCGAGCGCGAGCACGTGGCGCCCGAGCAGCAGGGGCGGCGGCGCGGCGTGCTCGACACCGAGCGCGCGCGCGCGTTCCAGGAACCATCCCATCGCCGAGCAGTCGAACGTGCCCGTGCGGCCGCGGCAATCGGCTTCGGCCAGTCGCGCGAGCAGTTCGAGGTCCACCTTCTGCGCGAGACGCCGGAATGCCCCGTCCCCCACGTGTGGGGCCTTGTGCCACATGCCCGGCTTCAGGTGATGCGCCACGAGGCCGACGACCTGGCGTCGCACGTCGTAGCCGTCCAGGGTGTGGAGGTTCAGGCGGTCGAGGAACGACAGCGCGGGCGCCACGCCACCCTCTTCGTGGTTGAGCGACCGGATGCGGCCTTCGATGAGCTCCGTGGTCGCGGGCTTGCCGAAGTCGTGCGCGATGGCCCCGACCATCAGCGCCACCTGTCTGGGGCGGTCCAGGTCGTCGATGCGCGCACGCATCTCGTCCACGACGAGCAACGTGTGCGTCCAGACGTCGCCTTCGGGATGCCAGTCGGGCTCCTGCGGACAGCCGACCAGCGCCGCGCACTCGGGAAACAGCTTTTCGAGCACGAGCAGCGACTCGGCCAGCTCGAGCCCCATCGACGGCCGCCGCGCCTGGAGGAGCAGCTTCTCCACTTCGCCCCAGACGCGTTCCGCCGGCAGGTCGTCCAGCGGAATGCCGCGGCAGATGTCGGCCGTGGCGGGTTCGAGGTCGAGTTCGAAGCGGGCCACGAACTGCAGCGCCCGCAATACGCGCAGGCTGTCGTCCGGGAACGTGTCGGGATCGACGAGGCGGAGGAGGCGGCGCGCGAGATCGCCCCGGCCGTCGAAGGGATCGAGATACTCGTCGGTCAGCGGGTCCCAGGCAATTGCGTTGATCGTGAAGTCGCGGCGGCGCGCGGCCTCGGCGACGCTCAGGTGTGGATCACCGATGACCTCGAACCCGCGATGGCCGCGGCCCGTTTTCGACTCGCGCCGGGGCAGGGCGACGTCCAGGCCGGCCACCTTGTAGACGGTGAAGCTCTCGCCGACGGCGTTGACGGGACCGAACCGCGCGAGCAGGTCGCGCAGGGGGCCGGCGTCGAGACCGTAGACCTCGAGGTCGAGGTCGAGGGAGGGGCGGCCCAGCAGCCGGTCGCGCACCCACCCGCCGACGACGAGCGCGCGCCCGCCGGCGAGGCGGACGGCCCGGGCGATGGCGATCGGGAGGGTGGACATGAAAGAATTGTTGGATGGGGTCAGGTCTTTAATTTTAGCGTTTTGGGGCGACTAACCCAAAAAGCGAAAAGGAAAGACCTGACCCCAGGCCACAACCCAGGAGACCCAACG
>CAYLZN010000385.1:0-4880 GCA_964387935.1 uncultured Vicinamibacteraceae bacterium | reverse complement strand
AACCACCCACAGGCCCAGAACTGGCGGATGACGCCTGTTCATTTGGAGCCTCCTTTGAGAGCCAAATATCTTTGAGCAATCCACGTTCCAAACGCTGGCGGCCCGTCCCTCCTGAAAGTCCATGACAGGCATCGACTTATCGCACTGGCCTCGTCGATGCGGCAGCACGAGATCCCTGCCGTTGGATCTGCAAGCAATCCGAATCCAATTTTCTGCTGATGTCTCGCGCCCACCGCGCCGGCGGGTTGCGCGCCCGGTTGGACTGCGTATTTTCGAACCGCCCGCTCAGCGCCTCGAGCCCTGAGCCCTGAGCCTTGAGCCTTGAGCCCTGAGCCTTGAGCCCGTCAGTACTGCCTGCCGCGCTGCCGCGCGATGTCGAAGGTCGCCGTGTCGGCGATGGCCATGACGGCCATCACGCCGGCCTGGACGGGGTCGGTCACGACGAGGTCCGCCGCGTCCCGGACGCTGCCCACCATGTTGAGGGCGATCACGATCAGCCCGTGGCCCTGGATCTCCTGCACGGCCTCCGTCACCGCGCCGCCCATGAGCGAGCCCGCGAGGACGAGCACCTTCGCGCGAGGCAGCCGCGCGACGGCGCGCACGGCGCCGGCGAGCGCCTGCTCCCCGACCAGCGGAATCGTGTCCACCGAGATCCGCTCGCCGCGGATGTTGTGACGGTCCGCCTCGCTGATCGCCCCCAGTGCGACCTGTCCCACCTGCGCCCCGCCCCCGATGATGATCACGCGCTTGCCGTAGACGGCCTCGAGCGACGGCGGCCGATCGACCCCGTGCACGCCCGGGAGCGTCGCCAGCGCGCGCACGAGTGCCTCGATGTCGTTCGCACGCTCGACCTCGAGGGTGATGGCGGCACGACCGGAGCCGCCTGGCAGCGACTGGATCGCCGTGATGTTCACCCCGAACCCGGCAATGGCCCCCGTCACCCGGGACAGCACACCCGGGACATCGTCAGCTTCGAGGTGCAGTGTGTGTGAATGGTCTGACATGAGATGTCCACAGCAGCGGATGCCGCACCGGCAGGTTGCGGATGACTTCCTGGGTCGTCGGCGACGGATCCAGACTCCGCCACAGGTCCAGGTACTTCGACTCGCCCAGCGCAAGGCCCGCAAACAGCAGGCTCGGCTGGCGCACGGGCCACTCGTCGAAGTACATCACGTCCCGCGCGTGCGGCCACGTGGACCGGTCGCGCAGGAAGGGGAACAGGAACGCCATCGCGAGGCGCATCCCGCGGCCGTCGGGCAACGTCCAGCGCCACAGATCCTGGTCGTGCGTGGACAGCAACTGGCAGATGGTCGCGAACGCATCGAGGGTGAAGATCGAGTAGCCGAACGGCTTCGTGCGGCGCACCTCGAAGGGGAAGCTCCCGTCGGCGCCCATCTGGCCCGGGACGAGGACCTCCCGGAATCGCCGGCGGCATTCCTCGAGCAGCGCGTCGTTCCCCGTCAGGTGCGCGAACGCCGCCACCTGCATCACCCAGCAGGTCCCGTGGTTGTTCTTCGCGTCGCGCTCCTCGAGGCCGTACCGGTGCGTGGTCAGCCAGGTCAGGTAGTCGGCGAACCAGCGCGTCACCGCCTCCATGTCGGCTGCGCTGGCGGACTCGGACCGCGCCAGGTGCTGCGCGGCTTTCGCCACTTCGACGAGGTGGATCGTGTCGATGATCCCGATCCCCCGTCCCGTCGCACGCCCCTTGATGGCCTGCGCGAACTCCAGGCGAGGGTTCATCCGCGTCTCGGCATCGACGAACCACGCGCGCAGGTGCGTCATCGCGTGAGCCGCGAATCGCTCGTCGCGCGTGAGCAGCCACGCCGACGTGAGCGTCGCCACCTGCTCGCTGAACCTGATGAGCGCGAGCCGATGCCCGACGAAGTTGTCGGGGTTCGTCATGCCGTCGCGCTGGATGTACGGCCCGTCCGGGTTCGCGGGATCGGGCCACCAGTAGTCCCCTTCGGAGAAGAAATCGTGCGGACCTCCCGCGCTGCGGGGGGACCTCGAAGCGGTCACGGTGACGGGCCGCTCCTTGAGGTACGCGTCCGCCGCTGCCAGCGCGCGCGATCGTTCGAGCGCCGCGAGATCCAGCGCGGGCGCCTGCGCCCTGGCCTCAGCCGCCGCCAGCCACGCCGCGAGCGCCACGACGACAACACCGCCAGGGCCAGACCGCGCGAGACGTGCCACCATGGCCGGGATTGTAGAGGATAATCGCTCGAGCGGCTCCTCCAGGGTGACCTGCGCACCGTCGACGCCGACACGGGTCGCACGTTGCGGTAGAGACCGCCGTGGGCGGGGTGCCAGTGCGCGCTGGTCCACGGGCCAGCGTCCACGATGTCCACGTCGACCGTCGTGCGCTCGTCGAGCGTGCGGCGGGCATTCAGGAGCACGACATGCGCCGGTACCGTGCGGGAGATGTGGTCGAGGATCTGTGCCGGGTCTGCAAGCTCGATCGTCTGCACACCGTGATCGCGGCGGACCCGGAAGGCCGGCCCGTGCGCGTTCAGTGCGATTTCTGCGGGAGTCCGCACAACTACCGTGGCGGGAGCCCCGCCGCCGGCCGCCAGCCGGCGGCGTCTGCTCCCGAGTCACCTGGCAGGCCCGCGCCCGGAGCCAGCAGGGCGCCCTTCGACCTCGTGGCCGCCCGCGAATGCGGGACCGGAGATCTTGCGATGGAGACCATGAACGCCGCCGATCTCGAACGACTGCTCCGCCGGATCATCCGCGAGGAGGGGGGCGTCACGCCCGCCGTGCCGGCCGACAGGTGGCGCGGCGGCACGCTCGTGCTCCGACCCGGCAACCCGGCGATCCAGGAGAAGGCCTGGCCAATCGAGACGCTCTTCCACAAGATCGTGATGATCCGAAACCGGCTGCGCACTCTCGAGCAGCAGGTGAACGGAGCGGACCTGCCGACCGATCTCAAGGTCAAGCTCCAGACCTACATCACCGGCTGCTACGGATCGCTCACGAGCTTCAACGTGCTCTTCGCCGACGAGGCGGACCAGTTCAAGGGGACGGGCGAGTAGGGCAGGACGTCTCCCCCCGCTCATGCCCCGGACCGCGCGCCCGGCGAAGCGGACGGCTGTTCCAGCAGCCACCGCCACGCTGGCTGCGCGTCCGGAATGAGGGAGAGGAGGGCGGGGGCATACTCGTGATAGAGCAGGGTGCCCTGGGCCTTCGGATACCGTGTCCGACCGAACCGCATCGCTTCCTGCTCGCGCGCCAGGGCGCGAGGCTCGGCCAGGCGCCAGCACGCGTTCCAGAAGGCCCGCCCGCTGGCTTCGCAGATGTCGATCTCGCTGCCATTCGTCTGGTAGTGCAGCGTCAAGCCGCGCCGGCGCAGCTCCAGGAACACGACCGTTTCCAGCTTGCGTCCGAGATCGCGGTCCGGATCGCCTTCGACCGCCGCCACCAGCCCCGGATCGGCGACGTGGAGCTTCCTGGGATTGTGGGCCTGCTTCCGAAGCGATCGCTCGTGCTTCGGCGCGAAGAACACCAGGAAGCTGTCTTCGAGGTAGCCGAAGTACTGGAACAGCGTGTTCTTCGACACGCCGAGGCCAAGCGTCGAGAAGTCCCGGTGCAGCTTGCTGACGTTCACCAGGGATGCCGTGTGCCGGCAGGCGAAGCGCAGGAGTTCGCGCATGAGCGGCTCGTTGCGAACCTGGTAGCGCTCGACGATGTCGCGGTAGAGCATGAGCGATGAGTACTCGCCGAGGATCAGCGGCTTCATGGCGTCCTCGGCAAGCACCACCTCGGGAAACCCGCCCCAGCGCAGATAGTCCTCGAACGCCGCTCGCACGGCGCTCTCGCTGTCGGCCAGGCCTCGCTGCCACACGATGCGGCGGAAACTCAGATACTCCTGAAAGCCGAGAGGACACACCTCCAGCGTCACGCTCCTCCCGCGTAGCGCCGATGCGAGGTCGCGGGTCAGCAGCCGGGACGAAGACCCGGTCACGACCAGGGCGACGTCCTCGGTGTCGTGCAGCCGCCGCACCCAGCGCTCCCAGCCCGCAACGTTCTGCACCTCGTCCAGGAAGAGATAGGCCCGCTGCCCGATCCACTCGGGAAACAGCTCCCGATGACAGCGCAACACGAGGTCGAGTTCCTCAGCCCTGATCGGCTGCAGACGGTCGTCCTCGAAATTGAGGTAAATGAGTCGTCGCCGGTCGACACCGGCTGCCAGGAGCCGGCTCATCGTCTCGAAGAGGGTGAACGTCTTGCCCGACCGGCGAAGTCCCACCAGGCAGATGACCTTCGACGTCTCGACCGGCACGCTCAGGCGGCGAGGGAGGGCGCGCGGCAGGGGTCGCAAGGCCGACTGCAGGAGCACGGCCTTGAGATTGTCACTGGTCACGACATCAATTTAGCACACATTATCCCTATGAGCAGTGACGATTGTGTGCAAGCACGCCGGGGTTGTGGAGGATAATCGCGGCATCATGCGGGTCCTGGCCCTCACGCTCCTGCTCGCCGACGAGGCGGACCAGTTCAAGGGGACGGGCGAGTAGGCGACGTGGCCAGGACGCCGTCGGTGCCGCGCGTGCTCGTCATCGACGACGAGGAGGTGATGCTCGAGTCGTGCCGGCGCATCCTCGAGCGGAAGGGCTGCGTGGTGGACACCGAGGCGGACGGGCAGCGGGGGCGCGACCGCGCCCTGCGCGGCGACTACGACCTCGTGCTGCTGGACGTGCGCCTGCCGCAGGTGGACGGCCTGGACCTGCTGGCCGACCTGCGGCGGCACCGCGCGGACCTGGAGGTCATCATCATCACGGGACACTCCTCGGTCGATGCCGCGGTGAAAGCGGTCAAACTGGGCGCCTTCGACTACCTGCCCAAGCCGTTCACCCCCGACGAACTGCGCACGCGCGTGGACGCGG
>CAYLZN010000384.1:4505-4891 GCA_964387935.1 uncultured Vicinamibacteraceae bacterium | reverse complement strand
TTCCGGTGACCGGGGTGGTCCAGGATGCCGGCGCGGATCCCGGCTCCCGCCACAAGTGGCGTGAGGACGAGAGAAAAGGCTGCCGCCGTGAAGAAGGCCAGAACGAACGTCACCATTGCCCGCGCATCGTGCGTTCGCAGTCGCGCACGATGTCCCCGGCCGCATCCGGCGCCGCCGCGCGGCGGGCGCACTCGGCCATGTGCTGCCAATGATCAGGAGAGAGCAAGACGCCCGCCAGCGATTCGACCAGGGCGCGCTCGTCCCAGGCTGACTCGCGCGTCCACAGCGCTGCGCCGGTGTCGGCAAAAGCGCGCGCGTTCGCCGCCTGATGATCGCGGGCGGCGTCGCTCAGAGGCACTACGAGCGCGGGCAGTCCCGCGAGGGCC
>CAYLZN010000384.1:0-4495 GCA_964387935.1 uncultured Vicinamibacteraceae bacterium | reverse complement strand
GCCTCCTCGATGCGGGCGAGGAAGGCCGCGACGGTTGCCTGCACGCCAACCGCCGCATACGCGTGCGTGAGTGCGCCGTCCTCCGGCACGGCTGACTGGTGTCGCACTTCGACGGGCACGCCGGTGGTCGTCAGCGAACCCATGAGCGACGGGATGTGTCGGGCGAAGAATCCGCTGCTGCGCGAGCCGTCGAGCACCAGCACGCGCACCGGACGGTGGTGCGGAGGGCATCGGCGGACGCCACGCAGCCGCTCGACGATGGCCGGGCGCAGGGGAGTGCCGGTGCGTACGCACAGCTCTGAGGGGAAGCACGCGGCCGCGTCCTCGAAGCTGACGTAGGCGCGAGCGACGAGCCTCTTGAGCAGCGAGTTCGCGAGGCCGGGCACGACGTTGGGTTCGATGAGTGCGGTGCGCAGGCCGAGCGAGCGGGCCGCGAGCAGGACGCAACCCGACGCGAATCCCCCTGATCCGATGACCAGCCGCGATCCGTGGGCGCGGAGGAGACGTCGCGCGAGGAGCGTTCCGGGCACGAGCCGCGCGAGGGCCGCGGCCTTGCCGGCTGGACCCACCCGCTGCAGGGCCGACGCCGCCACGACGAACAGCCGATGGCCGGCGCGGGGAACCAGGCCGGCGGCGGGCCCGCCAGGCCCCGCCAGGAAGATCGCGCTGACCGACGGCACCAGCATCGTGTACGCGTCCGCCACCGCCAGGGGCAGCATGACGTGCCCCGTCGTGTCGCCCACGGCGAACGCGATTCGTCTGGGGGCGTCGGCTTCGGCACGGGGCCCCTGGAGGTCACGCCATGGGGGCGCCGGTGGCGAGTTAAGTCGCCCTGCGCGTGGGTTTGATGGCGGCACGATGGCGGCTCGCGGTCCTGCTCACGGTTCCATGCAAGAACGTGGGCAGCTGACGGGCTGACCTGGTGCGCCGGCGCGCGGCACGTATCTGGCATTTGCACCGAGGGGAGTGCCGCCTGCGGCGCATGAGAACGGCGATCGTTGTCCTGGGCGACGTGGCGCGCAGTCCCCGGATGCAGTACCACGCGCTGGCCCTTGCGTCCCGGGGGAATCTCGTGGACGTGGTGGGCTACGTCGAGACGCCGCTGCCCGCCGTGCTCGCCGCGAATCCGGGCATCACCGTGCACGCGCTGTCTGGCCGCTCGCAGCCCGGGCAGCGCGGCGCGCGATGGTGGCTGTCGGCCGCGACGCGAGGGCTGGGGCTGACCGGTGACCTGGCCGCCATTCTGCTGCGGCGGGTGCCGCGGCCCGACGTGGTGCTCGTGCAGAACCCGCCCGGTATCCCGACACTCGGGCTGGCCTGGATGGCTGCGCGGGCCCGGGGGGCACGGCTCGTCATCGACTGGCACAATCCGACGAGCGCCATGCTGGCCATTCGGCTGGGCCAGCGCCACTGGGCGGTGCGCGCGGCCTCCGCGTACGAGGGCGCCTGCGGCCGCCTGGCTGACGGCAACCTGTTCGTCTCGTCCGCCATGAAGGAGGCCCTTGAGCGCCGCTGGTCGCTGACAGGCGTCGTCGTTCGTGATCAGCCGGCGACGCGGTTCCGCGTGCTGGCGCCCGCCGAGCGGGCGGCGGCGCGAGCCCGCGTGTGCGCGCGGCTGTCGCTCCCATGGGCCCCGGACGCGTTCGATCTCGTGGTGACCGCCACGAGCTGGACCGACGATGAGGACTTCGCGCTCTTGCTCGATGCCGTCGATCAGTGTGACGCGTCGCGCGCAGCCGAAGCGTTCTCGCAGGAGAGGAGGCCGCTGCTCATCGTGATGACGGGCCGCGGGCCTCGACGGCTCGCGGTCGAGCAGGAACTGGCCCGCCGGCGCGCTGGAGGGGTGCACGTGCGCACGGCCTGGTTCGAGGACGAGGAGTACCCGCGCGTCGTGGGTGCGTCCGACGCGGGACTGAGCCTGCACCGGTCGGCGTCGGGCCTCGACCTGCCCATGAAGGTGCTCGACTACCTGGGTGCGGGTGTGCCGGTCTGCGCGCTGGATTACGGGGCCTGCCTGGGCGAACTCGTGCAGGCCGGCGAGAACGGGTTTCTGTTCTCGGACGGCAGGCAACTTGCGGATCTGCTCGTCCGTCTGTTCGTCGACGCCGAGGGGGTGCGGGAACGGCTCCGCGTCGAACAGAGCGTCCGTGGGGCGCGACGCGAGAGCTGGGAGGAGGCATGGGGAAGAAGCGCCGGACCGCTGCTGGAAGCGCCGCGCCACCGCAAGCACGGCTGGAACCGCGCCGGCCACTGACGCTGCCGCGTGGCGGCCGCGCGATGATCCTGGGCGCGGTGTGCCTGGTGGCCGTGGCGCTGAGAGGGGTCCTGCCGTTTCCCTCCGTGTTCCAGCCGACCTACGTGAACTTCCAGGACACCGATGCGTGGTATCACATGCGCCTGGTCGATGCGCGGGTCTCTGCGTTTCCGGCCCGCGTCACGGTCGACCCCTACGTGAAGCCAGGGGGCGACTACGTCCCCATTGCCCCTCTCGTCGACGACCTCGTGGCCGTGGCCTCGCTGGTGGCTGGCTTCGGCGCTCCTTCGCCGGCACGAGTCGAGACAGTGGCCGCCTTCGTGCCACCGGCCCTCGGCGTGCTGGTGGTGGTGGCCGTGTACTGGCTAGGTCGTCATGCCTTCGGTCCCCTCGCCGGGTTGCTCGCGGCCGCGATGGTGGCGGTCGCGCCGGGGCCCTTGCTGACGCGAACGAAGCTCGGGTTCGTGGATCACCACGCGGCCGAGGTCCTGCTGTCGGTCACGACCGTCCTGTTCCTGCTCCTGGCGCTCGATGCGCGCCGCACGCCCTCCAGCAGTTCGCGGCGGCGCACGTGGGCGCTCGTTGGCCTCGCTGGTGTGTCGTGGGGCGCCTACCTGCTGACGTGGACGAGTGGGGCCCTGTTCACCCTGGTGATCTGCGCGTGGGCGCTCGCGCAGTTCGCCCTGGACGCCGCGCACGGCCGGGAGACGCGTGATATCGGCTTCGTCGTGTGCCCGGCGGCGGCGATCGCGGCGGCGGTCCTTCTGGCGGGCGAGGCGTCCACGGCCCCGCGGCTGGCGCTGCGCCTGTTGTCGCTGGCCGGAACGGCCGGGGCCCTGCTCGTAGCGTTGAGCGTCCACCGCGTGGCCGGAGGGCGGGCCGCGCGTCCTGCCCTCGCGGCGGCGGGAGTGGTGGCCGCCGTGATCGGCGTCTCCGCGGCCGCCCTGATCGTCGCGCCCGACCTCGCGTCACGGCTCACCGCCGAGGCAGGCCGCGTCGTGCCGGGAACCTCCGGGTTCGCGGTACTCGAAGCGGCGCCGCTCCTGCGAAGCGCGGACGGACGAGGGTTCAGCCTCGGGCCGGCGTGGGACGCTTTCGGACCGGCGTTCTTCATCGGGGTGCCCGCGCTCGTGGTGCTGGGACGACAGACCATCGGCACCGGCCATCCAGGCGCCATCCTGGTGGTGATCATGACCGGCAGCATGCTGCTGCTGACCCTGGGACAGATCCGGTTCGGATACTACCTGGCGGTCGGTCTTGCCCTCACCAGCGCCTGGGTGGGCGCGGCGTTCATCCGTCGCTTTCGCTGGGTGGCTCTCCTGGCAGTGGCCGTGGTGGTGCTCGGCCCCATGGCGCTGCTCGCCATTGCCGAAGCGCAGGAAGACACCGGGATGCCCGAGGCCTGGCACGGGGCGCTGCGATGGATGCGGGCCGAGACACCGGAGCCGTTCGCCGTGCCCGGCGTGTACGAAGCCCCCTCGCGCGCCGGGGACGCGTCGCAACAGCCCGCCTACACGGTGGCGAACTGGTGGGACAGCGGGTACTGGATCGTGCGCACGGCCCGGCGTGTTCCGCTCTCGATCCCGACGCAGTCGGGGGCCAGGGAGGTCGCTCGATTCCTGACGACGACGGAACCGGCGGAGGGCCGGGTGTTCCTCGATGAACGGCGAGCCCGCTACCTCGCGTTGTCGGACGACCTCGTGGAGCTGCCCCGGGCCCCGGGCGTGAGCGGCGGGCAGTTCGGCGAGCTCGCCCGGGTGGCAGGCCTGTCGCCTTCGCAGTTCTTCGATGCCTTCTACAAGCCGGGGACCGCGGGCCCCCCGGCCATCCTGTACCGGGCGGCCTACTTCACCAGCCTCGCGACGCGCCTGCTCGTGTTCGGCGGTCGCGCTCGCCAGCCGGAACTGATCTACGTCATTTCGTGGGCCGAGCAGCGGCGACCGGGCGGTGAGTCGATCAAGCAGTTGACCGCATGGCGTCCGTTCACGTCCTACGACGAGGCCCGCGCCTACCTGTCGACGCTGGGTCCCGGGAACCACGACCTCGTCAGCGACGACCCCTTGAAGCCCTGCGTGCCTGTCGAGGCGCTGCCCGAGTACCGGCTGGCGTACGAGTCGCCGGACGGTCCGGAGCGGGCGACGGGCCAGGGGTCGGTGCGCATCTTCGAGTACGCGCCTCCACAGCACCCCTAGAACGCCGAACGGTTTGAAAGTGCCGACATTACGCAGCCTTTCGCGAATG
>CAYLZN010000383.1:0-4896 GCA_964387935.1 uncultured Vicinamibacteraceae bacterium | reverse complement strand
GAGGATCTGGAATCCGCGAAGACTCGTCGCATCGTCGCCTGCGTTGCCTAGAATGCGCTGGGTCGTGCCCTCTTCGAGCGCGCTCCGGCACGCGAGGAGGATCTCCTGTTCCTTCTTCAGCTCGGGCGTCGCGGACTTCCTGAGGTCCTTGTCGAGCCGCTCCAGTCGCCGTTCGACCACGCCGAGGTCTGCGAGAATCAGCTCGTCTTCCACGACCTGCGCGTCGCGCGCCGCGTCGATCGAGCCGGATGGGTGGGGCACGCTCTCGTCTCCGAAGAGCCGGAGGACGTGCAGCAGCGCGTCCGCGTTGCGGAACGGGGCGACGTCGAGCAGGTCCTTCGCCGCGCCACTGTGGCCGGCGCCCGCGATGTCGGCGAATTCCACCGTGGCGGGCGTCGTCTTGCGCGGCGTGAACATCGACGCCAGGCGATCGAGGCGGTCGTCCGGCACCCGTGCGATGCCGACGTTGGCGTCGGCCTTGCCGTGATGCGCGGCGCGCGGGGCGTCGCGCGCGCTCGTCAGGAGGCGAAAGAGGGTCGTCTTGCCGGTGGATCCGAGACCGATGAGACCAGCGCGCAGCATCGCAAACCCCGAATGCTACCATCTCGACGGCCTGTACGTCCGCTTTCGCCCAGGTGGTAACAGACGAGCTGCCTGCCAAGAACGGCGGGCAGTCGACCAAATAGCGAATATTTGGCGTAAGTAACTGAACATCCTGAGGATCCGGGACTTACGGGCTTGACATCCCCCCGGGCCTCGTTTACCTTCCCAGTGGTCCAAAGTGGTCGAAAGTGGTGAAAAGTGGGGTTGAGGGGAAGCCACGAGGCGAAAATCGATGACAAGGGCCGGCTCAAGGTCCCGGGCCAGTTCCGGGAACTGATCGAGCCGCGCCATGGGTCGGTGTTCTTCATCACCAGCCTTGATGGTGAGACCGCCCGTGTCTATCCCCTGCCCGAGTGGGAGGCCATCGAACAGCGGATTGCCGCCATGCCCTCGATGGACCCGACACGGGAACGCTTCCTCCATCTGATCAACTACTTCGGACAGACCGTGGAAATGGACGCCCAGGGCCGCGTGCTGCTGCCGGCACGACTGCGACAGACCGCGGGCCTGACCGGGGACGTGGACGTGCAAGGACATGTGACGTACCTCGTGGTCCTCAATCGCGATCGCAGCACGGCCCGCACCAAGGCCAGCACGCTCGCGGCGGACGACAAGGCGCGGTTGTCGCAGTTCGGGATCTAGCGACCGATGGTGAGCCACGCGCCGGTGCTGCTCCGGCAGGTCGTGGCGGCTCTCCGGCCCGAGCGAGGGGGCACGATCGTGGACGGCACCGTCGGTCTGGGCGGACACGCGCGGGCCCTGCTCGAGGCAGGCGCGGGTCGGCTGATTGGGATCGATCGAGACCTCGACGCCCTGGACCGGGCCCGGGACGTGCTCGCGCCATGGGCGGAGCGCACGCGCCTGGTCCATGCGGACTTCAGGCACCTCGGGCAGGTGCTCGAGGGCCTGGGGCTGGAGCGTGTCGACGGAGTACTGGTGGATCTGGGCGTGTCCTCCCTGCACCTGGACGCGCCGGGACGCGGGTTCAGTTTTCGACGGGACGAGCCGCTCGACATGCGCATGGATCGCACCTCTGCCCCTGACGCGGCCACGTGGCTGCGGACGGTGAGCGAGTCCGACCTCGCCGACGTCGTCTTTCGCTTCGGCGAGGAACGCCACGCCCGCCGTGTCGCCCGAGCCGTGATCCGCGAACGCGCCTCGCGTCCCATCGAGACGACGGGGCACCTGGCGGCCGTCGTGCGGCGTGCGGTGCCTGTCCGGGGCTGGCAGCGGATCGACCCGGCCACCCGCACGTTCCAGGCCATCCGGATCGCGGTGAACCGCGAACTCGAGGCCCTGGATGCCTTCGTGGTCGCCACCGTGGCGCGCCTCACGGTCGAGGGGCGCCTCGCGGTCATCGCGTTTCACTCGCTCGAGGATCGGATCGTCAAGCACACGCTGCGCGGCCTGGAGCACGACGGTCCGGTGCCCGTGCGGGTACTCACGAAGAAGCCGATCGTCCCGGACGACGGCGAGGTGACGGCCAACCCGCGTGCCAGGAGCGCGCGGCTGCGCGTCGCGGAGAGAACGGCATGAGCGACGTCGAGTTCGAGTACGCCGTCAAACAGGACGTCCGGAACAGCCCGATCGTCCGCGAGCTCGATCGCGACCGTCTGCGCGAGCTGTGGCGCTGGAGCGCGGTCGTGTTCGGATTCGTTGCCGTGCTGATCTTCTCGGTCTGGGAGCACTTCGAGCTGCTCCGCGCGGGATACCGGCTCGAGGACATGCGGAAGCAGCAGGTCGCCGAGGACGAGCTGTTGCGTCAGCTCCAGCTCGAACGGGCGGCGCTGCTGGCGCCGCAGCGGATTGAGCGGCTCGCCACCCGGCAGCTGCACCTCGTCGTTCCCGATCCCGCCTCCACGGTCGTGATCGAACGCGTCCCGGGAACGTCGCCGCCCGCCAGGAGCGTGGTGGCCTCGCGGTAGGGCACAGGCGATGCGCAACCATCCCGAGGTGGGCCCGACTCCGGTGGACGCCGACGTCCCCAACCGCCCCGAGCTCGTGCGCGAGGCCCAGGCGCGTGAGGCCGAGCGTCAGGCGCTTGCGCGCGACTGGCACGTCGTCCTGCGCACGCGCGTGGCGTGGGCGGCGACCATCGCGGCCCTGTGGGCGGTCGGCATCGAGGCGCGACTCGTGTACCTGCAGGTGGTGGCGCACGAGGACCTGCTGCAGCGCGCCGCCCGCCAGTGGAGCCGCACGCGCGAAGTGCCGCCGAACCGCGGTGACCTGCTCGACCGACATGGCCGCGTGCTGGCGTTCAGCGTGGACGGCGATGCGATCTACGCCGAGCCGCCGCTCGTCGTGAACCCCGAAGACACGGCCCGCCGGGTGTGCGAAGCGCTGACCGGGTGTGGAAGCGCCGATCGTGCCGAGATGCTGGGCCGCCTCACCCGGCAGAAGTCGTTTCAATACCTGTGGCGCCGGGCTTCTCCGGCCGACGCCGCCCGCATCCGCTCGCTGAACCTCCCCGGCATCGGCGTGCTCAGCGAGCAGCGCCGCTATTACCCGAACCGCGAGCTCGCCGCGCATGTGCTCGGATTCGCCAATCTCGACAACGTCGGGCTCGGCGGGATCGAAAGCGCCTACAACGACCGGATCAGCGGCCGTCCTGGCCGGGTGCTGCTTCAGACCGACGGAAAGAACCAGGCGCACGGCCGGATCGAGCGACCGCCGACGGCTGGTGCCACCCTCGAGCTGACGATCGACCGCGACCTGCAGTACATCGCGGAGCGCGAACTGGCGATCGGCGTGGCCGAATTCGGCGCCGCGGGCGGAACGGTGATCGCCCTCGACCCGAGGTCCGGCGACGTGCTGGCGCTCGCCAACGCGCCCACGTTCAATCCGAACCGGTTCCAGGACGCCGACGCGAATCACCGTCGCAATCGCGCGCTGCAGGACGTGTACGAACCGGGCTCGACCTTCAAGGTGGTCACCGCGTCGGCGGCCCTCGAGGATGGGCTCATGCGCCCGGACGATTCGATCGACGTCAGCGCGGGCTACATCCGGTTCGGCTCGCGGCAGATCGACGACGTGCATCGCTACGGCACCCTCTCGTTTGCCGACGTGATCGTGAAATCCAGCAACGTCGGCGCGATCAAGGTCGGCCTGCGCCTGGGCGCGGACCGCCTCACGGAGTACGTGCAGCGCTTCGGATTCGGTCAGGCCATCGCGCGCGACCTGCCCGGTCAGAGCCGCGGCATCGTCTGGGACGCGGCCAGGCTGAACGACAGCGCGCTGGCGTCGGTTTCGATGGGCTACCAGGTCGGCGTGACACCGGTGCAGATGGTGTCGGCAGTCAGCGCCGTGGCCAACGGCGGCGAACTGCTCGAACCGCGTCTCGTCCGGGCCGTGATCGAGGGGCACCGTCGTGCCGAGCGGCAGACCCGGGTCCTGCGCCGCGTGATCACGCCGGAGACCGCCGCGAAGCTCACCGGAATCATGGAGCAGGTGGTGGAAGCCGGGACCGCCAAAGCTGCCCGGATCCCGGGCTACACGGTGGCCGGGAAGACCGGGACCGCCGCGAAGCTCGAGCGCGGCCGCTACTCCAAGACCGAGTACAACGCCTCGTTTGTCGGGTTCATTCCGTCGCGCGATCCGGCGCTGGCGATCCTCGTCGTGATCGACTCGCCGCACGGCAAGGGCTTCTACGGCGGGGCGGTCGCGGCGCCGATCTTCGCACGGGTCGCTCGCGCGATGTTGCGACACCTTGGCGTGCCGCCCAACGTCGACCCCACCGCGCGCATCACCGTCGTGCGCAACGACGCGCCAGTCCCCGCCGACGTCGTGCAGACGGCGACGCACGGCGTGGGATTCGTGCGGCACGTTCCCGTGGTGACGACCGGCCTCGTGCCGGACGTGCGCGGGCTCGGGGCGCGCGAAGCCGCCCGCCTGCTGGCGGCGGTCGGACTCGCGCCGCGCCTGTTCGGCGACGGCGTCGTCGTCGAACAGGAGCTCGAACCGGGGTCGCCCGTGCAGTACGGACGACGCTGTCTGCTGCGCCTCGCGCGACGCCCGTCCGAGGCGTCTCCCGAGGCCGGATCGGGATCGGTCCCATGACCCTCCAGGATCTGATCCAGCGTGTCTCCGGCCTGGTCCCGCTGTCCGGAGTCGAGCGACTGACCGGGGACGTCCTCGCGCAGCGCGTCACCGGCGTGGAGTGCGACTCGCGGCGCGTCTCGCACGGGGCGGTCTTCGTCGCCATCAGGGGTGAGCGCGCCGACGGCGCCAGCTTCGCGCCACAGGCCCTGGCCAAGGGGGCGCTGCTGGTCGTCGCGGAAACCGAGGCCCCGTCCG
>CAYLZN010000382.1:0-4903 GCA_964387935.1 uncultured Vicinamibacteraceae bacterium | reverse complement strand
CGGTGTGCACGGCGCCCGCGAGGTAGATCATCGTCAGCAGCATGAAGATGAACGCTTGCAGCGTCCCCGTGATTATGCCGAGCACCATCATCGGCAGCGGCACGACGAACGGGATGATGCTGGCGAGGATCAGGACGACCATCTCCTCGCCGAAGATGTTCCCGAAGAGCCGGAGCGAGAGCGACATGACCCGGGAGAGGTGGCTGATGATCTCGATGGGGAACATGATGGGCGCGATGAAGATCGGCGCGCCCGGCGGCGCCGCGAAGTGCTTGATGTACGGCCCGATGCCCTGCGCCTTGATGCCCTGGTAGTGATAGTAGACCCACACGGTCAATGCGCAACCCAGCGTCACGTTGAGACTGGCCGTCGGCGACATGAAGCCCGGAATCTTGCCCAGCTGGTTGGCCAGGAAGATGAAGATCCCGATGCCCCCGACCAGCGGCAGGAAGCGCGGCCCCTTGGGCCCGATATTGGTCTTGAGCAGGCTCTCGAAGAGCCCGACGATCTCCTCGAGGACGATCTGAAGCCGGCCCGGGTGCTCGACGCTGAGGCGCGACCGGATGAACAGGCCGAGCACGGTCACGAACAGCACGATGACGCCGCACATCACGATGTGATCGGGGATCACCTGGGCGCCGGGTTCGACGGTCATGCCGAGGGCCCGCATGACGGCGGCGACCATCGGCCCGAATACCGCGTTCACGAACTCCACGATCCACAGCGAGTGGTGCAGCTTTTCCATGGGTGCCTGCGTCGTTCGGCTGGAAGACCCGTTGCGCGGGGGGCAATCATCATCCACGCCGCAAAGGCTGGCGTGGGCCGGTCACTGGCGTCGCGCGCCCGCCTGCAGCCGCACCACCTCGACAACGGCGGCCACGAACAGCGAGGACACACCCAGCACGAGACCGACCGGGTGCAGGCGCAACCGCGCGATCATACCGTACGCCAGGAGGCCCAGCAACGCGTAGCGGCCCGTCACTTGGAGCAGCAGACGGCCCCTCGGGACGTGCGGATCCGGGTGGTCCCCGGGAGCCGCCAACCGGACCAGGGCGGTCACGCTCGACCGGATGGCCCAGTAGCTCAGCGCCATGAGTACCCCGCCGCCGAGCACGCCAAGGGTCACGTCCGGTCGCCCGCCACGCGCCACGAACGCCACCGCGGCCGCGCCGAGGCACCAGGCGAGGCCCGTGCGTTCCAGCCGGCGCAGGAGCGGGTCGGGGTCGAAGATGCCCACTACTTCAGGTAGCGGCTGGTGGTGCGGTAGACGTTGAGGATGCCCGCAGCCAGGCCCAGGAAAAAGAAGACGAAGAAACCCCACGGGCTGGTCCCCAGCTTCCCGTCGATCCACCAGCCGAACGCGGTGCCAAGGACGATGGCCAGGACGAAGGACAGGCCGACGGTGCTGAGCGCCCCGACGGTCCGCATGATCTCACCCGGGGATTGCGGCACGACGGCGACTCCTGCGAAGGGCTGCGCGGGCTGGCGCTACCGCAGCGTCAGGGCCGGCGCGGCGACCCCCAGCATGCGGGCGGACGCCTCGGCGAAGTCGAAGAGGGCCGCCGGGTAAATGCCGATCAGGACGGTTGCCGCCAGCGCCACGCCGAGGGCCACGGCCATCGCCGGTCCCGGCACGAGGGCCGACCCGGACGTCTCCTCCTTGATCCACATGAAGACGACGACCCGGACGTAGTAGTAGAGCGAAATCGCGCTGTTGATGACGCCGATGACGGCCAGCCACACGTAGCCGGCCTCGATGGCCGCGCCGAAGATCCAGAGCTTGCCCATGAAGCCCGCCGTTGGCGGGATGCCGCCGAGCGAGAGCATGAACACGAGCATCGCGAAGGCCGCAAGCGGGCTGCGGAAGTAGAGCCCGCTCAGGTCCTTGAGTTCGTCGCCGACCACGTCCTGCCGGCGCATGAGCGTGACCACCGCGAAGGCGCCCATCTGCATGAACGCATAGATCAGCAGGTAGAGGAGCGTCGCCGTCACCCCGCGGGGCGTCGCCGCCACGAGGCCGATCAGCAGGTAGCCGGCGTGGGCGATCGACGAGTAGGCCAGCATGCGCTTGAGGTTGGTCTGCGTGAGCGCGGCGATGTTGCCCACGACCATGGTGAGCACCGACAGCACGTAGAAGACCTGCGTCCACTGCGGCGCCAGCGACGGCATGCCCTCGATGAAGAGCCGCAGCAGCATCGCGAAGGACGCCGCCTTCGACCCGACCGAGAGGAACGCGGCGATGGGCGTCGGCGCCCCCTCGTAGACGTCCGGCGCCCACATGTGGAACGGCACCGCGGCGATCTTGAAGGCCATGCCGCACGCCATGAGCAGCACCCCCAGCGACAGGGCGACCTGCTGGTCGCTCGACGCGAGGGCGATCGCCAGTTCGCGCAGTTTGGTCGTGCCGCTGAGCGCGTACAGCACCGACATGCCGTAGAGCAGGATGCCGAGGGAGAACGCCCCCAGGACGAAGTACTTCACCGCAGCCTCGTTGGAGCGCCGATCCGGCTTGAGGAACCCCGTGAGGATGTAGAACGAGACGGCCATCGTCTCCAGGGCGATGACGAGCGTGATCAGCTCGAGGCCAGCCGCCATCACCATCATGCCGAGCGTCGCGCACAGCACGAGGAAGTAGTACGCCCCGGCGTCCGCCCGCTCCACCTCGAGGTACCTCCTCGACAGCAGAATGGTGAGGGCCGCGGCGATCAGGAAGACCACCTTGAAGAACAGGGCGAAGCCGTCGACGGCGATCAGGCCGCGCGCGACGGTCGTGTGCGCGCCCGCGACGCTCCCGAGCGCCAGTCCCGTGGCCGCAAGCGCGGCCAGGGCCACCCAGGCCCGCAGGTGGTCCCGGTCGCGCGGCAGGAACACGTCCACCACGAGCAGCACCAGGGCGCCCAGCGTCAGGACGATCTCCGGCAGGAGGTATCCCAGCTCCGCCATCGAGAGGCCGGGCGGCATCAGTCGTGCCCTCCCGGCTTGGCCGGCGTGGCTGGCGCCGACCCGTCAGCACACGGCGGCTGGATGAACGGGGCCCCGCCGGCGCCGTCGGCAACGCCGACGCCCACCGGCACCGGCGTCGCCGCGCCGGGAGTCTCGCAGTCCGGCGTCGCTCCCGCCATGGCCGGAAGCGCCGTCGGATTCACCCGCGCGACCACGGCGTTCACCGAGGTCTCGAGGCGCTGCAGGAACGGCGTCGGGTAGAGGCCGATCCAGAAGGCCAGCACCAGCAGGGGCACGAAGGTCGCGAACTCCCGCCACGACAGGTCGGGCAGGTGCTCGTTCTTCGGGTTCTCCACCGTGCCGAACATCGTCCGCTGGAAGAGCCAGAGCATGTAAGCCGCGCCCAGCACGATGCCCGTGGCCGCGACGGCCGCCCAGATCTTGTCCACGACGAACACGCCCTGCAGGATCAGGATCTCGCCGATGAAGCCGTTCAGGGCCGGCAGTCCGATTGACGACAACGTCATGATCAGGAAGACGGCCGCGTAGACCGGCATGACCTTCGAGAGGCCGCCGTACTCGGAGATCTCGCGCGTGTGCCGCCGCTCGTAGACGATGCCCACGATGAGGAAGAGCGCGCCGGTCGAGATGCCGTGGTTGATCTGCTGCAGGATGCTGCCCGTGATCCCGACAGGGTTGAGGGCGAACATGCCCAGCATCACCATCGCGAGGTGGCTCACCGACGAGTACGCCACGAGGCGCTTCCAGTCGTGCTGCGCCATCGCGCACAGCGCCCCGTAGACGATGCCGACGATCGACAGGCCGACCATCATCGGGACGAAGTAGTGCGTGGCCTCCGGCAGGATGGCCGCCAGGATGACCGAGCCCGCCGTCGGCGCGTCGGTGTGCGCGTCCGGCAGCCAGGTGTGGAACGGGAACATCGGCACCTTGATGGCGAAGCCGAGGAAGAACGCGAGGAAGATCCATTTCTGCAGGTCGAAGGGGATCGACAGCGCCTGGTACCGGGTGACGTCGAACGTGTACACGCCCGACACGCTGTGGTTGTAGAAATAGAGCGCCAGGATGCCGAGCAGCATCACGACGCTGCCGACCAGGGTGTAGAGGAAGAACTTGATGGCCGAGTAGAGGCGGCGATCGCTGCCCCAGATGCCGATGAGGAAGTACATCGGCACCAGCATCACCTCCCAGAACAGGAAGAACAGCAGGAAGTCCAGCGACATGAAGGCGCCGAGCATGCCCGTCTGCAGGACGAGCAGCATGATGTAGTACTCCTTCACCCGTTCGTGGATCGCGGTCCACGAACTGAGGACCGCGATGACGCCCATGAGCGTGGTGAGCAGCACCATCAGCGCGCTGAACCCGTCGACGCCGAGAAAGTAGTCGGCGCCGACGGACGGAATCCAGGGCGCCCGCTCGACGAACTGGTAGCCGGTCTTCTGAAGGTCGAAGCTGAACCAGAGCGGCAGCGAGACCAGGAAGCCGACGACCGCGAAGGCGTTCGCGATCAGCTTGATGGCGTGCTCGTTCCGCCTGTTCACGAACAGCAGCGCGACCGCGCCGACGAGCGGCGTGAAGAGAACCAGGGAGAGGAGTGGATAGGACATGAGCGGTCGTTATCGGAGGAACAGGTACGCACCCACCAGGGCGGCAACGCCAATCACCATCATCAGCGCGTAGTTCTGCACGAGGCCGGTCTGCAGGCGCCGGTAGCCGAAACTCGCCTCCCACAGGCTGTTGCCCGTGGCGTTGACCATGCCGTCCACGGCGTGCGTGTCGATCTGGCCCGAGAGCCAGGCCGCCGCCCGCGTCAGCCATCCGGAGGCGTTGACGAACCCGTCGATCACCCACTGATCGAAGCGCCACGAAACCTTCGCCGCGCCGAGCGTCCCCGCGACGGCCGAGGCGTCGTAGACCTCGTCGACGAAGTACTTGTTCTTCG
>CAYLZN010000381.1:0-4911 GCA_964387935.1 uncultured Vicinamibacteraceae bacterium | reverse complement strand
CGGCCGGCGTGTTCGCACAGTTCCTGGCGCGCCTGAGCGGATCGCTGTGGGTCTGGGTGCTGAGCGTGGCCCTGGTCACCGTGCATCCTCACATGCCGTATGCGGCCACGGCCTGGATCACGAACCAGATGCACCTGTGCCAGCTGATCGTGTTCGCGTCGGCGCTGCGCTGGTGGTGGCACTGCCGCCAACGCGCCTGGCCCTGGTGGACGCCTCTTCTGGTGGCCCAGGTGGTGGCGTTCCTGATCAAGGAGGACGGCGTGATGCTCGCACCGTCACTCGTCGCAGCGCACCTGCTCTGGACGTGGCAGGACCGGGGTCGCCCTGCGCTGCCGCCCTGGCCGTATCTCGGGCTCGTTGTGCTGTGCGCGGCCGGCTTGCTCTGGTGGCGGCACCTCGCGC
This sequence comes from uncultured Vicinamibacteraceae bacterium, assembly GCA_964387935.1. GTDB lineage: Bacteria > Acidobacteriota > Vicinamibacteria > Vicinamibacterales > JAFNAJ01 > CAYLZN01. The sequence continues at coordinate 4,509 of CAYLZN010000381.1, read as the reverse complement.
TCGGCGGGCTGGGTGGCTACCGCACGCCGGAGTGGGACACGGCGCGCGCCAACTTCTGGCGAGGCTTCTGGCGCACGCTGGCCCTCCTGCCGGTCGATCGGCCCGGCAAGGGGCTCGCCACGACCTTCGTGGTCAGCACCTCCGTCCTCGGCACGTTCGCGGCTGCTCGGTATCGCGGGCGCGCCCTGTTGCTCTGCGCGCTCGGACTGTCCCTGGTGATTCTGTGCAACATCCCCTACGCACTCGTGACCAAGCGCGAGCAGTGGCACCTGCTGTCGCTCGGCGGCGCGGTGCTCTTGACGGGGGCGACGTGGGCGCTCTGGCAGGCGCTTCGTCCGGCTCCGGTTCGCCTGGCCTTCGTCGTGTGGGCCGCGTGCGCCGTGCTGTCGATGGCGTGGGTCTCGCGCCAGATGAGTGCCGACTTCGCACCCTCGAGTCGCTACGTCCTCGAGACGGACCGCTTCGTCACGGAATGGGCGATCGTGGCGCCGGAGATCCGGGCGCTGCTGCGGGACAAGGTCGCCGCGCCGGAATCCCAGCGCACACGCTTCGGCCTGCCGCTCGGCGTCCAGAAGATCTCGTACGGCATCCACGGTGACGACACCGACCTGCACACGGTGGGGTGGCGGTGGACATCCCGGCACGTCGCGCTGTTCGTGCACCCCCGAGTGCGGATGCTGCGCCTCGCGCTTGGCGCGGTCGCCCTGCCGGCTCTGCCGGGGGGTCCGCAGGCGGTGGTGGTGACCGTGGATGGCGCTTCGCCACGGGAGGTCGTCCTGCCGGTCGGCTCCTGGACGACGATCGAGATCCCGACGCCCGAAGCGCCGACGTCGCGCCGGCTCACGCGGATCGACCTCCGGTTCGAGGCTGCCTCGGTACCCGCCCGCGTGGACCCGTCTTCACAGGACACGCGCGAACTGGCCGCACGACTCGGTGACGTGACGCTGGTCTGGTAGCCGGTGGCATCGGGTGCTCCCACCGTGCCCGGGTGGTGCGGGCGGCGCTATACTCGAACGAGCCACGGAGCCCCCGGGAAGTCAGACCCGATGGCGCCACGGTCGCCGCTCCACGAGGACGTCGGCGAAGCCGAGTTCGACGCGGCCCTCGAGGCGCTCGACGCCGAGCTCCGCGTGGTGTTCGCTGCGGCCAGCCGGGTCGAAGCCGCCAGCGCCACGGTGCGGCGTCTCGGCCTCGGCTGGACCTCCCCGCGCCATCTCGAACGCGTCCTGCGCCTGGTGCCGCTCGCCACCGCGCGCGTCACGCCGGCGACCGCCGCGTGCGTCAGGCTGCTGCGCGATCTCGCCGCAACGTCCCCGGAGCCCTGGCTCCTCCTGGGAGGCCTGCTGGCCGCGCCGGATCCGACGGTGCCGCCGGCCATCGTGGACGATGCCCTCGCGCTGGCCGCGCGCGGCGCGCTGCTCGTGGACGACGTGGTCCTGCAGGCCCTCGCGCGCGCCGTCGAATGCGAGAACTCGCCGCTCGCCACGCGAGCGGTCCTGGAGAAGATCGCCGCACTGCTCCAGCACGCGCCGGCCGAACCCGGTGGTGCCGGCACGCTGCTCGACCGGCTCACCGCGACCAGGGATCCTGCAGTGCGGCGCCTGATCGCCCGGGTGCTCGACCTGCCGGGCTCGCCGCCGGACCCCGATACCAGAGCGCGGATCCTCGGGCCACGCCTTCCGGAGGTCCTCGCCTCCTGCCTCGAGTACGGGAGGGCGACGCACCTCGACCTCGTGGACGTGCGCGCCGGCGGCTCGGAGCCGCCGCTCGCGGGATGTCTGCCTGTCGTGCAGGAGGCCCTCGGTCCCGCGTTGACACGCGAGGTGATCGCGAGCCTCGGCTGGTCTCGAATGAACCTCGGCCTCGAGGTCAGACCGTGCGCCGGCATCAGCGTGAACGACTCGCTGCCACTGCTCGTCACGCCCGCCGAAGCCTCGCTGTTCGACGCCTGTCCTGATGCGCGCCGGGCGTTCGACCGCTTCGTCATCCTCGCGCACGGGGGACGGCCGGAGGCCGCAGGCGATGTCGCCCCGAGCCCCAGATCGGCGTCGGAGCACGCGGCAGATGACAGCACCCGGGTGATCACCAGGTTCCGCGCCTACAACCTGCTGCATGCCGAAGTGCTCGGCCAGATCCTCGACATCGCTCCGGTCACCGTCGAGCGTGTCCACGCCATCCTCGCGCTCATGGACCGCATCGTCGAGGACTACGTGTTCCTCTTCGGCACGCGTTCGGCCGAGTGCGAGGATCTGCCCCGGATCTACGCGGACCTGAGGGCCCGCATCCTGCGCGAGCTGGCGTCGGGACAGGCCGGGCAGGCGCTGTCGGCCGAGGCGACACGGCTCGTGCAGATGTTCGAGGACGCGCCCTCGCTGGCGGACGTCCGCACGCTGCACGGGCTGAAGCGGTACCTGCACCAGCGCGGCCTGAAGCTCGGTTTCGGACTGCTGGAAACCGCGCGCGGAACGAACCGCACCGTGGACATCGGGATCGCATCTCCGCAGCGCGTCCTCCACGTCTCGCGACGAGTCGAGTACGTGGACTTCGAACACGCCGACGGCGACACGCGCGCCCCCGCGATCCCGTACGCGGTCGGCGTGGTGGTGGACGGGTTCACTCGCCAGTTGCTGCTCGCCGAGCCGCCGACGCTGCCCGCCGTGCGCGTGTTCTGCTACGGCAACGAAGTCCACTACTACGTCGCGTTCCGGAACCACCCGGTGTTCATTCGGATCGACTACTCGCCGCCGCTCGCGGGCGGGATGATCGACCTGCAGTACTACGGCGTGAGCAAGTACGAACTCGACGAACACCCCAACCCGTCGCTCGATGCGATTGCGGCCGTCTTCCGCCGGCTCGAGTTCGATGTCCAGGTCGAGAACACGCGGATCCACGCGCGCCATGACAAGGAGCGGGCCGTCAGCCTCGCCGACATCTGCGAGAAGGCCGAGGCGCTCTTCCGGCTCGCGCCCTACCTGATGGACGTCGACTGGACGATCGGTCAGCTCGCCCTGCCGGCTGGCGCGCGGCACGAGGCAGGTGAGGCCTGGGCCGACTTCTTCGCCCGCTGGGGCACGCTGCCGTTGCGGCAGCTGCTGACGGCCGATCGGCAGGGCATCCTCGTGGGACGTGAGCCAGACCTCGAAACGACGCGCGAGGTGGCCTGGGACGGACGCGCTCCCTATCGTGACCGCTTCAGCGGCCGCCCGGGCGTCGAGCTCATGGCCGCGCTGCGCACCGCCGCGGCGAATCGGCACCTGCTCGACCTGCGACTGCCCGACCGGTCCGAGGACACGGCGCAGATCCCGCTCGAGCGGCTCCTGCTGAGGCCCCTGCGGGCGGCCGTCGCGCGCGGGGAGATAGTCGCGCCCGCCTCGGGGCTGCTGCCCACGCCCGCCGAGTTGTTCGAGCGGCGCAGCGTGCCGGAGTTCTTCGCGCGGTTGCTCGCGGGCGACGACGATCGGCTGTCGCAGGCGGCACGACTGGCGAGACTGCTCGCCGCCCTGGAGCGAACGCTGCACCTCGAGACCGTCGGGCACGTCGATGGCTACGAGGTTCAGGCGAGCAGCCTCGATCTCCGGGGCGAGGCGCCGTCCGTGTATGCGCTGCGAGATGCTTCGGGCATCATCCGCCTTGCGTGTTTCACCCCGGACGGTCCCCTGACGGCACGGCGCCACTCGCCGGACGAGCCCTGGCGTGACAACGCGTCCACCGACCTCGGGAACCTGGCCACGCGCCTCCGCCGCAACAACGTCCTGCCTGCCTGGGTCGATGCCCCGGGGCACGAGGGGGCCGAACCGGCCGCGATCAGGGCGATGTTCGCCAGACCCCACTCACGCGCCGGCGCGCGGGCGATCGCCGGCGACCGGGTCGTCATCGGCATCGGCGCGTCGCCGGGGCGTGCCGTGGGTCTCGCCCGACTCGGGTTCACGGGTCGAGCCGCGATCGAGGTCGAGGGCGCGGTGATGGTCGTGCCCACGGTTGGACCAGACGACAGCGCCTTCCTGTTCAGGGCCGCGGGCATCGTGTGCACGGGGGGCGGCATCCTCAGCCACGCGGGCCTGCTGGCCGTCCAGTTCGGCCGCCCCGCCGTGATCATCGCGGGCAGTTGGACCCAGGGCCCGAACACGGCGCTGACCTTCCAGCGGGTGGAGTTCACCGAGATCGAATCACGTGTCGCCGGCCGGCGCGTGGTCACCCGCCGCGCGATCCGCGAGTGCGAGGATGTCATCCGCGATGGGGATCTCGTGGAGGTGGATGCCGATACGGGCGCGGTGCGTGTGCTGGGGCAGGACGCGCTCACCCTGGCCGTTCACGAGGATCTGCGAAGCCTCGAGACGGCGAACCGGGCGCTGGCCGCATCAACGAGCGACGGCGGGATCCTGGCCGAGCGGGGACGCAGGCTCCAGGCGCTGCACGAGCTGACGAGGCTCATGCGAAGGCTCGACGACCCGGTCCTGGCGCGCCATGCCGCGCGCGAGCTGCTGGGCGGTCCTCGCGCGGCCGCCGACG
>CAYLZN010000380.1:0-4965 GCA_964387935.1 uncultured Vicinamibacteraceae bacterium | reverse complement strand
TCACCGTGCTGGGCGGCCTGGCGCCGAACCTCGCCGTGCTCACAGTGCTCCAGACGCTTGCACGCAGCCTCGCGATCGCGGCCATGCTCTCCTCGGACACCCTCTGCGTCGAGGAGTTGCCCGCCGGATCCAGAGCAGCGGCCCAGGGCCTCGGAGCACTCAGCTACGGCCTCGGTTCGGGCATCGTGATCCTCACACTCCCGCTCGCCGACCTCGACACGAACGGATGGAGGTTCGTGTTCCTGGTCGCCCTCGTGTGCGTGCCGTTGCTGTGGATCGCTGCACGTCACCTCCCCGAGAGCCATCGCTTCGTCACCCGGCACCGCTACGAGGGCACCGCCCGCAGGATGAACCCCCGGCGCTTCGTGTTCGTCGGTGCGCTCCTGCTGCTGCTCAACGTGTTCGTGGCCCCTGCTTCCCAGCTGCAGAACGACTTCCTGCGCACCGATCAGGGTTTCGCGGGCAGTCGGATAACACTGTTCATAGCGGTGACGAGCATCCCGGGGCTCTTCGGGATCCTCCTGGGTGGGCGCATGGCGGACCGTCGGGGCAGGCGCGTGGTGATCGTGCCCGGCTTCGTGGCCACCGGCGCAGTCCCAGCCAGTCCCGGAGCTCCGCTGCCACCACGGCATCGCAACCCTTGAGGTCGTGACGACCATCGAGGGTGCGCGACGTCACCGGACCTTCCACGAGCGCCTGTGCCAGAGCCAGCTCGTCGGGTGTCCCGAATGGGTCACGGTCACCGCACAACCAGACGCTGGGCACGCGGAGCGAACCCAGGTGTTCGGTGCGAAGGTTCTCGGGCCTACCGGGCGGGTGCAACGGGTAGGCGATCAGAACCACGCCGGCGGCCGGCACACCCCCGCCCCCGCCGGGCCCGGGCGTGGCCCAGCTCCTGCTCACCACGCCCGGCGTGGAGTTCAGGGTGGGTGGTGGTCCATACACGGTGCCCATCTCGGTGAGCGGGGCGTCGCGGCTGTCAGTGGTGAGCGTGTCGATCACGTTCAACCCGGCGGTGATCCGGGTGCGGGCCGTGCAGGAGGGGAGCTTCCTGCGCCAGGGCGCTGTCGCGGTGACGTTCACCCAGCAGGTGGACGCCGCCGCCGGCCGCATCGACATCTCGATGACGAGGACCGGAGACAGTGTCGGGGCATCCGGAAGTGGGCTGCTGGCCGCGTTGCTCCTCGAACCGGTGGCCGCCGGCTCCGCCACGCTGGCCCCCAGTGGCGTGGCCACCAACCCGCAAGGGGCGCCTGTCCCGCTGTCGATGTCGCCGGTCACCATCGTCGTGAGGTAGGGGAGTCGTACCGAGGCACGCATGACGAGTCGATGGCGATCCGTCGCCCGCCGGCGCCAGGACGGCATGACCTTCGTCGAGTTGCTCGTCGTCACGGTCATGCTGCTGATCCTCGCGTCGGCCGCGCTGCCGCTGACGCGCGTGACGATTCAGCGCCAGAAGGAGACCGAACTGCGTCGCGTGCTCCGCGAGATGCGGACGGCGGTCGATCGGTTCAAGGACGCCGCCGACCAGGGCGTCATCGCGGCGACGGACCTCAAGGCGGGGTCCGAAGGCTACCCGCCCTCCCTCGAGACCCTCGTCGAAGGCGTCGCCATGACCGGCGACGCGACGGGCAAGAAGCTCAAACTGCTGCGGCGGATCCCCGTCGATCCGATGACCGGTGAGGCGGACTGGGGGCTGCGATCGTACCAGGACAAGGCGGACTCGACCACCTGGGGCGGCCAGAACGTCTACGATGTCTACAGCAAGAGCGAAGGCACCGCGCTCGACGGGACGAAGTACAAGGACTGGTGAAGCGGCGATGCCAACACCCCGACGCCTCGCGCAACGCGGCTGGACCCTGATCGAGATGGTCGTCGTCATCTCGATGATCGTCCTGCTCGCCGGGATCGCGATGGCCAATTACCGCAACGCCGTGACGCGCACCCGCGAGGCCGTCCTCAAGGAAAACCTCTTCCAGCTCCGGGACGCCATCGACCAGTACTATGCTGACAAGGGCAAGTACCCGATGGGACTCGAGTCGCTCGTGTCGGACGGCTACCTCCGGGCCATCCCGGAGGATCCATTCACGGGCTCGGCCGAAACGTGGCAAACGGTGCCCACCGAGCCCGACCCCTCCAACCCGGCGGCCGAACCCGGGGTGTTCGACGTGAAGTCCGGCTCGGATCGGGTGTCGATGGACGGAAAGCCTTACGCCGAGTGGTGAAGTTCTCCTGTCCGGGCGACTAACCTCGCCATCGGCCCGGTCTTTCACGCGACGCTCCACGAGTGGAGTGCCGAAAACGCACGCCCGGTCCCTGGTGCGAGTGTTGCACCTTGAGACACGGGTCATTGTGCGCATGCCTCGCCGACTGCTCCAGGCTCGTGACGGCGTGCGGGTCGCGCTCGCGGGGTGCGCGGTCTGCATGCTGGCGGCGCCCGCCGTGGCAGGTTCGATCAACTTCTCGGGATACGGAACCCTGGGCAACCGGGGGACGACGTATGTGGTCAACCCGGACCTGACCTTGTCGGCGCGCACGACCATTCCCGAGGCGAGCGGCGACGCGATACGGGGCGGGGCGGCCGGCACGTTATTCTTCGGGCCGCTCGGCCGGCAGGGGGCGCAGGCTGACGTCGAGAACTGCGGTGCCGAGGACTCGCTCAACTGCGGCGTCGGCGTCCAGTCGGGCACCCGGACGGGCACCCGTGGGCTGGACGGTGCCGGTTCGTCACAGAACGAGTCGCTGGTGTTCAGGTTTTCGGGCGCCGGCGCGCAGGCAGACTCCATTTCGCTCTCGCTCATCGGCCTGAACTGTCTCGACGGCACGTCGCAGAACGCCCGCGACAACACCAACTGCAGCTACGGCGCCAACGACATCATCTCGTTGACCATCGACTTCTTCGACCCGGTCGCCGACCGCGTTTACACCAACGTGAACGCGAGCACGAACCCGTTTCCGTACAGCGGCACCAGCGTGGGCACGCTGAGCTTCTCGAGCCTCGGTGGCCTCGGCGGGCTCAGGGTCGACCGCTTTGCCATCATGGCCAGAAGCGGGCAGTTCGGTGTGACCGGCCTCGACTACACGATGGCCACCGTCGTCAATCCTGAACCCGCCGGCGTGATTCTGGTCGGAACGGGCCTGGTGGGCCTCGCGGCTCGGCTGCGGCGGCGGCCGCTCCGCCGCGGTGCCCAGCCGCCGCTGTCCTGATCCGCCGGCCCATCCTGGGCACGTGGAACGATGATGAGGGGCTGGCCACTCCTGCTCGTGGCGGCGCTCGCCGGTTGTTCAACGACTCCTCGAGAGGCGTCTCAGGCCCACCTGGATCGCGCCGAGGCCTACGCCAGCGGCGGACAACTGCGCGAGGCGATCGTCGAGTACCGCGTCGCCCTGCAGCAGGATCCGCTGCGCGGCGACGTCCACCTGCGGCTGGCGGAAGCCTACACCCGGCTCGAGGCGTACGACAGCGCGTTCGGCGAGTATCTCCGGGCCGCAGACCTGCTGCCCGACCGCGTGGACGTCCAGGTGAAGGCGGCGGCGCTCCTGCACGTCGCGGGCCGGTACGCGGATGCGAAGACCCGCGCCGATCAGGTGCTGACTCGGGAGCCCCGGCACGTCGAGGCCCTCATCATCCGGGGCAAGGCGCTCGCAGGGCTGAAAGAACTCGACGAGGCGATCCGCGACATGGAGGAGGCCCTGCAGGCCGATCCGGGTCAGAGCCTCGTCCGCACGAGCCTCGGGGAGCTGGCGCAGGCACGCGGGCGGCACGAGCAGGCCGAGGGGTCACTGCGGCAGGCGGTCGAGATCGATCCGCAGTCGCTCGGCGGCTGGCTCGCGCTGGCGAACTACTACTGGTCACGAGACCGGCTCGCCGATGTGGAGACCCCCCTCCGGCGGGCATTCGCCCTCGCGCCCTCCGATGCCCTGGTTAACCGGGCGCTGGCGATGTACTACGTGCTCAGCCGAAGGGCGCCCGAGGCGGAGCCGCACCTGCGGCGGCTCGCTGCCGACACACGGGGACCTGCTGCGCGCCTGCAACTGGCCGACTACCTGATCGGACTGAACCGCCTCGACGATGCGGCGGCCGTGCTGCGCGACTTGGCCGCAGACGAGGAGGCGGGCACGGCCAGCCGCCTGCGCCAGGCGGTCATCGCCGAACGCCGCCTGCAGTCTGGCGAAGCCAGACGCCTCGTCGACGCCCTGCTGGCCAACGACCCGACGGATGCTCAGGCTCGCGTGTTCGCCGCGCGGCTGGCCACTCGCGAAGGACGTCTGGAAGACACGCTCGAACACCTCGAGGCGGCCGTGACGAGCAACCCCCGCTCCGCCATCGCCCACTACCGTCTCGGGCTGCTGCACGTGGCGACCGGCAGCACCGACGAAGCGATCCGCGCGTTTCGAGAGGTCGTGACGATCGTGCCGCGCGGCGCGGCGGCGAAGGTCCAGCTCGCAAAGCTGTACCTGGCCAGGGGCGACCTCGATGCCGCCCGCCAGTTCGCGACCGAAGCCGGTGCCCTCGAGTCCGCGGACGCCGAGGCCAGGCTCACGTTCGCCCAGACCCTGCACGCACAGGGCGAGTTCGGCCGTGCGCGTCAGGTGCTTCAAGGGCTGGTCGTCAAGGCGCCTGCCTTTGCGCCGGCGCAGATTCAGTTGGGACTCGTCGCGCGCGATCTGGGCGACCTCGCAGGCGCGCGCCGCGTCCTCGAGGCAGCCGCCCGTGCCGCTCCGGACAATGCCGACGCGTTGAATGCGCTCCTGGCCCTCGACGGGCACGAACACCGGTTCGATCTTGGACGAGCCCGGCTGGCCGCGCACCTCGGACGAGCTCCGCGCGATCCGCGGGTCCTGCTCGTCGCCGCTCGGACCTACGCGGCGTGGAACGACCCCGGGGCGGCAGAAGCCGCGCTGGTGCAGGCCATCGACGTCGAGCCCGACAACTTCGAGGCCTACCAGATGCTGGGGCGACTC
>CAYLZN010000379.1:0-4972 GCA_964387935.1 uncultured Vicinamibacteraceae bacterium | reverse complement strand
CGCCGACGTGAAAAAGGTGAAGTCGATCGCCGCCCCGGCGTTCGCGGCGCTTCCGGTGTCGGCGCGGTGACCCGCCGAGGATTCGTGCGGCTTCGTCTCGCGCGGGCGGCACGAGGTCGCGGCGCGCGCCGTCCCGGGTGATTGTGACACCTGCAGCGGCCTCGAGGACCTCCGCGATCGCGCACGCCGGCACACCCTCCGCGGCGAGGGCATCGGTGACGCCGCGGACGTCACCCGGCGCGACGCCGATCAGCAGGGCGCCCGACGCGAGCAGCGCCAGGGGGTCGATGTTCAGCGCCTCGCACAGCTCGCGGGTTTCAGGCAGGAGAGGAATCTGGTCCGCCGCGACGTCGAGCCCGACGCGGGCGACGGCGGCCAGTTCCCATAGACCGCCGAGGAGGCCGCCCTCGGTCGGATCGTGCATGGCGTGGACCTGGGCGGCGGACGCGGCGGCGAGCGCGGCCCGGACGACGCTGATGCCCGGTTGGATCAGCAGGTCGCGCGCCCGCCGCAGGACGGTCTCGCCGACCGTGGCCACGAGTCGATCCGCGAGTTCATGGGCGAGCAGGGCGGTGCCCTCGATTGCGGCCGGCCCCGCGAGCAGCAGCGTGTCACCGGGTGCCAGCCGCTGCTTCCGCACCAGCCGGTCCGTGTCCACTTCACCGATCATCTGGCCGACGACGATAGGGCGCGTCAGGCCGACGGTGACCTCGGTGTGACCGCCCACCACGGTGACGCCCAGCGCCGCGCACGTCTGGCCCACGTCAGCCATGATGGTGTCCACGAGCGCCTGCGAGGCGTCCCGCTCGGGCAGAAGCACCACGCACGAGAACCAGCAGGGACGGGCGCCCATGACCGCCACGTCGTTCGCGTTGACGTGAACGACGTACCAGCCGATGCGATCGGTGGCGAACGTCACCGGGTCCGTGGCGATGACGAGGGTGCGTTCGCCGAGCGTAATCGCCGCGGCGTCTTCCCCGAGCGCCGGCCCGACGATGAGCCGCGGATCGGTTGTCGGCAGCGCCGCGAGGGCGGCGTTCAGTGCTGCCGGCGGGAGCTTTCCCGCGGGGAACGTCACTCCATCCACCCCAGCAGGGCCGTGGTGAGCCAGGGCACGTAGGTAATCAGCAGCACGCCGATGCCGAGGATGCCCAGCATGGGCAGCGACGCACGGGTGACCTCCAGCAGGGGCTTCTTGAAGCGGTACGACGAGAGGAAGAGGTTCAGCCCGACGGGAGGCGTGAGGTAGCCGAGCTCCAGATTGGCGATGAAGATGATGCCGAGGTGGATCGGGTTGACCCCGAACGCCTGCCCGAGCGGCACGATGAGCGGCGCGACCACGAAGGTGGCCGAGTAGATGTCCATGAGACACCCCACGGCCAGCAGGAACAGGTTGAGGCCGAGCAGGAACACGGCCCTGGACTCGACGTGATGTTGTGTCCACTCGAGGAGTCGAGCCGGGACGTCGGCGTCGATCAGGTAGCTCGTGAAGCCCACGGCGACGCCGAGGATGACGATCACGCCGCCGATCGTCATGACGCACTCGGTGAACACGCGCCGGAAGTCGTGCGAGAGGGACAGGTCGCGATTGATGAAGATCTGCGCGACGAAGGCGTAGAGCGCCGCGAGCGCCGCCGATTCCACGAGCGTGGCGTGTCCGCCGAAGATCATGACCAGGATGATGAGCGGGAGCGCGACCTCCCACTTGGCGTGCCAGAGGGCCGCGCCGAGCTCGCGGAGGTCGAACGCCGTCCGGCCCGTGCCCACGCGCAGGCCCTCCCGGATGCCCCAGGCCGCCACCATCGCGACCAGCAGGATCCCGGGCAGGATGCCCCCGACGAACAAGCGCTCGATGGGAACCTCCGCGACGATGCCGTAGAGGATCAGCGGCAACGCCGGGGGGAGCAGCAGGCCGAGCGAACCTGACGCCGTCAGCAGGCCCAGCGAGAAGCGTTCGCGGTACCCGTCCTTGAGGAGCGCCGGGAGCAGCAGGCCGCCGAGCGCCAGGATCGTGACGCCGGAGCCGCCGGTGAATACCGTGAAGAACGCGGACAGCGCTGCGCACACGACCGCCGTGCCGCCCGGCAGCCAGCCGAAGGCGGCCTTGAACACCCGCAGCAGCCGCTCGGAGGCTTTGCCCTCGGCGAGGAGGAAGCCCGCGAGCGTGAAGAGCGGAATGGCGGGCAGCGTCGGGTTCACGGCGAGCTGGTAGGTCTCGACCAGGATGGCCGTGGGACGCACATCGGCCTTGAGAAACAGGAAGGCCGCGAGCCCCCCGAGCAGGACGAAGATGGGCGCCCCGAGCGCGGCCGCGGCGAGGATGATGGCGACGCCGAGCCCCGTGGGGACCGAGGGAATCGAGATGCCCTCGCCGCCGAGCCAAAGGCCGAGGGCGAGACCGAGGAAGGGCAGCGCACGTCCGGTCCACGTCGGCGACGCGCGCCGGGCGAGGCGGAAGGCGATCAGGGCGAAGGTGACCGGGAGCGCGAACTGGGCCACCCAGACCGGGATGCCGAGGGCGATGACGCTGCCCGATTCCCGTTCGAGCTGCACGAGGGTGACAGCGCCCCGGAAGAGCATGGCCGAGACACACGCCGACACGGTGGCCGCGACGATCTCGGCCGTCTGGCGCACCCGGCCCTCGGGCAGGAACGTGCCCGTGGCGAGCGCCAGCATGCGTCCCTCGCGCGCGGCGAGCGCGCCGCCCAGGAACCCGACGGCGAGCATCAGGTGCTGAACGAACGGGATGGAGCCGGGGATCCCGAAGCCGAACAGGCGCCGCAGGGCGATCTCGAGCAGCGGCAGCAGCACCATGACGAGCAGGCTGAGGCTGACCAGCAACTCCTCACCGATGTGGATCCACCGCCAGGCGGGGGATTCGGCGGGGCGGGGCGTCGGGCCGGCCGGAAGGGGACCGCTCATCGCGTCTAGCGGGAGGACGTCTTGCGCTGCGCTCGAAACGCGTCGCGCTCCTTCACGGCCAGGTCGTAGATCTCGGTGGGCACCCATTCACCGCGCATCGACTGTCCGTACTCGCGGGCGGCCGCCTCGAAGGCCGCTCCCTGAGGGGTGCCGCGAAGCCGGCTGATCTTCAGGCCGCGCTTCTCCATCTCGGCGACCGACTGCTGGTCCTGTTTCGGCACCTCGATGGCCATGCGGTCCTCGGCCTGCCTGGCGGCCTTGAGCAGCGCGGCGCGGTCGGCGTCGCCGATCCGGTTCCAGGCCCGCTGCGTCACGAGCGTGGCGCCGACGAGCGGCGCCAGCGGGATGTCGAGCATGTGGGGAGCCGACTTGAACCACTGGAAGGTGACCATCGCGAGGGGCGTGACGGGCATCGCGTCGATCAGGCCCGTCTGGATGGCCAGCATCACGTCCGTGCTCGCCAGCGGCTGCGGGTTGAAGCCGCGCGCCTTGTACCACTGCACCATTTTGTCGTCGCCCGCGCTCGTGTAGATCTTCTGCTTCTTCAGGCCCTCCAGGCTCGCGATCGGCGCCCGGCTGAACACCTGGACCCAGCCGGCGTAGCCGTAGTTGAGCAACTGGAACTTGCGGGCCGCCAGGCGCTCCTCGATGACGGGCCGCAGCCTGCCCATGACGTGGACCAGTTCGTCCTGCGATTCGTAGAAGAGGGGAATCGCAAACGCGTTGAACGCCTGGTCGATGCGCTGCAGTCCGACCACCGTGAGGGACGCCGCCTGGTACTGGTCGATCTCCATCTTGCGGACCAGCGACACCTCGTCGCCCTGGGCGCCGGGGTAGACCTTGAGGCCGATGCGTCCGGCGGTCACCTTCTTCCACGTGCTGCCCATCTGCATCAGCACGTCGTGCCAGAGGGAGCCGCTCGGGGCGAGCGAGCCGAGCTTGAGTTCGGTGGCCGCCGCCTGCGCGAACGTGCGAGGGGCGGCGACGAGGCAGGCGAGCAGCGCCGCGGAGATGAGCACGGGAAGGAAGCGTCGCATGTGACCTCGGATCCTCAGCGAACCACGACCGGGATGAAGGGCTGCCCCGCGCCGGCCTCTGCGCCGGCGGGGGGGATGATGTCGTCGATGCGCGCGAGCAGGTCCCGCGCGCGCTTCTGGGCGATGAGATTGGCGAGCCGCCACTCCGGCTTCTTGTTGACGTCAATCGCCAGGGCGGCGTTGAGCAGGCGTTCGAATTCGGCCCGGTCCTCTGCGGGAGCGGCGATGCTCGCCGCGTAGGTGACATACGGACCCGCCGAGAGCCCGGTGGTCAGCGCGACCGCGCGATCGAAATGCTGTTTCGCGCGGGCCGGCGATCCGCCCATTGCCTCCGGCACGGCTTCCAGCGAAATCATGACGGCGTGGATGGCCCCGTCGCTGAAGTCCTCGTCGAGCTCGAGGGCGCGCTTCATTAGCGCGCGCGCCGTGGGAAGTTCCGCGATGAGTTCCGGTCGGTCCAGCCCCAGGGCCACGGCGGATCCCCACGCGGCCCCGGTCCAGTACAGGACCTCCACCTCGTCGGCCGTGGTCGTGGCGAGCGCCTTTTCCGGTTCGAGCGAGAGCTGGGCCGAGATGCCCTTGTGGCGGAGCTCGAGGCGGCGGAGGCAGTAGTCCCGCGCCCGCAGATACATCTTGCGGGCACGGTCCCGCATCTCCTTGGCCTTCTCGTAGTCGAGCGGTTCGAGGAGGTCCGCGTCGGTCTGGATGAACGCGTAGGCGTACTGCGTGAACCCGCTGCACGTCGTCAGCAGCAGACCGGGGTGCTCCGGAAGTTCCTGAAGGAGCGATTCGAGTGTTTTCAGCGTGAACGGAATCGCGTCCCGTACCAGCTCCGGATCCTCGTCCGACGCGTAAACGCTGCCCCCGGACGCCAGCGAGTCCGCCACGCTGCCGATGGCCATCTTCTTGAGCGAACAGCCGCCGCTGGCGGCGAGCAGGATTGGAAGGCCGGCGACGAGAACTGTGCGGGCAAAGGCGGCTGAACTGACGGGCGAACGCGGAGCGAATCTCAC
>CAYLZN010000378.1:2822-4989 GCA_964387935.1 uncultured Vicinamibacteraceae bacterium | reverse complement strand
GTCCGTACGCCACCGTGCGCCGCCGTTGATCGTACGACGCCGTACGTCGTACGCCCCGTACGCCGTACGCCATACGTCGTACGCCCCCCTGCGCCCCCCTTCAATGCACCGTCGCGTGCGGCTGCGCCGCCTGAAACACCCGCGTCAGCAGCCGTTCGAGATCAGGCTGCGGGAGGTCGAACGGCCCCGCCACGATCGAGGCGCTGTGAATCTCCATCGCGAGCACGACGCCCTTCTCGTGCGGGCTCACGATCCAGTTCACGCCGCGCAGCACCACGGGGCGGTCGCCCGGGCTGCCGGGCTCGATCACGCGCTCGGCAGCGCGCAGAATCTTACGAACCACCGCGTCGGCATCGGTCTCGGTCCACGCGCGAGGCTCGGTCTCGTGACGCATCGTTTCGGTGAACACGCGAGGATCGTGACGCAGCATCAGCTCGACATCAAAGGTCATGGGACTCCAAGCTGGCCTCCGCTCTCGAGAGCGGCGCGAGAAGCGCGTCGAGCGCCTCGGGACTGGTCACCGGGGCCTCGCACGCAAACCCCCGACACACATACGCCGTCGCTCGGCCCTCCCGCATCGCCATCGCGTCAACCCAGGGCAGTCGTTGGGCGAGCGCCATCTGCGGGTCACCCGGCTCGACCGGCACGACAATCGTGAACGGAAGGTAGTGGCGGGCCACGACGCGCCGCAGCGCTGCCGTGTCGTCTGCCGCGGCCTGACCGACGATCACCGCCTGCAGCAGCCCGTGGTGCCACGCAGGCACGTTGGACACCATGAAGGGCGATTGACGCGCCACCTCGGCCGGCCGCGTCGCCAGCCGCGCCAGGACCCGCTCGATCTTCCCGTGCCACGCAGGCTCCTGCACGAGGTGCGAGAGCATCAGCAGGTTGGAGACGGCGACCGAGCTGGCAGACGGCTCGGCGCCGTCGTAGTCCTCTTTCATTCGCAGCAGGATCGACGCGTCCCGCCCGGTCGTGCTGAACCAGCCCGCGGCGTCCTCGTCCCAGAACAGCGCATCCTGGCGGTGCTGCAGCTGCAGCGCCCACTCGAGCCACTCCGGCTCGCCCGTGACCTGGAACAGCTCGAGCAGGCCCCAGATCATGCCG
Source organism: uncultured Vicinamibacteraceae bacterium (assembly GCA_964387935.1). Classification (GTDB taxonomy): domain Bacteria; phylum Acidobacteriota; class Vicinamibacteria; order Vicinamibacterales; family JAFNAJ01; genus CAYLZN01. The sequence continues at coordinate 3,882 of CAYLZN010000378.1, read as the reverse complement.
GCGTAGTCCTCGGCGAATCCGTCGATGCTCGTGGTGTCGCCCGGCTCGCACCGCAGCAGCACCTCGCGCCCGCCGTCCCAGAGATGGCGGCGCACGAACCGGGCCGCGCGCGTGCCCAGCATCGCGTAATGCGCGCGCGCGTCACGGCCGTCGGGCGTCAGGTCACCCTCGAGCACGCGCGCGGCGCGGGCGCAGGCAGCAATCATCAGCCCGTTCCAGGCCGTCACCACCTTGTCGTCGAGGTGCGGCCTCGGGCGTCCGCCGCGCACCTCCAGGAGACGACGACGGCCCCGGACGATCGCGTCCATGACCTCGTCGGCGGGGTGACCCACCTGCTGCGCGATGTCCTCGACCGACCGCGCCACGTACAGGATGTTCTTCGACCCGAACTCGCCCTGAGGGTCGTGGGGCGCATTGCCGCCCGCCTCGACGCCGTAGAGCAGCCGCACCACTTCCGCGTCGCGCCCCAGGTGCCGGTCGATCTCGTCGGCGCCCCAGAGATAGAACGCCCCTTCCGACTTGCGCGCCTGCGGATCCCCCGCGTCATCCGGTGGCACGCTGTCGGCATCCTCCGCGGAGAAGAAGGGCCCGGCCGGGTGCGTGAGGTCGCGCTCGACGTACGCCAGCGTTTCGGCCGCGACCCAGCGCCAGAAGCTCTCGCCCGACGCCTGCGCGGTCTCGAGCAGGGCGAGGACCAGTTGCGCCTGGTCGTAGAGCATCTTCTCGAAATGGGGCACCCGCCACTCGGCATCCACGGCGTACCGGTGGAACCCCCCGCCGACATGGTCGTACATCCCGCCGAGGGCCATCGCCCGCATGGTATCCAGGACCATGCCCCGCACGACGTCGTCGGCCCCCAGGTGCCAGGCCCGCAGCAGGAAGAGCACCTCCGAGGGCCGGGGAAACTTGGGGGCCCCACCAAAGCCCCCATGCCGTCGATCGAAGATCTGGCGATAGACCTGCGCACCCGCCTGCACCTGCTCGAGGGGAGGCACTCGCGCGCCGTCGTCCTCGTCGCCGTGACCGGCCCCGGCCAGCGCACGCAGTCGCTCCGTGATCG
>CAYLZN010000378.1:0-2812 GCA_964387935.1 uncultured Vicinamibacteraceae bacterium | reverse complement strand
GCGCCCGTCGTCGCCTGCACGAACAGCATGTAGACGCGGTCCACATCGGGGCGTTCCTCGCGATCGACCTTGATCGGGACGAACCGCTCGTTGAGGACGCGCGCCACCTCGGCGTCCTCGAACGATTCGTGTTCCATCACATGGCACCAGTGGCACGTCGAGTAGCCCACCGACAGGAAGATCGGCTTGTCCTCGCTGCGGGCGCGCCCGAACGCCTCTTCGCCCCAGGGGAACCAGTCCACGGGGTTGTTCGCGTGCTGTCGCAGGTACGGGCTGCGCTCGCGCGCGAGGCGGTTCGGCATGCGCCGGAGCATATCATCTGGCCCGGCGGGCTCGGACACTTGGTATACAATCCCCACCGGGAGAACGGGCACATGAGCGAGGCGGTGGCGGGCAAGCGAGTGGCGATCCTCGTGGAAGACGAGTTCGAGGACCGCGAGCTGTCCGGGCCCCTCGAGATCCTGAAGAACGCGGGCGTCGACGTGGTGATCGTCGGTCACGCGGCCGGGGCCCAGTACCACGGCAAGAAGGGCGAGACCGTCACGGCGGACCTGGCGGCAGGCCGGGCCCGGGCGCGCGATTTCGACGCGCTCGTCATCCCCGGCGGCCATGCACCGGACCGCATGCGCATGCGACACGCCATGGTGGACCTCACCCGCGACATGGTGGACGCCGGCAAGCCCGTGGCCGCCATCTGTCACGGCCCCCAGTTGCTGATCTCGGTGAACGCCCTGCGGGGCCGCACGATCACGTGCTGGCCCTCGATCGCGATCGACGTGAAGAATGCTGGCGGCCTCTACGTGGACCGGCCCGTCGTCGAAGACGGCAACCTGATCACCTCACGCAAGCCGGACGACGTCCCGCTCTTCGCCGAAGCCGTCCTGCGGGCCCTCGAACGACAGGGCCGACGGTTGACCGAGGTGGGCCGCTAGGCACGCTGCTGCCGCAGCCGCGCGTATGCGGCGGTGTACTCCACGCCGTAGAGCAGGATCACCGAACTCAGGTACACCCACAGCAGGAAGGCCACCACGGCTCCGACCGACCCGTGGATCGAGAACCGTGAGAGATCCCGCACGTACCACGAGAACCCCTTGAGGGCAGCCTGCCACAGCAGCCCCGTGAGGACGGCGCCCAGCCACACGTCACGGAACCGCACGTCGGTGTTCGGCACGAAGTAGAAGATCAGGCCGACGACGGCCACCAGGAGGGCCGTCGTGTTCCAGTTCGACGCGACGCCCTGCAGCCACGCCGCCCACTCCGACTGCCGCAGCACCGTCGCGAACCACGACGCCTCGACCACACCGCGGGCCGAGACGAGCGCCAGAGCGGCCACGAAGAGCAGGCCGGCCGCCACGAGCATGAGGAACGACACGAGCTTGTGCTTCCAGTAGCTCGGCTGGCGCTCGACGCCCCACGCGTGGTTCACGGCCGACGTGATCGCACCGAACACGCCAAGGGCCGCCCACACGGTGATCAGGGACCCCGCGACGCCCAGCCTGACCCGCGAGCGCGCGAGCGCGTCGACCTGCATGGTGACGAAATCGAACTGGCGAGGGAAGTACCGCATCACCCACCCGAGCAGGGCGGCGCGCTCCTCCTCGGAGGACGTGGCCGTGCCGACGAACGACAGGACGAGCAGCGAGAACGGGAACAGCGACAGTAGGCCGTAGTACGCCATGGACGCGGCGAACGTCAGGTTGTCGCTCTGGTAGAACTCGACCGCGCCGCGCCACACGGCGCGGATGGCGTCCCAGGCGATCCCGCCCGCGTGGAACGCGACCTCCCGGGCGCGCGCGGCAACCTTCACGCGATCCCTCGTCGCGTCAGTGCGGCCGGCTTCCCGGGCGTGTCTCGAACGAGTCGCCTGCCTGCTCGGCCACCTGTCTCGTCAGGTGCTGGACCTGTTGCCAGCCGCTGGCGGCCGTCTCGCCCACCAGCGTCGCCAGATCCTGCAGCTTGCCCACGCCGGACAGGACATCATCCACCTGCGACTCCAGCTGCGCGCGCACACGCCGCCCCCGCTCGGTGAAGAACAGAAACCCCAGGGCGCCCCCGAGCGCCGCCCCGGCCACGATGGCCCAGCCCAGCCGATGCCGATCCTCCATCACGTCTCCCTCCTGGCCTCGAACCCCGCCGCCCACGTCGGGCATGGTACACCGGCGTGGGTATAATGCGGCCATGGCGGAGACGACGAAGCCCGCGCCGCTGCCGATCCCGGCGCCACGCCAGGTGCCCAACCCCGACAAGGTGCTCTGCGAACGCTGCGGCGCGGAGATGTTCCGCATGCACTCGGTGTGGCGGTGCCCGGCCTGTGGCTACAAGACCGACTGCTGCGGCTGGTAGCCGGGCCATGGACGTTCTCGACACTCACATCGACCCTCGCGCCGATTCGTTCGTCGAGAACGACCGTCGGATGCGCGCCCTGGTTGGCGAGCTCCGGGAACGCACGGCACGGGCCCGCGAAGGCGGCGGGGCCCGCTATCTCGAGCGCCATCGGCAGCAGGGCAAGCTGCCAGCCCGCGAGCGCATCACCCGGCTGCTGGACCCCGGATCGCCATTCCTCGAGCTGTCGCCGCTCGCGGCCTACGGCCTGTACGGCGACGAGGCTCCGAGCGCCGGGATCGTGACCGGGATCGGTCGCGTGTCGGGTCGCGAGGTGCTGATCATCGCCAACGACGCCACGGTGAAGGGGGGCACCTACTACCCGCTCACCGTCAAGAAGCACGTCCGCGCGCAGCAGGTCGCGCTCGAGAACCGGCTGCCGTGCGTGTACCTCGTCGACTCTGGTGGCGCCTTCCTGCCGATGCAGGCC
>CAYLZN010000377.1:3001-5039 GCA_964387935.1 uncultured Vicinamibacteraceae bacterium | reverse complement strand
GGCAGTGCCGCCTAGTCTCACGCTCAGGCAGCTCCGCCCGCTCCAGCCCCCCCGCCCGCGGTTGCCGAACTGTGGGTGGACGCTGCGCACACGACCATCGAGGTCACCGCCGCCGGGCCGGTGCCGGTCGTCGAACTGATCATCGTGGGCACGGGCGGACTGCCGGCCGCGGCCGCGAAGATCACGGCGAAGTGGGGCGGCATGATCCGGGCCACGCAGACCGCCACCACCGACGCCCACGGCCGCGTGGTGTTCCGCATGAAGCCGTTGCGCGGGTCGTGCACGATCACGTTCAACGTCACCGGCACGACGTGGGAACGCGCCGTGTTCAACCCCGACCGTGGCGTCGCGCTCCCGCTCACGATGGACGTCCGGTAACCCCCACGGGGGCCGTGTTCTTTACACGCGTCCGGCCCCGCCGTAGGATGCGCGCACGGGAGGCCCCATGCGCCGCATGTCCACGAGGCTCGTCGTCGCGATCGCCGCGCTGCTCGCCCTGACCTTCATCCCCGCCGGTCGCGCGCAACAGTCGCCTCCCGTCGGGCCCGACCTCTACCGCAGCCTGCACTGGCGCTACATCGGCCCCGAGGGCAACCGGTTCTCGGCGGCCGCCGGCGTGCCGGGCAACCCGCACGTGTACTACGTGGGCGCGGCGTCCGGCGGCATCTACAAGACCACCGACGGCGGCGTGCACTGGAACCCGGTGTTCGACGATCAGCCCGTGCAGTCGATCGGCGCGATTGCCGTCGCCCGCACGGACCCGAACATCGTGTGGGCCGGCACGGGCGAGGGCAAGATCAGGAGTCACATCTCGGTCGGCCAGGGCGTGTACAAGTCCACCGACGCCGGCCGCACCTGGGCGCTCGCGGGCCTCGAGCAGACCTCGCGCGTTCCGAGGCTCCTCATCGACCCCCAGGATCCGAACATCGTCTTCGTATGTGCGCTGGGGCACGCCTACGGGCCGCAGCCGGAACGTGGCGTCTTTCGTACGGCCGACGGGGGCAGGACCTGGAGCAAGGTGCTGTTCGTGGACGAGCGCACGGGCTGCTCGGACCTTGCGATGGACCCGACCAACCCGCGGGTCCTGTTCGCCGGGATGTGGCAGCTCGAGATCCGCACGTGGGGACGCGAGAGCGGCGGGCCTGGCAGCGGCCTCTTCACTTCGCGCGACGGCGGGCTCACGTGGACACGCCTCACAGGACGCGGATTGCCGACGCGGCCCGTGGGCAAGGTGGCCGTGGCCATCGCCCCCTCGAACTCCAGCCGGGTGTACGCGCTCATCGAAACGGGCGACGGCGTCCCGTGGCGCGGACAGGAGACCGACAACGGTCAGCTCTGGCGCTCCGACGACGGTGGCGAGCAGTGGACCCTCGTCAGCTACGACCACCTCGCGATGGGACGGCCTCACTACTACTCGAGGATGGCGGTGGCCCCGGACAACGCGAACGAGGCGTACTTCCTCACGGCAGGTTACGCGAAGACCATCGACGGCGGGCTCACGCTGAGCCAGGTGCCGCGCGCCGAGGCGCCCGGGGGCGATCACCACGACATGTGGATCGACCCGACGGATGCCAACCGCATGATCGTCGCGCACGACCAGGGCCTGTCGATCTCGATCAACCGCGGGAAGACCTGGTTCCGGCAGCGGCTGCCCAACGCGCAGATGTACCACGTCACCGTTGACAATGCGATCCCGTACCACGTGCTCGGCAACAAGCAGGACGAACCCACGTACCGAGGGCCGAGCAACAGCCGCGTGATGGGGTTCGGCGGTGACGGCATCATTCCGCGCGGGATGTGGCATGCCGTGGGCGGCGGCGAGAGCGGCTGGGCCACGCCGGACCCCGAGGACCCGAACATCGTCTGGTCGAGCGCGTCGGGCTCCGGCATGGTTGGGGGCATCGTCGTGCGCTTCGAGGAGAACACGCGCTGCCCTTTGGAGACGCAGGATTCTCTGCTCACAGCGCTATCGGACAGGGTCCTCGCGGACCCCGAGCTGTCGCTCGAGGCGGGGATGCACTTCGCGAAAGACGTCATC
>CAYLZN010000377.1:0-2991 GCA_964387935.1 uncultured Vicinamibacteraceae bacterium | reverse complement strand
GCAGTTCCGCAACGTCGAGGTCTGGCCGAACCAGTCCAACGGGCCCGCAGAGAACCTCAAGTACCGGTTCGTGTGGGACTCGCCGCTGCAGATCTCGCCGCACGACCGCCACACGGTGTACGTCGGCAGCCAGCACGTCCATCGCACGACCAACGGCGGCCAGAGCTGGGAGGCGATCAGCCCGGATCTCACGCTGAACGACCGCAGCCGCATGGGCAGCTCGGGCGGCCTGACACCCGACAACATCGGGGTGGAATACGCGGGCGTGGTGTATGCGATTGCCGAGTCGCCCAGGGAGAAAGGCCTCATCTGGGCTGGCACGAACGACGGCCTGGTCCACCTCACGCGTGATGGCGGAACGACGTGGACCAACGTGACGAAGCAGATCCCGAACCTGCCGGTGTGGGGCTCGGTGCGCAGCATCGCGCCGTCGCGGTACGACGCAGGCACGGCGTACCTCACCGTGGACTTGCACCAGGTGAACAACCGCGACCCGTTCGTCTACATGACCACGGACTACGGCCGGACGTGGCGGTCCATCACGAGCGGCCTGCCGAGGAACAACCTCAGTTACGCCAAGGTGATTCACGAGGACCCGGTGCGGCGGGGGCTGCTCTACCTCGGTCTCGAGAACGCGATCTTCGTGTCCTTCGACGATGGCGAGCACTGGGTGCCGCTGCAGAACGACCTGCCCCATGCGCCGGTCTCGGGCATCGTCGTCCAGCCGCACTTCAACGACCTCGTGATCTCCACCTACGGGCGCGGCTTCTGGATCATGGACGACATCACACCGCTGCAGCAGCTCACGCCGCAGGTGCTGAGCGCGGAGTCGCACCTCTTCACCGTGCGGCCCGCGTACCGGTTCCGGCCGATCACCGCGCCGTCAACGCCCTACGATGACCAGACCGTGGGTGAGAACCCGCGGTACGGGGCCTCGATCAACTACTACCTCGCGTCCGCACCGGCCGGACCCGTGACGATCACGATTCACGATGCGCAGGGCACGGTGGTCCGCACGCTCGCGGGCACGAAGCGGGCCGGCGTCAATCGCGCCCACTGGGACCTGCGGGGAGAACCGACGGCGGAGTTGCGGCTGCGAACGGCGCCGCTCTACCAGCCGCGCAACGCGCCGGGCCCGGACGGGCGCGCGGCCAATCTGGGCCGTCTGAGCCTCCTCATGCCGCCAGGCACCTATTCGGTGAAACTGTCTGTGGGCGGGCGGGAGCACTCGCAACCCCTGGAAGTGCGCAAGGATCCGCACTCGGGCGGCACGGAGGCCGACATCGAGGCGCAAATGCGTCTCCTCCAAAACGTCCGGCGCGATCTCGGCACCGGGGTCGCGGCGGTCAACCAGATCGAGAGCGTGCGCTCCCAGCTCGACGCGTTCTCCCGCGTGTTCGAGGACGCCGACGTCAGGAAGGCGACCGCAGCACTCGGGCAGGCGCTCATCGACCTGGAGATGCCGCTCTACGACGTGCGGCTGACGCCCACCGGCCAGGACGGCGTCCGCTACGGGGCCAGGCTGCTGTCGAAGCTGAACTACCTCGCCAACGGCCTGGCGAGCAACGACTTCAGGCCGACGGATCAGCAGGTGGAGGTGCAGCGGATCCTGGCGGATGAACTGCGCGGCCACCTCGCGAGGCTCGACGAGGTGCTCGCGCGGGACGTTGCCGCCTTCAACGAGCTGGTGAGGTCGAAGCACGTCGGCACGATCGTGGTGCGCCCGAGACGCTGACACCCGGCCATACGCCCCCTGACCCGTGCGCCGCCGTACGCCCCCTGACCGTACGCCGCCGTACGTCGTACGCCGTATGCCGTACGCCCTCTTCTCATCTCCCTCTCATGAGCCGGTGCTAGAACGAGGCTATGAGACGCCTCGCGCACGGGCTCGTGATCGTCGTCGCCTGCGCCGTACCGCTCCGGGGGGCCGGGGGGCAGTCGTGGGACGTGCACAGCGGCCCGTTGACCCTCGATGCCGCGCTGGCGAGCGCCGCTCAGCGTGCGCCGGCGGCGTCAGCCGCGCTGGAACGGGCGCGAGGGGCCCGCGCCGCCGCTGACGCCGAGCCACGCTGGCGGAACCCGCTGGTGGAAGTCCGATCGGAGAACTGGGCGGGCGGTGAGAGCCTGCCGCTCGATACCTTCGTGACGGCCAGCCAGCCACTCGAACTGTTCGGCCAGCGCGCCGCCCGGTTGCGATTCGCGGGGGCCGAGCGCGACGAGGCGCTGGGTCTGGCCTCCCGTGCGTCCCGCCAGGCCGTCCTCGACGTGGCCCAAGCCTACCTGGACACGCTGCGCCTGCGCGAGACGGCCCGCATCATCGGCGAGCAGCGGGACGGTCTACGCCAGATCGTGGCGGCTCTCCAGCGGCGGGTCGCTGAAGGCGTCGCGGCCGAGGCCGACCTGAGCAAGTTCGGCGTCGAACTCGAACAGGTCGAGACGGCCGCGCTGCGCGTCGATCTCGACCTGCGCTTCGCGCTGACTGCGCTGGCCGCGATTCTCGGATTCGCCGAGCTGGCACCGGAGCAGCTCGTGCCGCCAGGGCCCCCGCCGCCGCTGGAAGTCCCGCCCGAAGGCGAACTGGATGCGGCCATCGATCGGCGGCCGGACGTGGAAGCAACCCGCCTCCGGCTCGAGCGTGCCCGCCGCCTGGTGGAGCTGGAGCGCGCGCGCGGACGTCCGGACCTCATGGTCACCGGCGGTTACAAGCGGACCTCCGCGCTGGACACCGGTGTCGCCGGCGTCCAGTTACCGCTGCCGCTGGCCGACCGGAACGACGCCGCCGTGGCGCGCGCCGAGTCCGACGTGCGGGCGATCGGCTTCGAGCTGGACGGCCAACGCCGACTGGCTCGTGCCGAGGCGTCGGCGAGCATCATGCGTGCGCAGGCCCTCGGCGCGAGGGCCCTGCGCGCGCCCACGGCGCTCGTGAGCCCGGCGATCGTGGCGCGCGACGCCGCTCGTGCCTCGTTTCGCGAGGGCGCGTTCGACGCCCTG
>CAYLZN010000376.1:0-5048 GCA_964387935.1 uncultured Vicinamibacteraceae bacterium | reverse complement strand
GCAGCTCGTGACAGCGGACAGCCCGAACTGCCAACTGGAATCTGGTAACTGGTAACTGGTAATTGAAAACTGAATGAGCGCTCTCGTCCTCGCCTCCGCCTCGCCGCGCCGGGCTGCCCTCCTGGAGGCGGCGGGCCTGCCGTTTGTCGTCGACCCGGTCGACGTGGACGAGACGCCGCTCGAGGGTGAGGCCCCCGAGCCCTACGTTCGGCGCCTGGCCCTCACCAAAGCGCGCGCGGGCAGCGCCAGGCATCCGGAGCAGTTGGTGCTCGGGGCTGACACGACCGTGGTCATCGACGACCTCATCCTGGCGAAACCCGACGATGAGGCGCACGCCCGGGCGATGCTCGAGCGGCTGTCCGGGCGGACCCATGAAGTGCTCACGGGCGTCGCGCTCGTGGGCGCGGGCCTCGAACAGTGCGCCGTCGCCTGCACGCGGGTCTCGTTCCAGGCGATGACGGGCGAAGAGATCGCATGGTACGTGGCCAGCGGCGAGCCGCTGGGCAAGGCGGGCGCCTATGCGATCCAGGGCCTGGCGTCGCGCTTCATCGACCGGATCGAAGGCTCCCATCCGAACGTGATGGGGCTGCCGGTGGAGCTTGTGTATCGGATGATCAGGGACAGAGGAGGCGTACGGCGTACGGCGTAAGGCTTACGGCGGCGTACGGACAGAACCCGGCGTACGGCGGCGTACGGTCGGGGAGGCGCGCGGCGGGGGCGGGAGTTGGCCCCGCGTTTGCCTGTCCTTTGTCCATGCCACGTGACCCAAACAAGCTGCAGGTCTTTCGGGACGCCCACGAGCTGGTGCTCTCGACGTACCGTCTCACGAGCGCCTTCCCCGCGGACGAGCGGTATGGGCTGCAGGCGCAGCTCCGACGCGCCGGCGTCTCCGTGGCGGCGAATCTGGCCGAAGGCAGCGCGCGGCACGAACCCGGCGACTACCGCCGCTTCGTGGATGTCGCCCTCGGATCCGCCGTCGAGCTTCGCTACCTGTTTGACCTCGCCGCCGACCTCGGCCTGGTCGCCGGCCAGGACGCCGAGGATTGCAGGAATCGCAGCGATCACGTCGTGAGAGCGCTGCTGAATCTGCGACACGCGATCGCCCGCTTCATCCAGCGGTAGCCCCGATCGGCCAGCGGATTGCGGCCAGCGACTTGAGGCCAGCACGGCCGACATCGGGAACACACGGCAGTGCCAGTTCCCAGTGCCCATGTCGGCTTGCGGCCTGCGGCGCGCGGCCAGCACACAGAATCCTGCCGGAGTCTCCGCTGCGTGCCCTCACTCCCGGTGAAGTGACGGTTCGCGAGGGAAACAACGAGTCAGCCCGTCAGGCCCCTGGCCGCCAGCCGTTCGCCGCCCGCCGATCGGTCCGATCAGATTAGCTCTGCCGTGCGCCCCGGCCGTACGCCTTCCCTGTCCGTACGCCGCCGTACGCCGTACGCCTTTCTTCCGTCCGTACGCCGCCGTACGCCGTACGCCGTAAGCCGTACGCCCTTCTTCCGTCCGTACGCCGCCGTACGCCGTACGCCGTACGCCGTAAGCCGTACGCCCTCTTCTGTCCGTACGCCCGTTATTGACCATGCCCCCAGCCGGGCATACACTTTGACCACAGGGCTGCTCAGCCCTCTGACCACGACTCCAGGACCCCTATGTCGGCAAAAACTGCGAAGATCGGCATCACCAGCCTGGTTCTGCTGACCGCGCTCTTCGGCTTGCTCTGGACCACGCTGTCGGAAGGCACCGAGTACTACAAACACGTCGATGAGGTGATGGGCAGCCCGAACCAGTGGTACGGCAAGAAGCTGCAACTGCACGGCCACGTGGTCGACGGCTCCATCCTGCGCAAGCGGGACACGCTCGACTACCGGTTCCAGATCGAGAACAACGGCCAGATCGTCCACGCCCGGTACACCGGCGTGGTGCCCGACACCTTCAAGGACGGCTCGGAGGTGGTGGTGAAGGGCACGCTCGGCCCGGACGGGTTCACCGTCGAGCCAAACGGCGTGATGGCCAAGTGCCCGTCGAAGTACGAGGCCCAGTCCGGGCCTGCCGGCGCCCGTCCCGGGACGTAGCCCCGGCGCCGGTCGCACACGCACCACACTGACAGCCACGACGCCCGACCCCCATCGGGAGGTTTCTGTCCATGTCCAGCCTCGGAACGTTCGTCCTGCTCGCGACCTTCGTGATCGCCTGCTACGCAGCCACCGTCTCGGTGGTGGGCGCGCGCCGGCGCTCGACGCGCCTGGTCCAGAGCGGCATCGGCGCCTTCTACCTGACCGCGGCCATGATGACCGTCGCGTCGGGCCTCATCGTCCACGCGTTCGTGACGGGCGCGTACGACATCAAGTACGTCGACCGCTATTCGGACTCGGCGCAGCCGCTGTTCTACAAGATCACGTCGTATTGGGGCGGTCTCGACGGGTCGATCATGTTCTGGGTCTTCCTGCTGGCCGTGTTCGGGGCCATCGCGGTGAAGACCAACCGCGAATCGCACCGCGAGCTGATTCCCTACGTCGTCGCCACCATCTCGGTCGTGCAGATGTTCTTCCTGTTCCTGATGGTGGTGCACAACAACCCCTTCGAGACCTACCTGACGCAGGCGCCCACCGACGGGCGGGGGCTGAACCCGCTGCTGCAGAACCCCTACATGGTCATCCACCCGCCGTCGCTCTACATCGGCTTCGTGGGGATGACCATCCCGTTCGCCTTCGGCATCGCCGCCCTCATCACGGGCTTCCTGGACGACTCCTGGCTCCGCGCCGTGCGCCGCTGGACGATGGTGAGCTGGTGGTTCCTGTCCTTCGGCCTGGTGCTCGGGATGATCTGGGCGTACGAGGAGCTGGGGTGGGGCGGCTACTGGGGCTGGGACCCGGTGGAGAACGCGGGCCTGCTGCCCTGGTTCACCGCCACCGCGTTCCTGCACTCGATCCTGGTGCAGGAGCGGCGCGGCATGCTGAAGGTGTGGAACGTGACGCTGGTGATCCTCACGTTCTTCCTGACGATCTTCGGCACGTTCATGACGCGCTCGGGCGTGGTGCAGTCGGTGCACGCCTTCGGCGAGGACAAGGCGCTCGCCTGGATGTTCACCGTGTTCATGGCCTTCCTGCTGACGTTCAGCTTCGGCCTGGTGATCTACCGGCTCCCGCTGCTGCAGTCGCGGCACGAACTGGATTCGTGGGCCTCCCGCGAGGCGGCATTCCTCGCGAACAACTGGGTGTTGCTGTTCTCGGCGTTCTTCGTGCTGTTCGCCACGATGTTCCCGACGCTGTCCGAGATGGTGATGGGGGAGCGGCTGACGGTGGGCCCGCCGTTCTTCAACAAGTGGATGCTGCCGGTGGGGCTCATCCTGCTGGTGCTGACGGGAATTGGCCCGCTGATGGCGTGGCGCAAGAGCACGCTGTCGAACCTGCGCTATCAGTTCATGTGGCCGATCCTGGTCGGCGTGCTGACGTTCGTGGCGCTCTGGGCGGCCGGCGCCCGGGTGCTGTCGTCCGGCATCTGCTTCGCGCTGTGCGCGTTCGTCACGGCGACCATCGCCCAGGAGTTCTGGCGCGGCGCGCGGGTGCGGCAGGGCGCCACCGGATCGGACGTGCTGACGTCGATGGTCGGTCTGGTCGCCCGCTCCCACCGCCGCTACGGCGGGTACATCGTGCACCTGGGCATCATCCTCATGTTCGTGGGCTTCGCGGGCGAAGGCTACAAGCGCGAGGAGCAACTGCTGATGAAGCCCGGCCAGGAAATGCAGATCGCCGGCTTCACGATCAAGCACCACGCCATCAAGGTGACCGACGACGGCCAGAAGCAGATGGTGACGGCGCAGGTGACCGCGGACCGCAACGGCACGAGCCTGGGCGAACTGAGCCCGGCCAAGTGGTACTTTCGGAAGCACGAGGAGGAGCCGACCACGGAGGTCGCCATCCGCCGCGGCTTCTGGGAGGACCTCTACGTGGTGATGGCGGCCTTCGACATGCAGACGCAGTCCGCGACGCTGCACGTGGTCGTCAACCCGCTGGTGAACTGGATCTGGGTCGGCTTCGGCATCCTGGCGCTGGGGACGTTCATCGCGCTGCTGCCCGAGTCCTCGTTCGCGTTCGCGAGCGCGCGGGTGCCCGAGGGGGCGGAGACGGCGGGGTAGGGTGGCCGGGGCTGAAAGCCCCGGCCCTCCGAATGAAAGCCCCGGCCCTCCGAATGAAAGCCCCGGCTCTCCGAAGAGCGAGCCCCGGCCCTCCGAAAACCGACGACCGATAACCGAAAACCGAAGACCGACGACCGATAACCGAGAACCGATGACCGAGAACGTCCCCTCAGATTCCTCGACCGTTCAGCCCTGGCATTTCTTCACGATCGCGACGTTGCTGGCGGCGACGGCGGCTGTGTACGTCGCGCGCGGCACGACGCTGGCGAACCTGATTCTGGTCAGCCTGACGGTCATGGCCGTCGGACTCACGGCGATGGCCTTCTACCATACGCTCTTGCCGCTCGCCGGGGCCGAGGAGGCGCCGGCCGGGCAGGCACTCGAAGGACGGGCGCGGCTCGCCCTCGATCGCGAGAAGACCCTCGTGCTGCGGTCGATCAAGGAACTGGAGTTCGACCGCGCGATGGGAAAGGTCGCGGAGCCGGACTTCCAGGACATGGTGGCGCGCCTGAAGAGCCGCGCCGTCGGCCTGATGCAGCAACTGGATCAGGAAGCGCCGGAATGGCGGGTCGAGATCGAGCGTGAGCTGGAGCGGCGCCTGGCGGCGCGCGGTGTCAGCGCGCAGCCCCCACGGCCCGTCGCGGCGGGCGCACCCGCCTGCGCCGCGTGCGGGACGGCCAACGACGCCGACGCGCGCTTCTGCAAGGCGTGCGGCGCGAGGCTCTCGTGATGCCGCGCCGCTGGTCGGTCCCCGTCCTCGCGTGCGTCGCGTGGCTGCTGGTCATGCCAGGGTCCGCCCGCGCCCAGATGCCGGACGTCTCCCAGATGTCGGGTGTCCCGCTCGCCAGCGGGGAAGTGCCCACGGGCACGATCTCGGTGCCGGTGGCGCCCTTCACGACCGCGGTGACGGTGT
>CAYLZN010000375.1:0-5074 GCA_964387935.1 uncultured Vicinamibacteraceae bacterium | reverse complement strand
GCGGGCTCGCGCACGACCTCCGGAAAACCGATCCTGCTCGGCAATCCGCACCTGACCTGGCGGACGCGGTACTGGGAAGCCCACATCACCGTGCCGCGCCGGATCGACTTCTACGGCTCGACCCTCATCGGCTACCCGTGGCTGCGCGCCGGCTTCAACGCGCATCTCGGCTACGTGCAGACCAACAACGCCCCGGATCTCGAGGACGTGTTCGCGCTCACCCTCGACCCGTCCGCGCCGGATCACTACCTGTTCGAGGGAAGGTCCAGGCCACTCACGAGGCGCGAGGTCACCATCGAGGTGCGGCAGCCGGACGGTGGAACGCGTGCCGAGGCTCGCACCCTCTGGGATTCGCACCTCGGCCCGGTCGTGTACCGCACGAAGGAGACCGCGTTCGCGGTGGCCTCGTCGCGGCGCCGCGCGTGGAAGTACTTCGAGGGCTTCTGGCGCCTGTCGCGGGCGCGTTCGTTCGACGAGTTCCAGCGGGTGATGAACCTCGGCATCATCCCCCAGTCCAACTTCACCTACGCAGATGCGTCCGGCAACATCTTCTACCTCTGGAACGCGATGCTGCCGAAGCGCCTCCAGGACGGAACGACCTTCGACCTCGACGTCCCAGGCGCGACCGCGAAGTACACCTGGGGGCCCATGCACCCCACGCGCGACCTTCCCCGACTGCTGAACCCGCCGGGCGGCTACGTGCAGAACGCCAACAATGCCCCGTGGCACACCTCGACCCGCGACCGACTGGACCCCGCCCGCTATCCGAAGTACTTCGAACAGCGCGAACTCGGGCTTCGACCGCAGATGGCGCTGCAGTTGCTGGATGGGCAGGCGAAGTTCTCGCTGGACGACGTGCGGCGGCTGAAGCACGAAACACGGATGCTGCTCGCAGACCGGGTGAAGCCGGCCCTGCTCGCAGCCATCGGGACGGTGATCGCACCCTCAGAGGAACTGCAGGCCGCGCGACGGGTCCTCGAGGCCTGGGACAACCGGGTCGCTGCCGACAGCGTTGGCGCTCTCCTGTTCCAGCGATTCTGGGACCGCTACCAGGCTGAAATCGCGCAGCCCTTCGAGCAGCCCTGGGACGCGGCGCGTCCGTTCGAGACGCCCAAGGGCCTCGCCGAGCCGGCCGGGGCGCTCGCGCAACTCGAGGAGGCGGTGAAGTGGATGCGCACGACCCACGGCTCGGAGGCTGCGAAGTGGGGCGACGTGCACCGGTTCCGCTTTGGCGACCTCGATCTGCCCGCCGACGGCGCCAGTGGGACCTATGGTGTCTATCGCGTCCTGTCGTTCTCCCGCGCGGACGACGGGACCCGCGTGGCGGGGTGGCCGACCGGCGCACAGGACCTGGTGGGTTCCGGTGACGCCTGGGTGCTGCTGGTCCATTTCACGCGGCCGGTGCAGGCGCAGTCGATCCTGGCCTACGGGCAGACGGCGCACCCGGATTCACGCCACGGCCGCGACCAGATTCGCCTGTTCGCGGCTCACCAGCTTCGACCGGTGTGGTTCACCGAGGCGCAGCTCAAGGCGAACACGGAACGTGCATACAGACCGTAGACGTGCCGGGTGCCCAGTGCCGCGTGCCGGGTGCCGGAGGTGAGGGCCTCAAGCGAGTGCCCCGGAAGACCGAATACTCAGGACGATGACCAGGGGGACCACTGTGACGCGTGCGAAGGTCGGCCGCAACGAGCCCTGCCCCTGCGGCAGCGGCAGGAAGTTCAAGCACTGCTGCGAACCCGGCGTGCGGGATAGTGCCAGGGGTTCCCGTTTCTGGCTGCTGACCGTGGCAGGCCTTGTCGGAGCCGGACTCATCATCGCGCTGGCGTCCGCCCGGAACGCGGACCAGGCGAAGGCCGGTCGCGTCTGGTCCCCGGAACACGGCCACTGGCACGACGTGACGACCCGCGAACGGTAGGCCCACGGCCACTCGAGGTTCGGGCACGCCCGGCGCGGCATCCTTCGGGCTCAGAGTCGACGCCGGAGTTCGTCGATCGCCTCCTTCGCCTCGCGCAGCCCCGCGCCGGTCGCCTCGCGGTAGCGCTTGACCGCCAGGACGTGATCACCAGCCGCGACGGCCGTGCGGACCTCGGGCGGGACTCCCGCAAGCGGATCGAAGGCGACGCCCGCCTGCGCGAGCAGGGCGTCCACCTTCGCCTCGATCCGGGCGAACTGCCGCGCCCGACGGCGCCTTTCGTTCAAGCCGACAGTCGCAGCGCCCACCATGACCGCAACGGCGAGAACCAGAAGCACCCTCTCCATGGCGTCTCCCACGAGGTTGAACGGAATCCCTGGCCGTACGCCGCCCGAACCGCACGCCGCCGTGCGCCGTACGCCGTACGCCGTACGCCCGCTCTATTCTCCAAAATGGATCCCCTGCGCCAGCGGCAGGTCCGTGGACCAGTTCACCGTGTTGGTCTGGCGCCGCATGTAGATCTTCCAGGAATCGGACCCCGACTCCCTGCCGCCGCCGGTTTCCTTCTCGCCGCCGAACGCGCCGCCAATCTCCGCGCCGGAGGTCCCGATGTTCACGTTGGCGATGCCGCAGTCGGACCCCTTCGGCGAGAGGAACTCCTCCGCCTTGCGCACGCTCTCGGTGAAGATCGCGCTCGACAGCCCCTGGGGCACGTCGTTGTGCAGGTCGAGGGCCTCCTGGAACGAGTCGTACTCGAGGATGTAGAGGATGGGCGCGAAGGTCTCCGTCTTCACGATGTCGGTCTGGGCGGGCATCCGGACGATGGTGGGCTCGACGAACTGCGGCCCGAGGTCCGGCCGCTTCCGGCCGCCGCAAAGCACTTCGCCTTTCTGAGCCTTGATCGCCTCCATGGCCTTGAACATGTCGTCGACAGCCTCTGGCGTCACGAGCGGCCCCATGAGCGTCTTCGAGTCCAGCGGATCGCCGATGCGCACCTGCTTGTAAGCGTTCACCAGCCGCTCCGTGAGTGTCTTCGCGAGGCTCTTGTGGACGATGAGGCGGCGGGTGGACGTGCACCGCTGCCCGGCCGTGCCGACGGCGCCGAACAGGATGGCCCGCATCGCCAGGTCGAGGTTCGCGTCCTCGGCGACGATGATGGCGTTGTTGCCGCCGAGTTCGAGGATCGTCCGCCCGAAGCGGCGGCCCACGACCTCGGCCACGTGCTCACCCACGCTGGTGGAGCCAGTGAAGGAGATGAGCGGCAGGCGCCGGTCGGACAGCATGCGCTCGCCGACGCTCCGCCCGGGCCCGATCACGAGCGTGAAGATGCCGGACAGCCCGTGATCGGCCGCCACGCGGTTGGCGATGTGCTGCACCGCCAGGGCGCACAGCGGCGTGGGCCCGGCCGGCTTCCACACCACGGGATCGCCGCACACGACGGCCAGTGCCGTGTTCCAGGCCCAGACCGCCACCGGGAAGTTGAACGACGTGATGAGGCCGATCGGGCCCAGGGGATGCCACTGCTCCATCATGCGGTGCGCGACCCGCTCCGAGGCCATGGTCAGGCCGTACAGTTGCCGTGAGAGCCCCACCGCGAAGTCGCAGATGTCGATCATCTCCTGGACTTCGCCGTGACCTTCCGCGCGGATCTTGCCCATCTCCAGGCTCACGAGGTCGCCGAGCGGTTCCTTCGCGTCACGTAGCGCGTTCCCGAGGTCGCGCACGACCTCTCCGCGCTTCGGCGCGGGCACCATGCGCCACGCCCTGAAGGCCTCGGCCGCTGCCGACACGACCTGCTCGTACGCCTCCGGGGTGGCCAGCACCACCGACGCGATAGGCTCGCCGGTGGTGGGGTTGGCCGAGACGAGGGTGGCGCCTGCCGGGTCCTTGATCCAGCGATCGGGCCCGATGCAGGTCCCGGGGTTCACGGCGTCGATCTGGAGGGTTTTCAGGAGAGCGGATGCGGATGTCGACATGGCTACTCACGATATCTCCGCGCCAGCGCCGGGGCAAGAAGGTCCGGCCTTCGGTGTACAATTCGGGGTTCGGTTCGACCCACGCACATGGCCGTCGCGATCGGGGCTCAGCTCGACAACTACCGCATCGTCGAGAAAATCGGTGAGGGCGGGATGGGTGCGGTCTACCGGGCCTTCGACGTGATGCTGGAGCGCGACGTCGCGCTCAAGTTCCTGCGCCCCGAACTCGCGTCGGAGCCGGATCTGGTCGACCGGTTCCGCGCAGAAGCCATCGTCCTGGCCCGCCTGAACCACCAGTTCATCGCCCCCGTGTACGGCCTGCATCGGTACGGGAACGACTGGTTCATCGCGATGGAGTACGTGCCAGGGGAGGCGCTCGACCTCCGCCTGAAGCGCCTGAACCAGCTGCCGCCGGACGTGGCCATGTACCTCACGTCGATGGTGCTGCAGGCCCTCGACTACGCGCATCGCCTCGGTGTGGTCCACCGCGATATCAAGCCGGCCAACGTGATCGTGACGCCGGCGGGCACGTTGAAGGTGATGGACTTCGGCATCGCCCGCGTCCTCGGCAGTGAACGCCGGACGCGCGCCGGCGCGGTCGTCGGCACCCTCAGCTACATGGCGCCCGAGCAGATCCAGGGCACGGAGGTCGATCAGCGGGCCGACTTGTACTCCGTGGGGACGCTGCTGTACGAGATGCTCAGCGGCCACGTGCCGTTCCGCGGCGACACCGAGTGGCAGCTGATGAAGGCCCAGATCGACGAGCCGCCCAAGCCCTTGCGCGAACTGGTCACCGTGCCAGACCCGCTCGACGCCGCCGTGATGAAGGCGCTCGAGAAGCCGCCGGAGCGACGATTCCAGACCGCCGCGGAGTTCCACTTCGCCCTCGAGGTCGCGGCGCGCCAGTCGGGCTTCGTCACGGATGCCGTCGCCTCCGGCGCAGGCGCCCCGACACCCCCGCCGGGCCACATCACGGGCCCTGCCCCCGGGGTGCAGAGCTGGGAGGAGACGCGCGTCGCGGTGCCGACGCCCGTCCCCATCGCGCGGCCAGGCTCGGGCGCGATTCCACCGCCGCGAGTCGACGCGCCGACCCGGCTGTCCACGGACAAGCCGGCCACCACGCCGCCTGTCGCCCCAGCGCCGCCGCCGGCGCCGGCGCCCGTCAGCCGGGCGGCCGTCCCAC
>CAYLZN010000374.1:0-5103 GCA_964387935.1 uncultured Vicinamibacteraceae bacterium | reverse complement strand
CGCGGCCTCGGCGGCGACGGTCTCCGGCACGGGTCGTCGATCGAGCTCGCGCCCGCGCGTGTCGGGGTCGAACACGAGCCAGGCGGGCTCGATCAGGTCGATCACGCCGTCGAGGCGATCCTCAAGGCCGTGCGGCAGGTTGATGAACGCCGTGTTGGCGCCGAGCGTCTCGTGGACCTCGCGCAGCACGCGCTCGTGGTCGGCGCCGACGCGATCGAGCTTGTTGATGAACGCCAGCCGGGGCACGCCGTACTTGTCGGCCTGGTGCCACACGGTCTCGCTCTGGGGCTCGACGCCTTCCACGCCGGAGAAGATCACGACCGCGCCGTCGAGCACGCGCAGGCTGCGCTCGACCTCCGCAGTGAAATCGATGTGCCCTGGCGTGTCGATCAGGTTCACCTGATGGTCGTTCCACAGGAACGTCGTCGCGGCGGCCGAGATCGTGATGCCGCGTTCGCGCTCGTCGCTGCGGAAGTCCATGACGGTGTTGCCGTCGTGGACCTCGCCGATCTTGTGCGTCAGGCCGGCGTAGTAGAGAAAGCGCTCGGTGGTGGTCGTCTTCCCGGCATCGATGTGCGCGATGATGCCGATGTTCCGGACCCGGTCGAGCGGCCTGAGCAGCATGACGTTTCGGTGTCCCGGCTACTTCGGCTCAGCCACGCTCGGCGCCGCGTAGACCTTGTCCAGCGCGGCGAGGTAGTCGCCGAACAGCCCGCGGATCGTGCCGAACTCCTGCGTCACCGCCGCGCGAAAGTCGGGTCTGGTCGCGAAATCGAACAGGACGGCCGTCATGGCCTGGGCCTGGACGGTGAAGCCGGTGTGCCCGACCGGCTTCAGGTTGTCCTGGTCCATCTCGTAGGTGTGATTCGGCCAGTCCGAGGTGTAGGCGCTGAACCCGATGCCCGGGATGTCGCGCGACACGCTGCCGCTTTCCTCGTAGCCGATCTCGGGGTGGGTGCAGAGGTCATCCGAGAGCGCCAGCAGTTCCTGACGCATCAGCTGCCGCGCACGTGCCACGACCTGCTCGCGGGCGGGATTGGCAGCTGTGAGCCGGGTCACGAGGGCCGGGACATCGAGCGACCGCTCGAGGGTGGCCAGCCGGGCGAGCACGTCGCGGGCGGCCTCGCGCTCGGTCGCCGTCTCCTGCGCGGCCGCCCCGTGGATGGCGACGAATCCCGTCAGGAGGAGCGTCAGGACGGCGTGTCGTGTCTGTCGCATCGGATCTCCGAGTGGTGCGGGATTCTACTCTGCCGCAGACACGAACGGCCATCCCTGGACGCCTGCCGCCGTGCCGGCGGGGGCGCCCGCGAGATGGCCGTCTGAGCTCAGAACGCCGCTGCTACTTCGGCAGGCCGGGCCCCCAGATGCGCCCGTGGAGGCCGTGGCAGCTCGCGCAGCTCGTCAGGATCGCACCGTAGACGCCGACGCGGGTCTTGGGATCCCCGGCCTTGCCGGCCATGTCCGCGAACTGGTGCGTCTTGGCCTCGAACGCCTTGATGTCCTCCGTGAGCTTCGCGTCGGCCGGGAACTGGTCCTTCTGCATCGGCGCCGAGCGGAGGAGCTGCGCGCCCTTCTTCCACAGGTCGTCGGACGGCACGGCGAGGCCCTGATACAGGAACTCCACCGCCTGCTGGTGCGCGAGCATGTGCGCGGCGAGGTTCTCGGCCTTCGGCGGGTCTGGCGGCGGCGCCACGTTCACCTTCGTGTCCGTCGAGCGGTGACAGGTTCCGCAGGTGGACGCCATCGTGGCGACCGCGTTGGCCGCCATGTTGATGTCGGAGGCCTCGACCGCGCGCCTGGCCGCCGCCTGCATGGCCTGGATCTGGCTCGCGGCCCTGGGCGGCATGCCGTCGGCCTTGTGCTCCGCCATGTACCTCGCCGGCTCGCGCAGGGCCTCGAGGTCGCCTCGGATCACGGCATCCTGCATGATGCCGACCTTGTCGAAATGCTCCTTCATGTGGGCCCCGGCCTGTGCGGTCTGCCCGGCAGCCTCGAGCGCCGTGCCCGACGTGAGCCAGAGGCCAAACGCGCCAACCGTGGCAGCGAGGGTCACAACAACGATCGTGGTGGGGATCAGGCGTCGCAGACGAAACATGTGCCTCCTCCCGAAAGGGGGGCGTAACAGTCGCTCTGATTCTTGACCCGGGAGGGGGTCCAGATCAAGTCCGCCCGAGAGGTGATACAAGATCGCCCATGACCCTCGTCGCCGAGAAGATCGACCAGGCCGTGGCGCTCCTCCAGGAACTGGACCTGGATTGCTGGCTCACGTTCGTCCGCGAAAGCGACATCAACGGGGATCCGATGCTCGCCTACGTGCTCGGCGCCCCCGTCACGTGGGTGTCGGCGTTCCTCGTGTGCCGATCCGGCGCCACCTGGGCGGTCGTCGGGCAGGGCGATCGACAGACGGTGGACGAGGTGGGGCGGTACCAGCACGTGTCCAGTTACGTGAAGGACTTCCGCGAGGAACTCACCCGCGTGCTGGCGCGGCTCGACCCCGCCTCGATCGCGATCAACTACTCGCCGACGTCAGAGGTGGCCGACGGCCTGACGCACGGCATGTTCCTCACGCTGCGCGGCCTGCTGGAGTCGCTGGGCATGGCCGATCGTCTCGTCCCGGCCGAGGCGCTGATCGCCCGGTTGCGCGGGCGGAAGACGCCGACGGAACTCCAGCGCCTCGAGCGCGCCGTCACCGAAGCGCTCGAGATCTTCGAGGTCGGCCACCTGGCCATGCGGCCGGGCCTGAGCGAGCGCGGGCTGGCCGACCTCATGCTCGCCGACGCCGCGCGCCGCGGCCTGCCGTGCGCCTGGTCGTCCGAGATCTGTCCGGCGGTGTTCTCCGGGCCCGAGGCGCGGGACCTTCACGCGCGCCCGACCGAACGGCCACTCACGCCGGGCCACCTGCTGTACGTGGACTTCGGCGTGCGGTGGGAGGGCTACTGCTCGGATCTCCAGCGCACGTACTACGTTCGCGAGTCTGAGGGACGCGTGCCCTCCGAGGTCCAGCGCGGATTCGACACGCTCGTCGGGGCGATCGACGCCGCGCGTCGGGCGATGCGTCCGGGCGTCCAGGGTCTCGAGATCGACACGCTGGTTCGGGAGGCCCTGGCCGCCGTCGGTTACGACGACTTCCCGCACGCGCTCGGCCATCAGGTGGGGCGCTTCGCCCACGACGGCTCGGCCCTGCTGGGCCCGGCCTGGGAGAAGTACGCCGGCCGCCCGCGTGAACCCCTCGAGGCCGGCATGGTCTTCACCATCGAGCCGCGACTCTACGTCCCGGACCGGGGCACCGTCAGCATCGAGGAGATGGTGGTCGTCACGGCCGGCGGGGCGGAGTTCCTGGGCCCGCCGCAGACGTCGCTGCTGCTGGTGTGACCGCCGTGCCCGCGGGCCGGCGCTCCGTGTATACTTGGAAATTCGCCTGTCGAGCCCGCGGCACGGTGGCCATCCGCGCCAGGGCCGCGGGCCCGCCCGTCAACCCGAATCCCGTCCCTGGAGTCGTCTCATGATGAACGGCCACGCGTTCGCCCGGCTCACCCGGCCCGCGCGCCCTGCAGTCCTCGCGCTCGCCACCACGTTCGTGCTCGGGCTGCCGCTCGCCGCGCAGATCACCGGCGAGCGCGTCGATCACGATGCGGTCTACAAAATCAAAGATGAGGGGTTCCAGCGCTCGCAGGTGATGGAGACGATGAGCTACCTCACCGACGTCCACGGCCCCCGCCTCACCGGGTCGCCGAACTACCGGACGGCCGCCGAATGGACGATAAAGAAGCTCACCGAGTGGGGCCTGGTCAACGTGAAGATGGAGCCCTTCGAGTTCGGCCGCGGCTGGTCGAACGAGCGCTTCTCGGCCCACGTCGTCGCGCCCCAGAGCTTCCCGCTCATTGGCTACCCGAAGGCCTGGACGCCGGGCACCGACGGGCCCGTGCGCGGCGAGGTCGTGGTGGGCGTTGCCGAGAACGAGGCCGACCTCGAGAAGCTCAAGGGCAAGCTGCGCGGAAAGATCGTGCTGTCGCAGCCGATGCGCGAGGTGAAAGCCAGCTTCGCGCCGCTGGCGGATCGCTACGACGAGAAGGAACTCGCCGAACTCGCGCAGGACGAGGACCCGGCCGGCCGGCCGCGCCGCCAGTTCAACCCCGGCATGATGTCGTTCTTCCAGAAGCGCGCCGCGTTCTACCGCAACGAGGGCGTGCTGGCCGTGCTCGAACCCGGGCGTGGCGACGGGGGCACGGTGTTCGTGGGCAGCGGCGGCTCCCGCAATGCGAAGGATCCCGAGGCTGCCGTGCAGGTCGTGCTCGCGGTCGAGCATTACGGGCGCATCTGGCGCACGGTGGAGAAGAACATCCCGGTGACGCTCGAACTGGACATCAAGAACACGTTCCACGACGCCGACACGAAGTCCTACAACATCGTCGGCGAGATCCCGGGCAGCGATCCGAAGCTGGCGCCGGAGCTGGTGATGCTCGGGGGCCACTTCGACAGCTGGCACACGGGGACTGGCGCGACCGACAACGCGGCGGGCTGTGCGGTGATGCTGGAAGCCGTGCGCATCCTGAAGGCCACCGGCCTCAAGCCGCGGCGTACGGTGCGCATCGCCTTGTGGGGCGGTGAAGAGCAGGGCCTGCTCGGGTCACGCGCCCACGTGAAGGAGCACTTCGGCGATCGCGAGACGATGACGCTCACGCCCGCTCATGCGAAGTTCTCGGCCTACTTCAACGTGGACAACGGCACCGGCGCGATCCGCGGCGTGTACCTCCAGGGCAACACCGCGGTGGCGCCGATCTTCCAGGCCTGGATGGAGCCCTTCCACGGGCTCGGGATGACGACGCTGACGGCACGGAACACGGGGGGCACGGACCACCTGGCGTTCGACGCGGTGGGGCTGCCCGGCTTCCAGTTCATCCAGGACGAGGTGGAGTACGAGACGCGGACGCACCACTCGAACATGGACGTGTACGAGCGGGTCCAGGCGAGCGACATGATGAAGAACGCGGTGATCGTGGCGTCGTTCGTGCACCACGCCGCGACGCGCGACGAGAAGCTGCCGCGCAAGCCGCTGCCGAAGCCGCAACCGGCGCAGCCGCGGCCGATGCCGACGGCGGGACA
>CAYLZN010000373.1:0-5165 GCA_964387935.1 uncultured Vicinamibacteraceae bacterium | reverse complement strand
CCATTGTATGATGCCCGTTCCGATGCCCCTCACGCCCCGTGTGCTTCTCGTCGCCGTGGCCCTCGCCTGCGCCGTCCCCGCCTACTGCCAGGACCTCGTCGTCGTCGCGCCAGCGAATACGACGGTGGAATACGAGGACGCGCGCATTCGCGTCGTTCGGCTGCGCGTGCCTCCTGGCGGCTCGCTCCCGATGCACGACCGGCCCGCGCGGGTCGTCGTGTCGCTCACGGCCAACGACGTCCGGACGTCGCCGGCAGACGGCACGACGCGCCTCGTGCGCACCGCAGCCGGCGACGTCGCGTGGAGCGAGCCCGCCCGGCGATCGGTGACCAACCTCGCCGCTACGCCGCTCGAGAACGTCGTCATCGAGCTGAAGGCGGCGGCCGAACCGGCACGCGCGCTGGCCGGCCCGCCCGGGCCTTCGTCGAAGCAGTACCTGGACGACCCGCACCACCGCTGGGCGTTCGAGAACCAGTACGTGCGCGTCTACGACGTGCGGATCCCGCCCGGCGTCACGACGACGTTCCACCGCCATGCGTACGACTCGGTGGCGGTCTTCGTCTCGGGTGGGAGGGTCGCCACGCAGGTCGAAGGCGAACCCTGGGGAAAGACCGAGACCATTGAAGCGGGCCGCGTGACCTTCGCTGCCGACGCCGCCACACCGCTCACCCACCGCGTACGGAACGAGGGCACGGCCGACTACCGGGTCGTCCTCGTGCAGTGGCTGCGCTGAAGAATCCGGTGGCGTCACCGCTGTCCGCGTGGCGCGGTACAGGTACTCGGTGCCGTAGACGCCGATGACGGCGACCGGGCTCGGCGCCAAACCGCTCGCGACTTCAGCGCCTACTTCTTCACCTTCGGGTTCTTCTCGGTGCACTGCGTCAGGCGCGTCGGCTCCTGCCCGTAGATTTCGAGTTCCAGCCGGCCGTTCGTGACGGAAATCGAGGTCTGCCCCAACAGCTTGCCCTCGCCCTTGCTCTGCCCGTCCGGGAACTGCATCTCGACCAGGCTGAACAGGTAGTCCATCGTCCGCGAGCCGCTGGCCGCCGCGAGGAAGCTGACCGGCTTGTCGGTGGCAATGACGACCTGCCGTTTGCCGTCGGCCGTCTTGGCCTCCCACGCGTACTTCAGGTCCCAGCCCATGCTGTTGGGCGTGCGGATGAAGCCGACGCGCGGCTTGATGTCCTGCAGCGCTTTGACGAGCTTGTCCTGGTTTCTGTCGGTCGTCTGGCTGACGAGCCCCAGCAGGGCCTGTCGCTCGGCGTCCGTCGTCCAGCGCTCGATGGCGACCTCGACGTCCCCCGCCATGCCGCCCTGCATGTTGACGGCGAAGCAGGAGAAGCGCAGTGGCGCGTCCTTGGTGGGCGTGGCCTCGGTGAACGGCGTTTTCTGGGCGAAAAGCGGACCGGCGGCGAAGGTGATGACGGTGGCAAGCGTGACGAACTGTGTGCGCTTCATGGCTGTCTCCTTGGCTGTTGGGTTCGGGAACGGTTCGACTGTCACTGTCGCCTGTCGGCGATCGGCTGCGAGTCCCCCTGCGGAGGACCCGCGCCGGCCGACATGACGGACGCGGCACGACTACTGCGTGACGGCTTCCTCGAGCACCGGCCGGCCGTTGAGCGGCTGGGTCGGGCGGTTGTTGTCGTGGACGATCGACGTGAACGCCTTGATCTGCGCGGCCGACAGCTGGATGGGCGACTTCATCACGATCCAGCGGACGCCTTCGGAACACGGCGGCGTGGTCAGCGAGCCGTCGTACCGGAACGAGGCGCGGCTCGCCGGCAGCAGCTTGTCCACGTCCACGCTGACGGCCGCGTAGTGCGTCTCGACGCCCTTCTGCGCCGGCAGGTTGTTCCAGATCGGATCGAACGCGGGGTTGTGCGCGCCTTCCTCGATGAACACGCCGATGACCGCGAGCTTGCCGCTGGCGGACTTGTGCACGAGGTGCATCTCCATCGGGTAGTGCCTGCCCTTCACCGTGTGCTCGCTCTCGTTGTGGAAGTGGTATTGGACCAGGGAGTAGGTCTCGTCGCCAATCGTGAGCGTGTCGGCTCCGTCGTAGTTGATCTGGATGGTGTGGCCGTTGTTGATGCCGTCGGCCACGTGCTCGTGGTGGGCGATGCGCAGCTCGCCCGGCTTCAGGTTCGTCTTCAGTACCGCCGCGTTGGTGCCCGGCGCCGTCGTGGCGATATCGACCGGTGACTGCGCCTTACCCTCACCGCATGCGGCGAACTTCGGCGTCAACGTGCCCCACTTCGCCGGCCCGGCGTCTCCTTCGTAGTGCCACGCCGGGTCCGCAGCGGCCGGCGCGGCGGCGGGCTTCGTGGTCGCCTGTGGCGCGGCCGGAGGAGGCGGCGCAGGCGCGGCCTTCTCGGCCGGTGCCGGGCTGCAGCCGGTCATGGAGAGCGCCTCGACCGCTGCCGCAGCCGCGTATCGGGAGACAACTGTCGGTTTCATGGTTCCTCCTGGAGGGATATCACTCAGTTGAGGCGGTAGATGACGGCGAACTGGACGCGCCAGGCCTCGCCGGTCGCCCCGTTCTTGTTGCGGCGCTCGCCCCAAAGCACCTCGCCGCCGATGTCGACCAGGCGGTAGGGCGTCCAGATGAGATTGCCCCGGACGTCCATGAGGCGGTCGATGGCCGACGCCGAGAGCGCCACGTGGTCGTCCACCGACGACGTGCTGACGGCCACGCCGGACTTGAGGGCGGGCGTCCATTTGTGAATGTACCCGAGGTACCCGGCCTGCGTCCGGATCCCCTGCAGGTCGAGCGACGAGGTGAGTGCGGCGTCGAGGTTCTGCCCGCTCAGGCCTTCGATGTAGCGCCCGGTCCCCTCGCCGATCGCGAACTGTCCCAGCAACTGGTCGTGCTTGCCCACCGGCAGCACGAACGTGGCGTTCACGCCCCAGCCCAGCATCGCTTCGTCCGCGACCGCGCCCGTCCCGTCGAAACGGAGTTGCCGAAGCAGGCCTGCCACCTGGACGTGCCCGCCACCGCGGTCGTATCGCACGTAGCCGGGCAGGTCGGGGACATTGGCGCGGACCGAGCCCGTCAGGCCGCTCGCCACGGTCACCTGAGGGGTCGGGTTCTCCGCCGCGACGGCCAAGCTCCAGTGCTGATCGATCTTGTGGGTGAGGCGGACCATCGCCTGCCGCACGAACACCTCGCCGTCCGGCCCTTCGAAGTCGAGTGACAGGCCCCTGGCGCTGATGTCCTGGAAGGTGGACCACGTCTGCCCTGCGAGCAACGGCCCGAACTCGCCGTACGCGTGCCGCAGTCGGAAGGCGTTGCCGTCGCCGAAGAAGTCGCCTTCGACGAACGCGCGGAAGTGGTGCCGGCCGGTGCCGTTCGACCGCAGGTCGAGATTGAAGCGCGTCTCCCGCGCGTGGATCGTCGTGCCGCCGTCGAGGTCGGCCGACGAGGACCCGCTGACGGGGATACTGTTGGTCTTGAACTCGTAGACGTCGCTGATGCCGCTGAAGTCCTGGATGACGTCCACCTTCACGTATCCGCCGACGCCGAGCGACAGGTCGGTGCCCGGGATCTTGAACGACTTCGGGAAGAGACCTTCCTCCACGACCTTGGGCGCCGCAGGCGGGGCTTGTGCTTCAACCGCCGCCGGCGCAGTGTCTGGGGACGAGGGACCGGAGACGGCCGCCTGTCCCGCGTGCACCGCTGACGCCGCAAGAACCAGCACGGCCGCCGCGCAGCTGCTCACCCAAGGTGTTTCGCATGTCCGTACGCTCATGTGCTCTGCTCTCCGCTGCCGGTGCCGCTCCGAGCGCGGCACGACCGATGACGCCCGACCTCCCGGGCACGGGTGTGGGTTGTTACACCTACATCGCCAGCTTCTGGTAGTTGCTCTTGGTGATCCGTACCTCGATCTGGCGGCCCGGGATGCCCAGCGTGACCTGCGCCGGGTAGTTGGTCCCGTCGGGCAGCGACTGCATGGTCACGTTGAAGGTGACCGTCTCGGAGGGCTGGTCCAGGTGGGTGGCGACGTCGATCCGCTGGAGCGATTTCACCGCAGACTCGAAGGTCAGCGTCAGGGCGTCGCCTCCCTTCACGTAGCCAGGGAACTTCAGCGCCACGAGGCCTGGTCCCGCCTGCGCGAGCGACGCCGTGCCGGCCCCCATGACCACCTGCATCAGGTCCGGGTCGGGTGGCACGTACTGGT
This sequence comes from uncultured Vicinamibacteraceae bacterium, assembly GCA_964387935.1. Classification (GTDB taxonomy): domain Bacteria; phylum Acidobacteriota; class Vicinamibacteria; order Vicinamibacterales; family JAFNAJ01; genus CAYLZN01. The sequence continues at coordinate 987 of CAYLZN010000373.1, read as the reverse complement.
GCACCAGGGCCGCAGCGCTTTCCAGTTCCTCTTTCATCTCGCCCGTCTTCTTCGCGACGACGCGGCCACGGAGCCCCCGCTGCTTCTCAGGGGGCGGCGGTTCGACGACGGGCGTCTTCTGGACCTTGCCGTCGGGGCCGTAGCGGCACGACTCGACCTTGGTGTTCTTCGACTCGCCCTTGAAGAAGATCTCGGTCTTCTCGAGCCACGTGTAGGCGCGCAGCGCCTTCTGGTTGGCCGCCGCGGACTGCCTGGCGGCGGCGAGCTTCTGCTGGAGGTCCTGCGCGCGAGCCGGTGCCATCGCCGCCAGCGAGACCACGACCGCCACTGCGACTCCCCGTCCGACCTGCATGCTGCGACTCCTTTCCTACCGAACCGCGACGTTCGTCATGACGTCGATCTGGAACGGCACGGCCACCGTGAACGATTCCGGCGACTGCGCGGGAATGACGGCCGCGGTCTGCGACCCCGCGGCCGCCGCTCCCACGCCCGCGGCTCCACCGATCGCCGCGCCGATCGCCGCCCCCTCGCCCCCGTCGGCGATGGCGCCGATCGCCGCACCAAGCCCCGCTCCGCCCACGACCTTGCGGCCGCCCTTGCCGGCCTTGCCCTGCACGGTCAGCGGCTGCGTCTTGATCGGCAGCAGGCGGTCGCCCACCTTGAGGTCCGTGAGCGACACGCTGAGTACGGGCTGGCCGCTGCCCTTGCTGCCCTTGTCCGCCGCGGTGACCACGCCGAAGACCTTGCTCCCGCGGGGCGCGATCAGCCGGCCACCAGCGGCGAGGTCCTGGTCGAGGAATCCCTGGAAGCGGTCACCGACCGTCGCCGTCGCCGAACTGAGGTCGCTGGCCAGCCGCACGACAATCAGCGTGCCCTGGGGAACGACCAGGGTCTCGGCGACCACGCGCACAGCCGCCTGCGGTGTCGCCTGCCCCGCCGCTGCGGGCTGTGAGGGCGCCGGGGCCGGAGCCTGCGGGCCCGCCGCGG
>CAYLZN010000372.1:0-5191 GCA_964387935.1 uncultured Vicinamibacteraceae bacterium | reverse complement strand
TCGAGCAGATCGATCAGGTCGCCGGCCTGCTCGCGGGAACGCGTGACGACCACGAGGATGCCGGCCTTGGCGGACGCCTCGGCGCTTTGCTTCAGTTGATCGGCCAGCGCGCCGAGCGTGCCCTGGACGGTGTGCTGGCGCGGCAGCGTCGCGTCGAACACGACCGCGGCCGATTCGTCCGCGGAGCAGCCGCCCGCGAGCAGGGCATCGGCCACACGCGGAATCTGCTTCGGGCCCGCGTAGCAGACGACGGTGCCCTCGAGTTGCGTGATCGCTTCCCAGTCCACGCGGATCGGCTTGTTGCTGCCGTCCTCGTGGCCGCGCACGAAGACGAGCGTGTCACCGGCTCCGGGATACGTGACTGGCACGCCGGCATAGCACGGGCCCGCGACCGGCGCCGTGACGCCGGGCACGACCTCGAACGGGATCTGCTGCTCGTGCAGGAACAGCGCTTCCTTGCCGCCGCTGTCGAACACGAAGGGGTCGCCCCACTTGAGGCGGACGACGACCTTGTTTTCACGTGCCTTCTCGGCGAGCAACAGGTTGATCGCGTCCTGGGCGAGCGGTTGCGGGGCTGCGGCGCCGACGTCGATGCGCTCGGCCTGCGGGGGCGCAAGGCGCAGCAGGCGCCGGTGCACGAGGTGATCGTGGACGACGACGTCCGCGCCCGCGAGGTACCTGCGGCCGCGCACGCTGATGAGGGACGGATCTCCGGGTCCGGCCCCGACGATGTAAACAGTCCCGGCGCGCATAGCGCCTCAGTATAAACCCTCGGAGCGCCGGGCCTTGATCTCGGAGCGCCGGGCCTTTCAGGCCCGGCGTCACCGCTCGATCGTTGGCGCGTAATAGCCCTGCTTGGTCCTCGCCGTGACGTTGGGTCGGTTCAGTCGCACGACCACGCGGCGCCACTGGCCGTCTCGCCGCGGGTTCCTCGAGGTGTAGCCGATCGTGTACTGGCTCGACAGCTCCTGGGCGATCTGACCGTAGATCCCGGGCAGTTCGTTCGCCGACGACGGGAAGAAGGAGCGGCCGCCCGTTTCCTGGGCGAGCTGGCGCAGGACGAACTCCGCCTCCTTGAATCCGCGCCCCTGGAGCGGGTCCTTCGAGCGGATCCCGATCGTGTAGATCGCCGTTTCGGAGCGCTTCGCCAGGTCGAGGACCTCCTCGAAGGTGATCAGGCTGGAGGTGTCCTCGCCGTCCGACAGCACGATGATCGCCTGGCGGCGGACGTCGTCATCGGAGGACGCCCGCACCTTCTTGAGTTCCTTCAGGGAGATGTAGATCGCGTTGTACATCGAGGTCGAGCCGCCCGCACTCGTCTGGCGGATGGCCCGCGTGAGGGCCTGCACGTCGTTGGTGAACGGCTGGAGGATCTCGACGCGGCTGTCGAAGTCGATCACCGACGCGAGATCCTGCTCGCGCAGGTTCTGGGCGAAGCCGACCGCCGCCTCCTGCGCGGTCCCGAGCTTGTCCTCCATGCTGGCGCTCGTGTCCACGAGCAGCGACAGCGCGATCGGAAGGTTGGTGCGGTTGAAGAAGGTCAGCTCCTGCTGGACCCCGTCTTCGAACACGACGAACTCGCCGCGGTCGAGGTCCGTCACATAGCGGCTCGACGCATCGGTGACGGTGACGTTGAGCGAGACGACATCCACGCCGGCCCGAAACGACGGCACCGGCTTGGGCTGGGCCGTCACCCAGCCGCCTGCCGTAAGTACCCCAACCAGTGTCAGGACCACCCCGTTCCCGCCGCGTGTCATGGTGTTGTGTCTCGTGCCCGGAAGTGCCCGTGGTCAGCGCCCCGGCGCGCGCCGGTCCTTCACCAGGACGCCACGGATCTCCAGGGCGGGGTTGGCCGACGCGACCTTCGTCTCGCGCGGCGGAATCAGCGACTCCGGCCGGGCGAACACCACCTTGAACTGGCTGTTCAGTTCCGCGGCGAGCGATTCGAAGGCTGAGGAAAAGGACATGCTCGTGAGCAGGGAGTCGCGCCGCCCCCCGGTCTCGCGCGTGCCGCGATCGATGACGACGCTGCGATCGCGTTCTTCCTGCGTTCGGTCAGCCCGGCCCTCCACGAGCTGGAGGACGTGCAACTGCGCGCCCGACTCGTGAAGGCGCTCGAGGACGCCCTGGTAGCCGCCGTTGCTGAACTCGGCGCCCTCGAAGGCCAGGACCACGATTACGGGCCGGGCCGACTCGTTCTTGATGAAGCCGCGTGCCGTCTCGTCGACGGCATCGATGAAGTAGGCGCCGCTGCTCGTTTGCGCGAAGACCCGGTCGATGCCCTTCTCGATTTCGCCCTTGTCAGTCGTCAGGCTCGCGAGGAGCGTGGGCCGGTCGGCGTAGGTCACAAGGGAAAAGGCGTGACCGCTCGGGAGCGCGGCCAGCAGGCGCCGGAGGCCGTCCCGCATGTTCGAGACATGAGCGGCCGAGATCGACGAGTTGTCCACGAGGATCGCGACCTGCATGGGGTCTGTGGCACGGGTCACGCGCAGCACTTCTCGAGCGACCCCGTCCTCCTGGACGAGGACGTCGGCCGGGGCCAGCGTGTCGACCGGCTGACCGGCCCTGGTGAGCGCGGAGACGTAGAGGGTCTGCTCGCCCGCCTGGGCGGCGCTGGCGCTCGGGAGGATCAGAACGACCAGGCTGGCCGTCAGCAGAAGACGAAGCGCGCCGGCCAGAAACCGACACGTCAGCTGGGCAGGAATCATCGAATCACCACGCTGGCAGGCAATTGGCTTACGTCCGAGTATAGGCCGGCCGGCGAGAGCGGTCAAGCCGGCTGTTGTTCATAAGTCTCTGATCAGAAGCGACTTAGTGTCCATCGTCCGGAGTCGGTTTTGTTGACGGGTCTCCGGCGAAGTGCTATAACCCACGCGGCTTTCGTCCAAGCGCGAGGCACCTGGCGATGCTCGATGCCTATGTTCCGATCCTCGTGTTCTTCCTGGTGGCCATCGGCTTCGCCGTGGTCCTGTTGTGGTTTTCCTGGGCCGTCGGTCCCTCCAAGTACAACAAGGTCAAGCTCGAGCCCTATGAGTGCGGCATCGAGCCCGCCACCGACGCGCGCGACCGGTACAGCGTACGCTACTACCTGGTGGCCATGCTCTTCGTGATCTTCGACGTCGAGACGGTCTTCCTCTTTCCGTGGGCCGTCATCATGGATGAGTTGGCGCTCTTCGGCCTGATCGAGATGCTGGTCTTTCTGGGCATCCTGATCGTGGGCTACTTCTATGCCTGGCGTCGGGGCGCGCTGGACTGGGCCTGACCCGAGGCCGGTACCGGAAGGGGCTGAGGCCCCGAATGGAGGAGGGAGCCCACTGTGACCGCGTCATCGGAACCACCCGCCCCCGGCACGCCGCCGGAGGCCGGCGGCGCCAAGGCCGTCGCGGCCGCCAAGCCCAAGCCCGAGGCGCCGGCGAAGCCGAAGGCAGAAGGCGCCAAACCGGAACCCAAGGCGGTGGTGCCGCAAGGGCCGCCAGACCCTCCGCCGCCGCCTGATACCCCCCGACCCGACTGGGTGGACGCGCTCGAACGGGCGCTGCCCGGGGTGACCAGCCTGAGCGTGCACGTCAACGACTGGACGGTCATCGCGCCGGTGGACCGGCTGGTCGAAGTGCTCACCTGGATGCGCGACGCGCCCGAAGCCCGATTCGACTACTGCTCGGACATGACGACGGTGGACTGGCCGCCGCGGGCGGAGCGCTTCGATGTCGTGTACTGTCTCTACTCGGTCCCGCATCGACGCCGCGCGCGCGTGAAGGCGCGCGTCGCCGACGGCCAGCCGGTGCCGACGGCGACTGGTGTCTGGCCCGCCACGAACTGGCTCGAGCGCGAGATCTACGACATGTTCGGCATCCGGTTCGCCGGTCACCCGGATCTCCGCCGGATCCTGATGCCCGACGACTGGCAGGGGCATCCCCAGCGCAAGGACTACCCCCTCGAGGGGCCGGGCGAACTGCTGCTCGAGAGCCCGCACGAGTGGTTGAAGCTCGGCAACGCCGCGCGCGAGGCTGATTTCGAATGAGCACGCCGACCCCTTCGCCCATGTTCGACACCGACCAGTTGGTCATCAACATGGGGCCACAGCACCCGAGCACGCATGGCGTGCTCCGGCTCGTCCTGCGCCTCGACGGCGAGCGGGTCGTCGACGCGGACGTCGTGATCGGCTACCTGCACCGGGGCGTCGAGAAGCTCTGCGAGGCGCGGGACTGGACGCAGATCGTCCTCATCACGGACCGGATGGACTACGTCGCAGCCGCCACCAACAACCTCGGGTACTGCGAGACGGTCGAGAAGCTGCTGCAGCTCGAGGTGCCACGCCGGGCGCGCTACATCCGCACGATCCTCTCGGAACTGCAGCGGCTGGCCAGCCATCTCGTGTGGCTCGGCACGCACGCGATGGACATCGGGGCCGTCACGGTGTTCCTGTATTGCCTGCGCGAGCGCGAACTGGTGCTCGACCTCTTCGAAGAGTACTGCGGCGCCCGCCTGACCTACAACGCGATGCGCGTCGGCGGCCTCCCGCAGGACATCCCGCCAGGATGGGATCGGCGCGTCGAGGAGATCTGCAAGGTCATCGAGGAGAAGATCAACGACTACGAGACGCTGCTGACCCAGAACCGGATCTGGCTCGAGCGCACCCGCGGCGTCGGCGTGATTTCCGGACCTGACGCCGTGGCGATGGGGTTCTGCGGGCCACCGCTGCGCGCCTCCGGCGTGCTCCGCGATATCCGGAAGGACGAGCCCTACGCGGCGTACGACGAGTTCGAGTTCGACATCCCGCTCGGCACCGCCGGCGACACCTACGACCGCTACCTGGTGCGACTCGAGGAGTTCCGGCAGTCCATCCGCATCATCCGGCAGGCCTTCGCCGGGTTGCCCGAGGGGCCGGTGCTCGGCAAGGTGCCGCGCATGATCAAGCCGCCGGCAGGGGAGACCTACCACGCGATCGAGGCGCCGAAGGGCGAGCTCGGGTTCTTCATCGTGAGCGACGGCAAGTCCCTGTCACCGTACCGCATGCGCGTGCGCCCGCCCTCGTTCTGCAACCTGCAGGTGCTGCCGCAACTGGTCCGGGGACATCTGGTCGCCGACGTCGTGGCACTCATCGGCACGATCGACATCGTGCTGGGCGAGGTGGATCGCTAGAACGCCGAACGGTTTGAAAGTGCCGACATTACGCAGCCTTTCGCGAATG
>CAYLZN010000371.1:0-5202 GCA_964387935.1 uncultured Vicinamibacteraceae bacterium | reverse complement strand
AGGGCGAGCACGCCAAGAGAACGGCGGGCGGCAATCGGCGGGCGACCTGCGGCCAGGCTGGCCGCAAGCCGCCGATGGCGCTCCCGATATATGATTCCGGCGTGCCCCATGCCCCAGCCGACCTGCTGGCGCGCACCCCTATCTTCAGGCGCTTGGCGCCAGAGGACCGGGAGCGGGTCGCGGCGGTGTCCCAGGTGGCCGCGTACAGCCGGGGCGACCGCATCTTCAGCGAAGGCGACCCCTCCGACGCGTTCTACGTCGTCGCGGGGGGCCGCGTGAAGGTCTCGAAGCTGACCCCTCACGGCCGGGAGATCATCCTGGAGATTTTCGGCGCCGGTGACCCCCTCGGGGCCGTCGCGGTGTACGAGGGATTTCCGTTCCCGGCGTCAGCCACCGCACTCGACGACACGACCTGCGTGGTCATGCCGCGCGCGGCGTTCTTCAAGCTGCTCGAACAGCACCCCTCCCTGGTGCGTGGGCTCCTGCTGGGCCTGACGACGCGGCTCGTGGAGTTGACCAACCGGCTGGCCGAGCTGACCGGGACGCGGGTCGAGGGTCGCCTGGCACGCTTGCTGCTCAAAATGAACGAAGACGTCGGCCGGCCCGTGCCGGGCGGGCACTTCGTGCCGGCTGCCCTGTCCCGCCAGGAACTGGCCGACATGACCGGCACGACCATCGAAACGGCCATCCGCGTCATGAGCCGCTGGAGCAAGCAGAACCTCGTGCAGACGCAGAAGGATGGGTTCCTGCTGCAGGACCGGCACGCGCTCGAACTGCTCAGTCACGATTGACCGCAGGTATGACGCTCGTCATACGTGGCGCGGCCTCGCGCAGTAGAATGCGCACATGTCGGGCCAGCCTCGACCCGCCGCGCGGAGGATGTGGGCGTCATCGAGCCTCCGCGCGTCGCTCCGGTCGAGGGTCGCGGCCTGCGTGCTCGTCATCATCACGAGTGGCCTCTCCGGCCTGAGCGCCCTCGTCATCGACGAGGGCGGATGCGGCGCCCTCTGTCGCCGCACCTGCTGCAAGCCCACCAACTGCCTCGTCCTGCGCGGAACCTGCTGTTGCACCGAACGCGGGCCAGGGCCGGCCGCAACCGGTCCATCGGACGAAGCGCTGCCGGCTCCGAACGCCCAGACCGCGATCATGCTGTCCCCGGAGCCGCTCGGGGAACGCCCCGTCACGTCGCTCGCCACCTGCCCTCGCTCCGTGCCGCACCCTCCGCCGCGCGCGTAGCGCAGCCGCCCGTCTCTGCGGTCCTGTAACTGGTCCGTGAGCCGCGCCCTGTGCGCGATCTCCGGAGGTGCGTCGATGATCCGAGGGAGTCTCTGCGCTGTCCTGTCAGTCGTCTTTCTCTGTCCTGGCGCGGGCGCCGGCGTCGACGCCGCCGGGCAGACCGGCTCGCTCGGTGGTTCCGTCAGGGCCCCGGACGGGTCGAGACTGCCCGGGGTCGTGGTCTCGATCGAAGGCGGGGAGGCAGCGCCGCTCCGGCTGGCCTCGACCGCTGCCGGCCTGTTCTTCTTCGCTGATCTGCCGGAAGGCTCCCGCACGCTCACGGCACAGCTCGATGGCTTCACGACCCGGACGGTGTCGGTCAGGGTCGAGGCTGGCCGGCACACGGAGGTCGACCTGGTCCTGGAGTTGGCGATGGTGGAGGAGCACATCGACGTGGTCGGGACGGGTCCACGGGACGCGATGGAACTGACCGCCATCCGGGACAGGGCGGCACGCGACGTCGCAGATGCCACCATGGCTCGTCCTGGCATCATGCGTCTCCGCAAGGGCGCCATCGCCGGCGACATCGTCGTCCGGGGCCTGCAGAGCAGGGACCTGACGGTCGTGATCGACGGACAGCGGGTGCAGGGCGCCTGCCCCAACCACATGGACCCTCCCTCGTTCCACGTCGATCTGGCAGAGGTCCAGCGTATCGAGGTCGCCAAGGGCCCCTTCGACGTGAAACACCAGGGCAGCCTCGGCGGCGTCGTGAACGTGGTGACGCAGCGGCCCGCGGCCGGTTGGCGGGGGCTGATCAACCTGGGCGTAGGCACGGCCGCCTACATCAACCCCGCCGCCACGGCATCGTTCGGGGGACGCGCCTGGTCCATGCTCGGAGGCGGATCCTGGCGGCGCGCTGACGCGTATCGAGACGGCAACGACCGCCTGTTCACGGCCGTTGCGAACTACCGGCCGGACGCGCTCGATCTTGCCGCGTTCTCCGTGGGCACGGGGTGGGGTCGGCTGGCGTGGACCCCCACCCCGGCGCAGACCCTCCAACTCTCGTACACGCGGCAGGATGCGGGTCTCGTGCTCTACCCGTACCTGCAGATGGATGCGATCAACGACGATGCCGACCGGATCGGGGCCCGCTACGAGAGCGCCGATGCCCCGGGAGCGCTGGGTGCGGTGGCCGCGCAGGCGTACTACACGCGGGTCACGCACTGGATGACCGATGCGCACCGCCTGACGGCAGGCACGGCCACGCGCGGGTGGTCGATGGGGACCGACGCGAAGACCGACACCTGGGGAGGCCGGGCCGAAGGGCGATGGGGCGGGCTGTCGGTCGGCACGGAGGTCGCGCGTCGCCGCTGGAACACGACGACGCAGATGGCCGGCATGCAATACGTCCCCCAGCGATCGCTCGCGGATGCCACGCACACCGCGGCGGGACTGTTCGGGGAAGTCTCGCGCCCCTTGAGCGCGACGGCCACGCTCGAGGCGGGCGTCCGGGTGGACTGGGTCGGCACGCGCGTGGACGACACCGGGGCCAACGTCGCGCTCTTCCGGGCGTACCACGGCGTGGCGTCGACGAGCCGGGACGACGTGCTCGGGTCGGGGAAGGCGCGGCTGAAGTGGCTCCTGCCGGGAGGCGTCACGGTGGCCGGCGGTGTCGGCCGCTCGATGCGCAGCCCCGACCAGCAGGAGCGCTACTTCGCCCTCAAGCGATCGGGCATGGACTGGGTCGGCGACCCCGGCCTCGCCCCGGTGACGAACACCGGGCTCGAGGGGGAGGTCGAGTTCGTCCGGCGGCGGCTTCGCGTCGCGGCGAACGTGTTCGACTGGTGGCTCGACGACTTCGTGGTCGTGCGGGGCATCGCGCGGCAGACGGCCGTGCCCGGCGTCATGAACACGAGGGCCAGGACCTTCGCGAACGTGGATGCGCGAATGAGGGGCGCGGAACTCGACGTCAGTGTGCCGCTGGCCCGGCGCATGTTCGTCACGGGCACCGGGTCCTGGCTGCGCGGCACCGAGCGGACGGACGAATCGGCAGACCTGGCGGAGATCCCGCCGGCGCGAGGCACGGCGGCCCTCTCGTACGACGACGGGCGGGTCAACGCCGCGATCGAGGTCATCGCGGTCGCGCGTCAGGATCACGTGGATACGTCGCTCGGGGAGCAGCCGACTCCGGGCTACACGGTGGTCAATGCACGGACGGGGTTCAAGGTGAGTCGTCTGCGGGTCACGATCGGACTCGACAACCTGCTCGACCGGGCCTACTACGAACACCTCTCGTATCAGCGCGATCCGTTCCGCAACGGGACACGGGTGTTCGAACCAGGCCTGACCCTGTTCGCGAACGCAACGGTCGGTTTCTAGGAGCTTCGATTCGCGAAGACAGTCGAAGACCCACGAGGCGGCGCACGGCTGGTAGGGCCCCTGGGTCAGGGGGCAACCCCTTGCCTCGAGGAGGCGTGCGTACGTATGATGCCGGTCATAGGCTCCCAAGGTGCCGGGGCCTATAGTCCACTCCCGAGCCATGGCTCCCCGGGCCCCCGGGGGGAGCCGGGAGTCGCCGCATGCCAGTCCGTGTCCGCCTGCCCCTCCTCAGCGACTGGAAAGCTCAGGTCAAGTGCCAGACGGGTTGCCCGGTCAACACCGATGCTGGCCGGTACGTGCAACTCATCGCCGAAGGACGCGACGAGGACGCCTACCTCGTCGCCCGGGCGCCGAACCCGTTCGCCTCGGTGTGTGGCCGGGTCTGCGCGGCGCCCTGCGAGGATGCCTGCCGTCGAGGCACGATCGACGCGCCCATCTCCATCCGGGCGCTGAAGCGGTTCGTCACCGAGCAGTACGGCGTCGAGTCGGTGCGGCCCGGCACGCAGGACCGGCTCCTGCAAGCCGACACCGGCGAGGGGAATCGATACGGGACGCACCTGCCGTTCGCGATTGCCGACCGTGCCGCACCGGGCGGCCCGCGACGCAAGGTGGCCGTCATTGGTGCGGGCCCGGCCGGGCTCGCCGCCGCCCACGACCTCGCCCTGTTCGGCTACGACGTGGTCGTGTTCGAGGGTGCGCCGGAGCCGGGGGGCATGATGCGCTTCGGCATCCCCGAGTACCGTCTGCCGCGCACCTTGATCCGGTCCGAAATCGACAAGATCGCCGCACTGGGCGTGGAACTGCGCCTCAACACGCCGCTCGATGCGAAGCTCGGACTTCGCGAGCTGAAGCAGCAGGGCTTCGAAGCGGCCTTCATCTCGGTGGGCGTCTCGGCCGGTCGCGACATCCAGGTCCCCGGGGTGGAACTGGACGGCGTGGTCAAAGCGGTTGACTACCTGATCAACATCAACCGCGGGTTCCGCATGGACCTCGGCCGCCGCGTCGTCGTCATCGGCGGCGGCTTCGTCGCCTTCGACGCCGCCCGCACGGCGCTTCGCGTGTCGAAGGAAGAGGAACTGGCGGAACTCGAGCAGGCCGAGGCCGCGGCCGACGCGCGGGTGAAGGAGGCGTTCGACTCCGCGCGTGCCGCGCTGCGCGGCGGCGCGACCGAGGTCACGATCGTCTCCCTCGAGACGTTCGAGGAGATGCCGGTGCTGCGGTCCACGCAAGGCCACGAGGAGTTCGAGGAGGCCCAGAGGGAGGGCGTCCGGTTCACGACGCGTCGCGGTCCCAAGCGGTTCGTCGGTGACGGCCGCCTCCGGGCGATCGAACTCCAGAAGGTGGTGTCGGTGTTCGACGACAACGGCCGGTTCGCCCCGCGATACGACGAGACCGACGTGGTCACGATTGACGCGGACGCCTGTGTGCTCGCGATCGGGCAGAAGCCGGACCTGTCGTTCGTCACCGGGGAGGATGGGATTGCGCTCACCCCGGGAGGCACGATCAAGGTCGATCCCCAGACGCTCGCCACCTCGGCGCCAGGCATCTACGCGGGCGGCGACGTGGCCTTCGGCCCGCGCAACCTGATCGAGGCGGTGGCCAACGGCA
>CAYLZN010000370.1:0-5244 GCA_964387935.1 uncultured Vicinamibacteraceae bacterium | reverse complement strand
CCAGGGGGCGGTCGGAGCGGACGACGGTGGAGAACTCGGCCGAGGCCAGCGCGGCGAGCGCCGGATTGAACATACCGAGCTCACTGACGTCAACCGTGGCGCGCTGCCGCGGGCCGAGCGTGAGGGTGTGCGTGAGGACGGTGGTCGTGTCCTTCAGCTGAAAGTCCAGAGTCACGGTCGCCGTCGCGGCGGCATCGATGTTGAGCAAGGCCAGGCGGGTGGAGAAGAACCCGCCGATGGTCGCGCCCTCCGCGAAGTAGTACGAGTAGCCCGCCCCGGCCTGGTGGACCGTCACGGTCTGGCCAGCGACGGTGAGCGTTCCCGTGCGCGGTCCGGGCGAGGTGTTGGCGGCGGCGGAGTAGTTCACCGCTCCGCTGCCGACGCCGCTCGGCGGACTGGTCAGCGCGAGCCACGCGTCGTTGCTGATCGCGGTCCAGCCACAGCCGGTTCCGGTCGTGACCGCCGCCGTCCCCGTCCCGCCGGATTTCGACAGGTCCGCAGAGACCGGGGCCACGCCGAAGGTGCAGACGGTATCCGCGTTGACGAACTCGGTGAAGCTGGCGCTCTTCGTCGAGCCCTGGCCGTCTCCCACGGTGACGGTGATGGTGCAGGTGCTCTGGCTGCCCGTCTGGTTGGCCGGTGCCGTCCACGTCGGGCTCTCGGCGCCGGGATTGCTGAACGAGCCGTTGGCGCCGAGCCCGGGGCACACCGCCGCCCACTCGTGGGTGAGCGGCCGTCCCAGGAGGTCGTTCGCGCTCACGAACATCGCGACCGCGCCTGCTGACGCGACCGGATTGGGCGTGCCGCTCGGACCGGCAGTGATGGCCACGACGTTGGAGGCCGACGACACCGCCTGCTGGTAGTTGCCCGACTTCGTCGTGCCCTGACCATCATCGACGGTCACGCTGATCGTGCAGAACTGCTGGACCCCGGTCAGGTTTGCCGGAGCCGTCCAGTTGGGTGTCTGAACGGCGGCATTCGGCAGGAACACGCCGGCGGACCCGAGGCCTGGACACGACGCCTGCCAGTTGTAGGAGAGCGTGTGTGGCAGCGTATCGGTCGCCGTCACGTTGAGTGCGACACCACCGCCGGTCGCGACGGGGTTCGGTGCGCCGGATGGACCGGCCGTGATCGTGAGCACGTGCGCCAGCGCATTGACACGCTGCATCCAGGTGCCGCTGGTCGAGGTGCCGAGGCCGTCGCTGGCGGTCACCGTCAGGGTGCAGGTGACCTGCGAACCTGTCGTGTTGGACGGGGCGGTCCAGGTGGGGTTCTGAGTGGTCGCACCGGGACTGAACTCCCCGGAACCCGTCAGCCCGGGACACGTGGCCTGCCACGCGTAGCTGACGGAGTGACCCAGGCTGTCTGTCGCGCTCACGGTGAGCGCGACCGGTCCGCCAGATGCCACGGGGTCAGGCGTCCCGGTCGGGCCCGTCACGATCGTCACGGCGTGAGGGACAGGTTCCACCATCTGCAGGTACGAGCCGTTCGCCGTCTCGCCCTGGCCATCGTCGGTCGTCACGGAGATCGTGCAGGTCTGTGCCGTTCCCGTCGTGTTGGCGGGCGCCGTCCACACGGGAGAGGCCTCGTTCGCACTCGGCGCGAACGTGCCTGTGCCCAGCCCCGGACACGAGGCCTGCCAGTCGTACGTCAAGGGGTGGCCGAAGGTGTCGAACGCTGTGAGACTGAGCACGACGCTGCCCGACGAGGCGACGGGATTCGGCTGGCCGCCCGGACCTGCGGTGATGACGACGTCGTGGGCCGCAGGATCGACACGCTGCGTGAACGTGCCCTGCAGGCTCGTCCCCAGGTTGTCGCTCACGTCGACGCGAATCGTGCACGCTTTCTGGACGCCGGTCGCGTTGATGGGGGCCGTCCACGTGGGATTCGAGATGTAACGATTGCTGAACGAGCCTGCCGTGGGCAGTGCGGGGCAGTTGGCCGACCAGAAGACGCTCAGCGTGTGGCCGAGCGAGTCGGTCGCCGCCAGGAAGAGATTCACGAGCCCGCTGGAGAGGACCGGGTTCGGCGACCCGCCCGGGCCGGACGTGATCGTGATGAGGTGAGGCGCCGTCGCGAACAACGAGAGGTCGTAGAACGCCGGATTGGCGTCATAGGCCTCGACACCCACGTAATACGTCTGTCCTGGTGTCACGGCGATGATCACGCGTTCTTCATCGTTCTCGGAGCTGACGCTGGCGCCGATCAGGGTCCCTGACGAGTCGTACACGTAGAGATCGAGGTCCGTCACCTGGTGCCAGAACTGAATGGCGATCTCAGCCGAGCCCGAGCCCACGGGCGCGACGAACTTGAAGTAGTCGATGTCGAGCCACACCATGTCGGTGCGGCTGAACGGGGTGGTGAGTGTGCCGAGGTCCGAGGCGATCAGCTCACTGTCGTTGTTCTCGTAGGTGTCGTCGGGTGCGACGGGCACGACGAGCTTGTTGGTCAGGCCGTCGTGTTCGAGCAGGTCCTCGGGCACTGAGGCGTTTCTCGTCACGTTCGGAAACAGCTCGACCGACGTCTGGCCGGCCAGGATGCCGGGAATGACCTCGAAGCCATCGCAGGTGTAGATGGCTGTCGTCCCCACGTCGCCGGCAGTCGGGACATACGCGCACGAGCTCACGATCACATCGTCCGGGGACGCGGGCTTTCGAATCTGCAGCACCACGCTCTGGCCCACCGTGCTGGCGACAATGGGCACGTAGGCGGTCATGGTGAAGTTGGTGCGACCGAATCGAAGCACTGTCGCCTGTGTGGTCAACACCACGCGGATCCCGTTGACCGTCTGGTCGTAGGTCACCGTGCCCGGGCCGTCGAACGCCAGGGCGGGGGAGAGGCTGCCCAGCAGGGCGAGGATCGTCCAAGCGAACCGCTTCATGGTGGACATCTCCAGCAACGTCGCCTCGCGAGGAGGCCAAGGCGCGACCGTGGTGGGACCCTCCGCGGGAGGGCGGCGGGTCACGCAGGCGAAGGCCTGCCGGTCACGATCGAATCGAGCAGAAGCGGTGCCATGCGGAAATCCCGATGAACGACGCCCGAGGAGCGGAAATGCTTCCCCGAGGAAGACTCAAGGTCTCGTTTGGGTCGATCGAGAGATTCCCGGCGACTTCAATCGCGCAACCTGATCGAGCTGCCGAAGTGTCTGACTTCACCGCACCCGAGTGGCCAGCGCGTTGGTCCCAGCCGCCCACTGGGGTGCCCCCGGTGCGCTCCAATAGCTGGCCCGTTCGACCACGAGGGCCGCCGGGCCCGCCTGGCCGTCCACCGGCAGGCTTTCCACCACGACCCCGAACCGCCGGTCCACGGCCACCGGTCCGAAGCCGAATCCCGCCCGTTCCGCCTTGCTCAGCGGCTGCCGCACCGGATCCCGTCCGGCACCGACCGGGACGGTGGTCCGGCTGTTGGCCAGCAGTTCCACAGTTTTCTCCACGCTCGAGCCGTCCTCGAAGTAGAGGGTGACCCTGGCGGCGCCGTCGAAGGGCGACGTGTTGGCGACCAGCACGTAGGTGTCCACGCCGCGGCTGCCGCCCTGTTCGCCTTCGGCCATCGCCCACACGATCCCGGGAGTGGTGGCGCCCGGCGAGTTGTGCGATTCCGCCCACGTGGCCGCGCTCGGCCCCGGCCACCACATGGTGCGCTCCGCGACAATGGGCAGATCCGACGAGAGGGCGGTCGAGACTGCCGCCTCGGCCAGGCTGCGCGGGCAGCCGGGCACGGCTTCGAGATCGACCCACACGTTCTGCCGGCTCTTGGCCCCCACGACGACCGCTCCATCGACCCACGTGTTCCCGATCGCCTTGCTGCAGGTCGTGCCATCGTCGAAGAGGAACGTGGCGGTGACGTGCGCCGGCACGTCGTTCGGGTTCCCGATCAGGATGAAGAGGTCGAAGAAGTCCCCGGTCGCGCCCTCGGCAAAGAACCACTGGGTGCGCGGTGCGCGGATGCCGGCACTTTCGTGCCCGGCGCCGTAGAACAGGTCGGCCGTCGTCAGGTACATCGCGCGTTCCACGATGACCGGCTTGTGGGCGGGCGTCCTGATGATGGCGGAGACCTCGGCGTTCTCGAGGCCGGGTTCCACGTGCACGGCGATGTTGCGCCGCGTCTGCGGTCCCATCGAGTACGTGCGGACGATCGGCGCCGCGGGTGGCGGCAGCAGGTAGGTGACCTCGATCTCGTTGTCGAGCGGCGCCAGGTTCGGGTTCTGGATCAGGTAGTAGAGCTCGAAATTGCCGATGGTTGCGCCCTCGGCGAAGTACCAGGTGGAGGCCGGCGCGTCGATGGCCGTTTCGGAGTGGCCGCCGTACCCGCGCGCATCCCAGGTCATCGTGCGATCGACCACGAGCGGCACGTCGGAGCGCACCACCGTGGAGAACTCCGCGGAAGACAGCGGGGAGAGGGCCGGGTTGAGGGCGCCGAGGGTCCTCACGTCGATGGTGGCGCGCTGGTGAGCGCCCACGCCCACCGTGTGGGTCAGTACCGTGTTCGTGTCCTTGAGCTGGAACTCCACCGTCACGGACGCGGTGCGTGACGGGTCGGCATTGAGGAGCGCCAGACGCGTGTCGAAGAAGCCACCGACGGTCGCGCCCTCGGCGAGGTAGTAGGTGTACCCGATGCCAGCCTGGGCGACTTCCACGCTCATGCCGGCCACCGTGACCACGCCCACCCGGGGGGCGGGCGAGGACGACGCGTCGATCTGCAGGGAGATGAGGCCGCCGCCCGTGCCGGTCGCGCCGGCCGCGACGCGGATCCAGTGCTCGGTGGTGGTCGCCGTCCAGGCACAACCGTCCTGCGCCGTCACATTCACCGTTATCACGCTTCCGGCGGCGCCGACGTCCTGTCGCAGCGGGGCGGCGCTGACCGTGCACCCGCCGACGGGGCCGCTCTGGACGCTGATCGCCAGCGAGGCTGTCTGCACCTGGCCCTGCCCGTCGGTCGTCGTGAGGGTCAGCGTGCACGTCTGCGGTGAGCCCGTCGTGTTGACAGGCGGGACCCAGGAGGACGCGGGCGTGTTCGGCGACGTGAACGTGCCGCTTCCGGGGAGACCGGGACACGTGGCCGACCAGAGGAAGGTGAGCGACTGCCCCGGCAGGGTGCCTCCACCCGTGGCGAGACTCACCTCGCCTCCCGGGCTGACGGCGTTCGGATTGTTGCCCGGCCCGGTCGGCGTGCCCGTGATCTGCAGCAAGGGGCCGACGGTGATGAGCAGCTGGCGGCTCGCCCCGTGTCCGCGGTCGTCACGCG
>CAYLZN010000369.1:0-5252 GCA_964387935.1 uncultured Vicinamibacteraceae bacterium | reverse complement strand
AGATATCACGTTGTGACTGGAGTTCAGACGTGTGCTCTTCCGATCTGCACCATGCCCTGGGTGAGCAGGCGGGCGAACGGCTCGTCGTGGTCCACCATGCCGAGATCGCGGAACACGCGGGCGAAGAACCGCGAGTAGATCAGGTGCAGAATCGCGTGCTCGACGCCGCCGCTGTAGAAGTCCACCGGCGCCCAGTAGGCCACCGTGGCGGGGTCGAACGGCTGCGTGCCGTTGTGCGCGTCGCAGAACCGGTAGAAGTACCAGGACGAGTCCACGAACGTGTCCATCGTGTCCGTCTCGCGACGACCGGGTCCGCCGCACGTCGGGCACGTCGTGTTGACGAACTCGGGCACCTGCGCGAGCGGCGAGTCACCGCGGCCGGTGAACTCCACGATCTGCGGCAGCCGGACTGGCAGGTCCTTGTCCGGCACGGGCACGATGCCGCACGTCTCGCAGTAGATCATCGGGATGGGCGTGCCCCAGTAGCGCTGCCGCGAGATGCCCCAGTCCTTCAGGCGGAACTGCACGATCGGCCGGCCGATCCCTCGCGCCTCGGCCCACGATGCCATCCGGCCCCAGGCGTCTTCGGACCACGACCCGGTGAACTCACCCGAGTCCACGACTCGCCCAGGTTGACTGCTGGCTTCGGCCATCGTGTCGGCGGACAGCCGCGTGGCGCCGGCGCCTTCGGGCTGGATGACGACCCTGATCGGCAGGCCGTACTTCCGCGCGAACTCGAAATCGCGCTGGTCGTGGGCTGGCACGGCCATCACGGCGCCGGTGCCGTACTCGCCCAGGACGAAGTTCGCCACCCAGATCGGCACGGGCTCGCCCGTGAAGGGGTTGATCGCCTGACGCCCGGTGTCGAAGCCTTCCTTGTCGATCTCGCCGGACAGCCGGGCCAGCCAGTCCTGCGCGCGGAACCGCGCCAGGGCCTCGGCCATCCGCGCCGGATGCTCCGCCTCCCGCACGAAGCGCTCCACCAGCGTGTGCTCCGGCGCGAGCAGCAGGAACGTGGCGCCGAAGATCGTGTCGATGCGCGTCGTGAAGACGTCGATGGCTTCCTCGTGGCGACTATCGGAACCGCGCAACGGGAACGAGACCTGGGCGCCCTCCGACCGGCCGATCCAGTTCCGCTGCATCGTCAGGACCTTTTCGGGCCACGCGCCGAGGCGGTCGGCCGCGCCGAGCAGTTCGTCGGCGTAGGCCGTGATCCTGAAGAACCACTGCTCGAGGTCTCGCAGCGTCACCGCGGTGCCGCACCGCCAGCAGCCCCCGTCCACCACCTGCTCGTTGGCGAGCACGGTCTGACAGCTCGAGCACCAGTTCACCGAGGAGCGCCGCCGGTAGGCCAGCCCGCGCTCGTACATGCGGATGAACAGCCACTGGTTCCAGTGGTAGTACTCGGGCAGGCAGGTCGCGATCTCGCGTCCCCACGCGTAGCTGATGCCCAGGCGCTGGAGCTGGCCCTTCATGTGCGCGATGTTGTCCAGCGTCCAGGTTTCCGGGTGCAGCCGGTTCTTGATGGCGGCGTTCTCGGCCGGCAGGCCGAAGGCGTCCCACCCGAACGGGTGCAGGACGTTGAAGCCCTGCATCCGCTTCACGCGCGCCACGATGTCGCCAATCATGTAGTTGCGCACGTGTCCCACGTGCGCGTGCCCGGACGGGTAGGCGAACATCTCCAGGCAGTAGAACTTCGGGCGCGACCGGTCCTCGGTCACCTCGAACGCGCCGGCATCGGTCCAGCGCTGCTGCCACTTCGGCTCGATTTCTCGCGGTTTGTACTCGGCCACTCGACGACCCTCATGCTCCCGGTCGGAATCCTCAGGAAAACAGTCGATTATAGCCCAGGCCAGTACGGCCGCAGGAGGTCGGCGACGATGCCGAGGACGTCGCGGCCGCGGGCGTGGTCGCCCTGCATCGGCTCCAGCACGCCCGGCGGCGGCGCCGACAGCACTTCGATGGTGGCCTCGAGACCGCCCGCCAGGGCCACGAGATCGTAGCCCCCTTCGGTCACCGCCACGAGCCGGCCCTCACACACGCGCGACGCGAAGTGCCACATCCGCGCCATCATCGCGGCGAAGCCGTCCGAGGACACGCGCATGCTCGCCAGGGGATCGCGGTGGTGCGCGTCGAACCCGGCGGAGACCAGCAGCAACTCGGGACGGTAGGCCTCGAGGACCGGGATGATCAGCTCCGCGAACACCAGGTCGTAGTCGGCATCGGTGGCACCGGTCTCGAGGGGCACGTTCAGCGTGTAGCCGGAGCCGCCCTGCCGCCCGATCTCGGCGGCACCGCCGGTGCCAGGGTAGTACGGAAACTGATGCGTGGACACGTAGAAAACGGTCGGATCCTCGTAGAACATCCACTGCGTGCCGTTGCCGTGGTGCACGTCGATGTCCACGACGGCCACACGCGCCAGGCCGCGCGCCCGGGCGTGGGCCGCCGCCACCGCGACGTTGTTCAGGAGGCAGAACCCCATCGCCCGGGCGCGCTCGGCATGGTGTCCGGGAGGGCGCACGAGCGCGAGCGCGGGCGCCTTGAGGTCGAGCGCGTGGTCCACCGCCACCAGCGCGGCCCCGGCAGCGAGCAGCGCGACGTCGTACGTGTCGGGGGACGTGTACGTGTCGGGATCGAGTTGCACGGCCAGGCCCCGCGTCGCCTCGAGCCGCTGCAGGTAGGCCTGGTCGTGCACGCGGGCCAGCTCGTCAGGTGTGGCGGGCCGAGGTGCGGCCAGCCGGCCGCCCCGCTCCCGCCAGCGCAGCGCCACGCCGTCGAACACCTCGGCGCGCTCCACACGCTCGGGATGCCCGGGCGGCGTGATGTGGTCCGCGAAGCGATCGGAGGTCACGAGCAGGAAGGGCGTGTGCACGACCAGGCCTCATGGTGTCTGGATGCGGCCCGCGGGCGGCCGGCCTGCGTCGCCGGCACCCAGCACGCGGTCCGCGCGCGGCACCAGCGCGTTCAGGGCGTCCTCGACGCCCAGGCGCGCCCGTTCGAACGCCGCAGGGTCGAGCTCGGGCTCGATCCAGATCGGGTCACCGATGACCATGGCGACCGTCGCAAACGGCTTCGGCACGAGCGTCGAGTCCCAGCTGCGCGCGGTCCAGGCCCCGCGCGCCGCCACGTGGAACGGCAGGATGGGCTGGCCGGTGGCCTGGGCGAGCCAGACGCAGCCGGGCTGCACCCTGCGCGCCGGCCCCCTGGGGCCGTCCACCGCGAAGGCCGAACTCGCGCCGCCCTCCATCTGCCGCCTCAGGTGGACGAGCCCCCGCACGGCGCCCCGCGTCGAGGATCCCCGTGCCGTGCGGTACCCGAAGTGATGTGCGATGCGCGCAGCCCACTCGCCGTCGAAGTTCTCACTGGCGAGGGCCACGATGCTGCGGTCGCGGAAGAACAGCATCGCGGGCAGCAGACAGTGATGCCAGAACGCCAGCACGAACGGGCCCCGCGCGGCCACGGCGTCGAGGTGTTCCTGCCCGTCGGTCCGCCAGCGCCACGTCCGGCCCAACGCCTCGGCCGCCGGCACGCCCAGTCCGACAATGAGCGACGCCTCGACGCGCTTGCGGCGCGAGAGACGCCAGGCCGGCTGCTCGGTCACATCACCTGCGCCGACCCGCCGGGGCTCCCGGGTGCGCGCGCCTTGAGCTTGCCATCGACGTAGGTCAACAGGTCCACCATCTCCACGGGCGCGTTGGCGCTCGCCTGGGCGCCCTTGAGCATGATCGAGCAGAACGGACACGCCATCACGATCTTGCCGGCCCCGGTGGCCTGCAACTGCTCGAAGCGCTCCTGCGAGATGCGCTTGCCCGGCTCGTGCTCCTCGAACAGCAGCCCGCCGCCGGCGCCACAGCAGAACGGGTTCTGCCGGTTCCGCACGGGCTCGATCACCGTGGCGCCCACTCGGGTCAGGAGGGCCCGCGGTTCCTCGTCGTGCTTCGCGTAACGACCAAGGTAACACGGGTCGTGGTACGTGACCGATTCGTCCGCGCTCAAGGCGGGTGTGTCCGCCAGCAGCCGGGCCACGATCACCGACGAGTGCACGACGTCGGCGTGGAACCCGAAGCCCTGGTAGTCGAGTCCGATCGTCTTCAGGCAGTGCGGGCAGGAGGTGATGATCTTCGTGACCTTCGCGTTCCTGAACTCCTCGATGTTCTGGGTCGCCAGCTCCTGGAACATGTACTCGTTGCCGGTGCGTTTGGCGATATCGCCCGTGCAGCGCTCCTTCGCGAGCACGCCGAAGGTCACACCCTTCGACCGGAGGATGTCGAACAGCGCGCGGAGCGATTTCTGGAAGTCCGCCTCGAAGGCGCCCGCGCACCCGAGCCAGATCAGGTACTCGTGCTTCGCGGCATCGAAGACCTCGAGGCCGGCCGACTTCACGAACTTCTCCCGCTGGTCGTAGAGCAGGCCCCAGATGTTGCCCCGCCGCTCCAGGTTGTTGTAGACCGGCCCGAGGTAGTCCGGCGCCTCCCCGTTGGACACCAGCCCGCGGCGTGCGCCGATGATGACCGGCAGGTGTTCGATCCCGACCGGGCACTGGTTCTCGCAGGCGCCGCAGGTCGTGCACTGCCAGAGGACGCCCTCGTCGTACAGCTCGACGAGCTTTTGATCGAGCTTGCCCCCGAGGAGCGCCTCCTCGTTCTGCAGAATCACCCGCTTCGGATTCAGGGGCTTGGCGGTCCCGAAGGCCGGGCAGTTCTCCTGGCAGCGCCCGCACTCCACGCAGGTGAACGCGTCGAGGACCTGCTTCCGCGGCAGGTCCTTGACCGCCTCGAGCCCGACTTCCTCCTTCTCGAAGTCCAGGTTCGGCAGCGTGGCGAGCACCGGCGACTTGAGGAAGACGGTGAGCGGCGAGAGGACCAGGTGGAGGTGCTTGGAGTTGGGAATGAGGCCCAGGAACGTGAGCAGCACGACCATGTGCACCCACCAGTTCGCCCGCTCGACGCCGTGGGGCAGGTCGCGGAACGCCCACAGGAACGTCACCATCAACGTCATGATGAAGAACGCGATGAGGATCGACTCCTTCGACACGTGGTCGCCGAGCGCCTTGGGTTGCAGGATGCCGCGCCGGATCGCGAGCCCGGTGATGCCGACGAGCACCGCGAGCGCGAACGGCACGAGCAGCAGCTTGTAGTAGTGGAACAGCGAGGTCCCGGTGAGGTCGGCAATACCGAGGCCGTGCAGGAACTCGACGATCGTATAGAGGCCGAACGCGACGAACCCCCAGAAGACCGCCAGGTGGCCGAGGC
>CAYLZN010000368.1:0-5279 GCA_964387935.1 uncultured Vicinamibacteraceae bacterium | reverse complement strand
GCAGGTCGAGCGGCTGCAAGCCTCCGTTGCCGAGCAGCGTGTTGAACGCCGCGATCTCGTTGCCCACCACGCCGCGCACGGCGTCGAGGGCGGCTTCCTGTTCGGCGGCCCTTTGGGTGAACGCCTGGCGGTCCTCCGGGCCTGGCCGTCGATCGCCTGCCTCGACGCGAGTGCGCAAGGCGGACCACGCGTCGTTCAACAGCGGCTGCTCCACCTGCGCGAGGCGTCGGTTGACGACGTCTGCCGCCAGGCCGACGGCCGGAGAGCGCGCGAGGGGGATGCGCTCGGCCACCTGGCGCTTCAGCAGCCGCAGGTCGACCACGGCCTGAGCGGCCTGGTTCATGCGGTCCCTGATCTCGAGGGCCAGCTCGAGCTGCGCCATGAGGTCCGCCTCCGACGCCCCCGTCGCCACGTCCCGCTCGACGACCAGTGATCGTTCGACACGCGAGGCATCTGCCTGCAGCCGGACGGTGTAGTGTCCCGGCACGGCGAGGGGGCCGCGCACCACGCCGGCGCTCGCCGGTGGAAGGCCATCCCCCGGCCCGGGCGGAGCGTGTCTCAGGTCCCAACCGAGGCGATGACGGCCTGCCGCCAGGTCGCCTGCCAGATCGCGGACGACCCGTCCTCGCGCATCCACGACCTGCAGCAAGACCGACGTGGCGGCTCGACGCAGCACGTATTCGAACTGAATGCCTTCCGCCGACCGGACCACGGAGCCTGGTGGTCTCAGGTCCAAATCCGACGGCGCCTGGCCCCAGAGGGGCACCGTCGCCCACCCCAGGAGCAGGGTCAGTGTCACGACCATGACTGCGTCTCCATCCAGAACCGGGCCAGCAGGTTGCGCGCCACCGCCATCCGATACCGCGCCGTCGAGCGAAGGTCGTCAATCGGCGCGATCTCACGCTCGAGTGCCGCCTGTGCCGCCGCGAGCGGCGCCCCGGACGCCAGCACGCGCTCGGTCTCGCGCACGCGCACGACCGTCGGCGCGACACTGCCGACCGCGATCCTCGGCACGGGCGCACGCACCGCCGCGATGACGACCTTGGAGATCGCCTGCGCGGCCCGCGTGCCGACCTTGCGGAACCACTGCACCCCCGCCACCGGGGGAACCTCGAGCGCGACAATCAGCTCGTCTGGCTGCCGGAGCGTGCGGCGATAGCCCGTGTAGAACTGCGTCACCGGGATCCGGCGTTCACCGTCGAGCGACCGGAGCACCACGAGGGCGTCGGCGGCGGCAAACACGGGCAGCGTGTCCCCGGCCGGCGACGCGTTGGCGAGATTGCCCCCGAGCGTGCCCCGGTGCTGGATCTGCACGGCCCCGACTTCCCGGGACGCGGCGGCCAGCATGGGCAGGTGCTCGCGCACCAGCGGCGACGAGAGCACCTCCCCATAGGTGGAGAGCGCCCCCAGCACCAGCCTGCCGTCGCGCACCTCGATCCCGCGCAGGTCGTCCAGGCGCCACAGGTTCAGGAATCGCGCCCCGCGCCGCTGCCCCGCGTTGAGCTGCACGAAGAGATCCGTGCACCCGGCGAGCGGAACGAGATCCGGCTGCGACCGCAGCGCCTGCAACGCATCGGACAGCGACCGCACGTCGATGAGCGTGAGCGAGGACACCGGAGTTCGCACGGTCACTCGCTCCGTTCACCGGATGCCGGGCGTACGGCCGCGCGCACCGCCCTCAGGATCGACCCGTAGCCCGTGCAGCGACAGAGATTGCCCGCCAGCCCCGTCCTGATCTGCGCGTCGTCGGCGGCTGGCGGGAGCACGCTCGCGGCCACCAGCATCCCGGGCGTGCAGATGCCGCACTGGGCGGCCCCTTCCGTCACGAAGGCCCGCTGCAGACGCTCGGCGTGGCCGAGCCCCTCGACGGTCACGACGCTGGCGCCCTCGACGTGGATCAGCGGCACGAGGCATGCATTGACCGGCGCGCCGTTCACAAGGACGGTACACGCCCCGCACTCGCCCTCGCCGCATCCCTCCTTCGTCCCCGTCAGCCCGCAGCCCTCGCGAACGACGTCCAGCAGCCTGGACAGAGGATGCGCCTCGACATCGACCGCCTTCCCGTTCAGCGTGAAGCGCACGTGGCCTCCATGATGAGTTCCGGCGTGGCCGGGATGGCGCGAACGTCGAAACCGGCGTGCCGGATGGCGTTGACCACGGCGGCTGCCGGGCCGTCGATGGGCAACTCGCCCAGCCCCTTCGCGCCGTGCGGCCCGTGGGCGCAGGGCCGCTCCAGAATCACGACGTCGATGTCAGGCGTGTCGGCAGTCGTCGGAATCAGGTAGTTCGTGAGCTGCGCGTTCGTCATGCGCCCGCCCGTCATCACGACCTGTTCGAGCAGCGCCATGCCGAGACCCTGCACCGTGCCTCCTTCGATCTGACCGCACGCGAGCTGCGGGTGAATCGCCCTGCCGATTTCGTGGACCGACGTCACCGCGAGCGGCGTGACCTCCCAGGTGTCGGCGTCGACGCGCACGTCCACGACGTCGCAGGCATAGCTGTACGTGGCATAGGCCGCTCCACGGTAGTGCTCCTCGTCCCATTCGAGACCCGGAGGCGGCGTGAACTGCTCGATCACGCGCAGCAGCCCGTGACGCGCGAAGTACTCCTGCGGCGAGAGCGCGCCAAGCTCGCGCCGCAGCTGCCGGCCGCATCGCTCGAGCAGGCCGCCGACCACCATGCACGTCCGCGAGGCGACGGTTGGCCCGCTGTCGGGCACCTCCGCCGTGTCTGGCTGCTGCACCCGGACGTGTTCGTAGGGCACACCCACGGCATCCGCGACGATCTGGGCGAGCACGGTGCGGGTGCCCTGTCCGAGCTCCGTGGCGGCGACCTTCACGACCACCCCCTCGGCATCCACCTCGAGCATCGCGCGTGAGGCCAGCTTGACCTCTCCGCTCCCCGTGAATCCCGCGCCGTGAAAGAACAGCGACAGCCCGAGTCCGCGGGCGGTCCCGGAGAGCGACGCGCGCCGCGCCACGAAGTCCGTGCGCCTCGCCGCCTCCGTCAGCACGTCGACGGCGCTGCAATCGTCACCGAGCACCTGGCCGGTCGCCGTCGTGTCCCCGGGGCGCCAGGCGTTGCGGAGGCGGAACTCGAACGGATCGAGGCCGAGCCGCTCGGCGAGTCGATCCATGTGCACTTCGACGGCAAACTGCGTCTGGGGTGCGCCGAACCCGCGAAACGCGCCATTCGGCGGGGTGTTGGTCATCACGACGCGGCCGGTGACCTGGACGTGGTCGCAACGATAGGGCCCCGTGGCATGGAGGCACCCGCGTGACAGCACGACCGGGCTCAGCGTCGTGTACGCGCCACCGTCGAACAGGACGTCCACGTCCATGGCGATGAGCCGACCGTCGGCGGTCACACCCGTGCGGTGGCGCACGGTCGCGGGATGTCGCTTGGTGGTGGCCGCCATGTCCTCGGCGCGGTCGTAGATCAGCTTCACGGGACGCTGCGCCTTGAGCGCCAGCAATGCTGCGTGGCCGGCGATCATCGACGGGTAGTCCTCCTTGCCGCCGAACCCTCCGCCGGTCTCCACCTGCACGACGCGGACACGTTCCGGAGGCAGGCCGAGCAGCACGCGCAGGGCCCGGTGCACGTAGTACGGACACTGCAGCGACCCGTACACCGTGATGCCGTCGCCCTCGGGTACCGCGATCACGCCATTCGGCTCGATGTAGAGCTGCTCCTGGAGACCGGTCCGGTACTCGCCTTCGACGACCAGCGCGGCGCGGGCGAACCCTTCCTGCACCTGACCCTTGCGGATGGCGAGCGATTTGAACACCGTGGCCGAATGCCGTGGGTCCAGCACGGGCTCCGCGGGGCAGTACTCGATCTGGGGCTGCACCGACCAGAGGCGGTCACGATTCTCGTGGGCCAGCAGCAGGATCGGCTCTTCGGCGTGCCTCACTTCCCGCACGACGAGGCAGGGCTGGTCGTCCTCGATGAGCGCCACCACGTTGCGGCCCGGGATGTCCCGGTGGTCCACGACCGTGAACCCCGTCAGATCGAAATCGCAGATCACGCGCTCGACCGTGCCGCAGGGAATCGAGGCGCGTACCGTGCGGGCGTGGAGCAGACCGGGGAAGGTCCAGTCGTCGATGTAGCGAGCCTGCCCGCTGACCTTCGACCAACCCTCCTTGCGCGGGACATTGGCGCCAACGACGGACATCGGTCCCTCTCTCTGCAAATGCCGTGGCCCCGCATTATAGGCACACAGCCGCGCCTCGTCCTCCGGAAGACGTACGCGGATGGTGTCGTGGGTTCGCCACCCCTGTCGGCCCGCCGTGCCGCGCTGCGGCGAACGGCGCGCGGCTTCCGTGACAAACTCGAAGGCGAGATGACCTGGCCACTCTCGTGGGCGGCGGCGCAATTCCTGCATTCACGCGCGATGAACGAATGGCAGGGCTCGCGGCGAGACCGCGCGCCAGGGGCACGGACGCCCGGCGCCGCGCTCGCCCGGGAGGCATTTCATGCGAAGCCGGCGAGTGATCCGACCAGTGACGACCCAGCAGCTCCTCGATCGCGTCCGCAAGGAGTACGCCGCCTTGCCCGGCCTCGAGCTCTCCGAACCCCAGGTTCGACGACTGTGGGGACTCGACCCCACACTCTCGCACGAGATCCTTCGCCAGCTCGTCGATGGCGAGTTCCTGCGCCTGATGCCGAACGGCCACTACGTGCGCTCGGCACACGGCGCGGTCCCGCCAGCACTCGTGGCACCCTCCGGACCGACGCACTGACCGACCGGGCCCAGTCACACGGCCGACCGCAGCCATGCCACGTGCGGAGGCCCTGATGCCCGACGGTCGTCTGCCCCTGCCCATGGTTCTCTTCGCCGGTCTGCTCGTGTGCTGGGAGCCCGTGACGTTCGCGCTCACGGCCTCCGGGGCCCTCACCCGCCTCGCCCAGTTCGGATGGCCCGCGTGGCTGCTGCTCGCGTATCGCGCCCTCGTGGTCGGCCTCGGGCTCGTCGTGGGCCGCGCCTTGTGGGCGCGCGACCCGTCTGCGCCCAGGGCCGCCCGTGGCTGGCTGGTCCTGCATGCAGTGGCGCTCGTGCTCACTTTCAGCACGCCCTACTTCCCGAGCAATCGGCCTCCGGGCACGAAGGGCCCGACGCTCGCGCTGCTCATCGGCATCGACGTGGCCTGGTGGGCGTGGCTCACCTGGTCACCCAGCGTGCGTCGTGCCTACGCCCAGGACGCGTAGCCCGCCATGTCGATTGCCAAGGTTGGCGCCGCTGCTCTCCGTTTCGAGCACTCGGCCGGCCAGGCAGACGC
>CAYLZN010000367.1:0-5339 GCA_964387935.1 uncultured Vicinamibacteraceae bacterium | reverse complement strand
AGCGGGGTCATGGCTCGACAGGCCTTCGGGGCGAAACCCTCCGTCCTGCGCTGCTCCCGATGCGGCAAGTTCGTTGACTGGGAACGAGCGCGCGTGCAGATCGTCTGCGACTGCCGGACCCAGCTCGAGCTGCCGCCGGTGCTGGTCCGCGAGGCCACGCCGGAGGACCGCTCCAGGATCCAGGAGCTGTTCATCGCCGACTTCGGTCACCTCACCATCGTCGCCTTCGGCGAGGTGATGCACGCGGATCAGGAGCAGGCGCTCGTCGCGGAGATGCGTGCGGACGTGGCGGGTGCACTCGCCTACCGGCGTCTTGGCGACGCGCTGCAGGTCGTGGCGCTCGCCACCGACCCCATGTGGCAGCGGTCCGGAGTGGGCGGCTACCTCCTGGCCGAGGCGCAGTTGCTCGCCAGACGACAGGGGCTGTCGCACCTCGTGGCCGCGACGAGCAACGACAACCTCCCGGCGCTCTACTTCTACCAGCGCCACGGCTTCCGCCTGATCGACGTGGCCAGGGACGCCTTCGCGCAGCACCTGGAGGCGCCGCAGGGGCCCGGCTTCGCGGGAATCCCGATCCGGGACGAAATCAGGATGGAGAAACCGCTCGACGCTTGACCCCGTCCGCGGATCGTCGTCTACGGAGTGGCCATGTAGCCGCGGCGGGCACGCACGCGGTACTGCGGGTCCTTGACGCGCACCTCGATGGCGTGCCACCTGCCGTCCCTTTCGCGCGTGGACGAGTAGCCCAGGTAGTACTGCTTGCTCAATTCGTCGGCGATGTTGGCCGTGGCCGGATCGAGGTCGCTCGCGTCCCGCACCACTTCCGTGCGCCCGCCGCTGTCGTCGGTGAGTTCCCGCAGAGCGGAGACATTGACCCGATCG
Organism: uncultured Vicinamibacteraceae bacterium; assembly: GCA_964387935.1. Classification (GTDB taxonomy): domain Bacteria; phylum Acidobacteriota; class Vicinamibacteria; order Vicinamibacterales; family JAFNAJ01; genus CAYLZN01. The sequence goes on along the minus strand of CAYLZN010000367.1, from coordinate 4,457 downwards.
TCGCTCCGCCCCCAGCTCCCGCCGCCGCCCGGCTGCGTCGGGGGAGCGCCAGGCCACGTCGGCGGACGCCGGCCGGGGACCGGGAAGGGAATCGGGAACGGCGTCGGCGCGCGTCCGCCGCCCCGGTTCCATGTGGTCTCCGCGCGCCCGTCGATGCCGACGGCGTACACCATGACCTCGCTCTCGCGCACCAGTTGCTTGAGCGATCGCACCGAGGTCTGGCTGTTGGTGTCGTTCCCGTCCGAGATGATGACGAGCGCCTTTTTCTGGTGCTGCCCGGTCTGCGCGAGCGGGACCGCCTCGGCCACCGCGTCGTAGAGCGCCGTGCCGCCGCGCGCCGGGAGGCGACCGAGGGCCCGACTGAGCCGGCGGCGGTCGGACGTCCACGACTCGACCAGGTCCGGCTGCTCGCTGAAGCGGTACAGGAAGATTTCGTCCTCTGGATCCAGCAGGTCGAAGACGAACCGCTCCAGCGCCGCGCGCGCGGAGCTCATCTTCTCGCCGGCCATGCTGCCGCTCGTATCGATGGCGATCCCGAGGCTGACGGGCACCCTGTCATTGGAGAACAAACTGATCGCCTGCCGCTCTCCGTCCTCGTAGATCTCGAAATCATCCTCCTGCAGGCTGCCAACGAAACGGCCCGACCGGTCCGAGACCGTCGCCGTGACGTTCACCAGGTCCACTGCGCTGCGGAACCGGAACGCGCCGGCACGTTCCTGCGGGCGTTCCTGTCCCTGCAGGGCTCCCTGGGGCCAGACGACCAGGAGCAGGGCGGCCGTCGCGCCCGCGACGAGCGGCGTCAGCCTGGCCGGCGCGCCCCTCCAGTTGTTGCGAACCACGGTTACCTCACCTCCCGCCGGTCGACGTGGGGAAGCATGCCGCCCTCGTCGTGCCGGAAACTCACCCGGTACCGAGCCACCTTGGCCGGCGCCTGCACGGCGACCACGAACGGGGACTCGTCGCCGGCGCCGAGCGACAGGAAATCCAGCGGCGCCCGTCCGCTCGCGATGAAGTCCCCCTTGCCGTCGAACAGGAACACAATGGCCGCCACCCGCTCGAGCGGCACGTTGCCGGTCGGGTTCCGCACGAGCCCGGTGACCGTCACGACGTCCTGCTTCACCGCGTGGCGCAGGGACAGAAGTTCGAGAGCTTTCGGTTCCAGCGGCCGTGCCGCGGCCGCGCCGCCGTCCCGTCCCCCCGCAAGGAGCAGCGCCGATCCGACGAGACCGCCGACGAGGACCACGCCGGCCAGCAGCGCAGGCCCGAGCCGGCCGAGCGCCGAGCCGCTGCGGGACGCCGTGCCGAACAGCGGGACGCCACCGCCCTCGCTCTCGGAGGCGAGATCGATGCTCAGGGGCACGTCGGCGTCGGTGACCGACGACCGACTCGCGCCGAGCCCCGAGAACATCAGGGCCGGCGCGGCCGACCCCTGGATGTCGGCGGCGAGCGCGGCGACGCGAGCGGCAGATCGCTCGCGCTCCCGTCGCACCGTGCGCCAGGTGACGGTCGACATTCCCGCGGCAACTGCGAGCGCTACGAGCGCCACGGTGATCAGCAGCATGTCCATGGCAGACCTCTACCGGAGCCGGAACTCGACCGCGACTTCCACCAGCACGTCAACCGGCTGCCCAAAGCGCCGGGCCGGCCGGAACCGCCACTGTCGGACGGCGTCCACGGCGCGCTGGTCCAGGCCGTGCCCGAGGCCATCCAGCACGCGCACCTCGCCGACGGCACCGTCGGCACGAACCACGATTTCGAGCACGACGTCGCCGGTCACCCGGGCCCGCCGCGCGTCGTCGGTATAGATCGGCTTGACCTCGCGGACCAGAGCCGGCGGCTCGATGCCGGACCCGGGGCGATACGGGCCTCCACCCATGCCGCCGCCGGAGCCCGGGCCAATTCCGGAGCCGTCCCCTTCGCCGAGCCCTGTGCCGCGGCCATTGCCGACTCCGCCGCCGTCACCCGGCCCGCGACTGTCGCTCTGCGTCGTCGTCCGCTCGAGCACGCCAGCCTTGGTCTCGTCATCCGAGGGCGAAGTGGCCACGGGTGCGATGACCGGGGGCAGTTCCTCGGCGGGGAGCGGGGGCGGCGCCTCCACCTTGGGTGGTTCGAGCGGCGGCGGGGGTTCGCGTTCGGGAAGCGGGCTGCTGAAGGCGCGATCCCCTTCCCGCTTGGCGGCCGGTGGCGGGACCGTCTGACGCATTCCGCCGCCACCACCGCCTCCGCCCGGGCCTGGCGTGGCAATGAAGACGAGACGCATGGGGTCGGCCAAGGGGTAATCGAAGCGGGCCGCCGCCGTGGACCCGAGGCCCATCATCGTGACCAGAACGACCGCGCCGCCAGCCAGTGCGTGCACGGCCACCGAGACGGCGGCAGGCATCACCGGCTGCCGGCCCGGCGTCAGCGGTTCGGCAAACAGCTCAGGAGGGTGGACGGGGTCGTGGCCGGCCGTCTCTGCGGTGGCCGCCTTCGTCGCGCCGCCCACCGTCATGACCGCCGGTGCGAGACGACGCCCCCAGGTGACGGCGTCACGGTGGCGGATGAAGCCGCCCGCAACCGACGGGATCTCTCCGGTCGCCACGAGGGCTTCCACCTGCGTGAGAGGCACGCCCGCCGCCCGAGCCAGCTCGGACGCCGTGTAGACGTCCTGCCGCGAAGCTGTTGTCATCGCACCCGATCACTACGCAAAACCTTTGCCGATCCAGGCCGCGGCCCGTCTGCCCCGATCCCTGGCGTTTCGGTTCATTTCAACGTCGCGCCGGGGCAGAGCCGACGGGCTGGTGTTCACGTGAGCAGACAGCTGTGGTCCCGCGGGGACAACGGATGCCTCGGAGGGCCGGGCCTTGCGCACTCGGAGGGCCGGGCCTTTCAGGCCCGGCCCCGCTTGACCGCCTCGACGTAGAGCAGGCCTCCTCGGTCTGTCAGAACGCGGGAGCCCCGGAAGCCGGCGTCGCCAAGCAGGGAGACGAGCATGGGTCCCCGATCCGGGCTCGAGTCGGCGATGACCTCGCACCGCCCGCCCTCGCGCAGAGCCGCGGTCGCTCCTTCGAGCGCCAGCCGCAGCGGGCCCTCGGACACCAGCGTGCCGGTGGCACGGACGACGACGACGTCGAAGGTGCCGGCCTCGAATGGCACCACGCCGAGCGGAGACGTCTCGACCTCGGCGAGCACGCCCTCCTTCTCGGCGTAGCGCGCCGCGCGCGCCGCGACGTCCGACGCCGCATCCGTGCCGCACGCGCGTCCCGTGAGTCCGACCTTGGCGCCCAGCGTCTGGAGCAGGCGCGCGTCGCCGAGCCCTATGACCAGCAGGCGCTCACCAAGCTTGACCCCGGTCATCGACACCGCCATGTCGGCCTGGCCGGAGTCGCCCCGGACCAGCCGGACGATCGCGTTGTCGGCGAACAGGTTTCGCAAACCCATGGTGATATAGTGGCGGGCCGTGAAAAACCAGCCGTCCCAGATCATACCCGCTCGGGGAAAGCTCGGCGTCATGCTCGCGGGCCTTGGTGCCGTCAGCACCACGTTCATTGCCGGTGTCCTCGCCGTGCGAAAAGGACTCGCCGCACCGATCGGCTCGCTCGCCGAGATGGGCACCATCCGCCTCGGCAAGCGCACCGAGAACCGGTCACCGGCCGTGAAGGACTTCGTGCCGCTGGCGAAGCTCGACGACCTCGTGTTCGGGGGGTGGGACCTGTTCGAAGACGACTGTTATCAGTCCGCGACGCACGCCGGGGTGCTCGAGGACAGCCTGCTCAGCCAGTTGCAGCACGAGCTGTCCGCCATCAAGCCGTGGACGGCCGTGTTCGACCGGCAGTACGTGAAGCGACTCGACGGGCCCAACGTCAAGAAGGGCAGGAACAAGCGCGACCTGGCCGAACAGCTCCGCGCGGACATCCGGGACTTCAGGGCGGCGCACGGTCTCGATCGACTGGTGATGATCTGGTGCGGGAGCACCGAGATCTTCATGACCGAGTCGCCGGCGCACCAGTCGCTCGACGCCTTCGAGCGCGCGCTCGAGGCGAACGATCCGACGATTCCGTCGAGCATGATCTACGCGTACGCGGCGCTGATGGAGGGCGTGCCCTACGCCAACGGCGCGCCCAACCTGTCGGCCGACATTCCTGCGCTCATCGAACTCGCGCAGACCCGCCGGGTGCCGATCGCGGGCAAGGACTTCAAGACGGGGCAGACGCTGATCAAGACCGTGATCGCGCCGGGGCTGAAGGCGCGCCTGCTCGGCGTGACGGGCTGGTACTCGACCAACATTCTCGGGAACCGCGACGGCGAGGTGCTGGACGACCCCGAGTCGTTCAAGACGAAGGAGGAGAGCAAGAAATCGGTGCTCGACTACATCCTCCAGCCGCATCTCTACCCGGCGCTCTACCACGACATCTGTCACGTGGTCCGCATCAACTACTACCCGCCGCGCGGCGACAACAAGGAAGGGTGGGACAACA
>CAYLZN010000366.1:0-5377 GCA_964387935.1 uncultured Vicinamibacteraceae bacterium | reverse complement strand
CGACAGCTCATTTCGCCGCGTGGGGTGACTTGTGTCGGTCGGAGCAGGAACTTGAGCGCTCCGCAGCGCACGGATCGCGGATTTTCCTGTGGTACCGAAACTGCTCCGTGTCTTCCCGGCAAGGATGCCCCCGGTGTGCCCTCGGGTGCGCGCCGGAGTGATTCGTCGTGCGGAGCACGTCCCGCCTTCTCGGAGCGCCAGATGAAGTGGTTCGGAGTGTTGGCTTTGGCCGGGCTGCTGTGCCTGGCAACGCCTGTTGCCGGCTACGACGGGCCAACGCCGCTCACCTATGACCAGACGCTGAATTCCATTCGCGTCACGTTCACCTCTCAGGGGAAGCTGCTGAGGTTCGGGCGCAGCCTGTTCACCATGACGGCACACGTGCCCATCGCGGCCGACTCCGTCGGGCAGCCGGTCACGCTCGAACTGTGGAAGGTCAGCGGCCCCCCTCCTCCGGGCAAACCGGATCCCGGAGATGAGCTCGTCAACACCTGCACCTACACGCCCGGCAGCACGGACGTGGGCACCACGGTGGTCTACACGTGCGACGGCTTTGCGGTCGTGCCGATGCCTGCGGGCACGACGTCGGTCGTGCTCTATCCGCGGGTCCTGCGTGGCAGCGTGAACGTGGGCTCCGAGCTCGAGCACAACGGCAGCGCGGCGGGCCTGACCGTCCCGGTCGTCGGTGACGACACGCGCGAGCCGAACAACTCCACGCTGGTCGCCACGAATCTCGGTGAGGTCTCCGGGCCGATCAGCGAACCGGAGCTGGTGTGGATCAACGTGGACTACTACAAGTTCACCGTCCCCGCAGGCATGGGCACCGCCGAGGTTCGCCTGCAGTTCTGGAACGAAGCGGTTGATCTCGACCTCTACATCTACTCTGCCAACGGCGATCTCCTCGCGGTGAGTCTGGGCACGGAAGACGAGGAGCGCGCGTATTTCGCGGCCACTCCCGGCGCGACGTACTACATCGACGTCGAGGCCTACGACGCGTCCCCGGGCTTCTACGACCTGTTCGTGTCCGTGGCGCCACCCGACACGATCAGCGTCAGCTCTGGACCTTCGGGTGTGGTCAATCCGGTTGTCTCGGGCGGCACGACCGGGATCGTGCTCGAGGCGGTCGACTCGCTCGGACACCAGTTGACCTATTCCTGGTCGGCCCTGTGCCCGGCGCTGCCGTCTGCGGGCACGTTCAGCAGCCGCTACGTGCGCAACCCCGACTGGACGGCGCCGGTGAATCTCACGGGGGCCCAGAAGTCGTGCACCCTGCGCGTCGAGATCGCCGACAACCAGGGGGTATCCGTGCAGGCGTCCTACGTGCAGCGCGTGGACCCGCTCGCCGACCAGGTCACGATCACCGCGGGGCCGCTGGCGCAGCCGAACCCCACCGCGTCGGGGGGCACCGTCACGTTGACCGTCACGGCGTCGGATACCTACAACCATCCCCTGACGTATCAGTGGCAGGCCACGTGCCCGGGCCTGCCGTCGGCCGGGGTCTTCTCCCCGTCAGCGGCGTCCCAGAACCCCTCGTGGGCCGCGCCAGTGAACTTCACCGGGGCGCAGCAGACGTGCTCGATCACCGTCACAGCGTCCGATGGCCTTGGGCAGACAACGAGCAGCGCCGTCACGCAGCTCGTCAACCCGGCTCCGCACACCATCACGTTCACCGTGAATCCCACCGCGGGGACCGGGACGCTCGCCTCGGGCGGCACGACGTCACTCACCGCCCAGGCCGCGGACAGCTACGGCCACGTCGTGTCGTACGCGTGGAACGCCACGTGCGCCGGGCTGACGGGCCCGGCTGCGTTCACGCCGTCAGCGTCGATGCAGAGCCCGGACTGGACGGCGCCTGCCAACCTGACAGGCGTCGAGCAGTCGTGCACGATCAGCGTGACGGCGAGCGACGACCAGGGCACGTCCGCGCTGGCGAGCACGACGGTCACGGTGGCCGCGGCGCCTCACACGCTGATCATCACCGCTGGCCCCACGACGTCCGCGAACCCGGTGGCCTCCAGCGGCACCGCCGGCCTCTCCGCATCCGCCACCGACTCGTACGGCCACGCGCTCACCTATGCCTGGTCCGCGCTGTGCCCGACGCTGTCAGGCGCCGGCGCGTTCGTGCCGAACGCTGCCGGCCCCAGCCCTTCGTGGACCGCACCGGCGAACCTCACGGGCGCGCAGCAGGTGTGCACGCTGTCGGTCACCGTCACCGATGGACAGGGGCAGTCCGCCAGCGCCTCTCTCGAACAGGGCGTCAACTCGGTCCCCGACGCGATCACGGTGACGGGACCTGCCACCGGCTCCCCGAATCCTGTGCCCTCCGAAGCCCTCGTCACCGTCGGCGTGGTCGCGGTCGATTCGCTCGGTCACACGCTCGCCCACGCCTGGTCGGCCGAGTGCCCGGCCCTTCCGACAAACGGTGCCTTTGCCAATGCGGCGCAGGCGCAGACGACGTGGACGGCGCCGCGGAATGCGACCGGCGTACTCCAGACGTGCGCCCTCACCGTGCACATCAGTGACGGGCGTGGCCAGACGGCCTCGAGCACGCACGTCCAGACCGTGGAAGCCGCGCCGCACACCCTGACGTTCTCGGGCGCCCCGACGAGCGCGTCGAACCCGGTCGCCTCCGGGGGGCAGTCCACGCTCGGCGCCGTGGCCGCCGATTCTTACGGCCACGCGGTCACCTACCAGTGGGTGGCCAGCTGTCCCACTCTGCCGGCGTCGGGCGCGTTCGCGCCCGGTCCGAACGCGCAGGCGCCCGTGTGGACTGCGCCGGCCAATCTCACCGGCAGCGCAAAGGTCTGCTCGCTGACGGTGACGGCAAGCGACGGTCAGGGTGTGAGCGCGCAGGCCTCGATCTCGCAAACGGTCAATGCGGCGCCCGACGTGGTCACGATCACGACGCCGCCTTCGGGCACGCCCAACCCGGTGCTTTCCGCTGCCGCCGTCCAGATGTCGGTGCAGGCCACCGATTCCTACGGTCACGCGCTGAGCCACGTGTGGCTGGCCACCTGCAGTGGTTTGCCGTCCAACGGCGGCTTCTCGGCCAGCGGCGCGCAGGCCCCGGTCTGGACGGCGCCCGTCAACCGCACCGGGGCCACGCAGTCGTGCGCGATCTCCGTCACCATCAACGACGGGCAGGGCCATTCCGCCGAAGCGTCGTTCACGCAGTCGGTGCTGTCGGTGGCCGATGCGATCACGATCACGAGCGCGGCGGGCGGTTCGCCGAACCCCGTCGGTTCACAGGCCACGGCGTCGGTGTCTGTCGGGGCCGAGGACAGCATCATCGGTCACGTACTCACCTACAGCTGGACGGCGTCGTGCCCGTCCCTGGCCTCCGGCGGCGCGTTCCTGCCAGATTCGAACGTGCAGAACCCGACGTGGACCGCGCCGCGGAACACCTCCGGCGCGACGCAGCCGTGCACCCTCACGGTCACGGTCGTGGACGGTCACGGCAAGTCCGCCACCAGCTCGTACACGCAGCAGGTCGCCGCGGCCCCGCACACGCTGACGTTCTCGCAAGCGCCCGCAAGTACAACGAACCCGGTGCCCTCCGGGGGTTCGACATCACTGAGCGTGGCTGCGGTGGATTCCTACGAGCACACGCCGACCTACCAGTGGCAGGCCACGTGTGATGGCCTGACGGGCACGGGCGCGTTCGCGCCATCCGCGACGGATCAGAACCCGGTGTGGACGGCACCGGTGAACCGGACCGAAGCGCCACGCACCTGCACGCTGGTCATCACAGCCAGTGACGGATCGGGCCTGACCGTGACTGGCCAGGTCGCGCAGACGGTCAGCGTGGCGCCTCACGTGGTGACGATCACAGCGGGTCCACTCGCGTCGATCAACCCTGTGCTGTCCGGTGGCCAGGCGACGTTCACCGTGACCGCGGACGACAGCTACGATCACGCGGTCGGCTACCAGTGGCAGGCCAGTTGTCCTGGCCTCCCGAACGCCGGCACCTTCTCGCCGGCGAGCGCGGTGCAGTCGCCGACGTGGACCGCGCCGGAGAACGCGACCGCTGCTCAGCAGAGCTGCACGATCACCGTGACCGTCAGCGACGGCCAGGGCCAGTCCGCCACGGGGACCTTCGTGCAGCGCGTGGAGCCGACCGCGCACGTCATGACGCTCATCGCCGAGCCTGCCGGGACTCCGAACCCGGTCGGCTCCGGCGGCCCCGTGGCGCTCAACGTGTCGGCCAGCGACTCCCGCGGGCACGCGCTCACGTATGCATGGGAGGTGAGCTGCGCCGGCCTGCCACCAGGCACGTTCGTACCGGGTGCGAGCGTGCAGAATCCGTCGTGGACGGCGCCGGCGAACTTCACGGGGTCCCCGGTGGGGTGCTCGTTCCTGGTCACGGCCAGCGACGGGCAGGGTCTGAGCGTGTCCGGTTCCTTCGTGCAGACCGTCGCGGCGGCCCCGGACGTCATCACGATCACCGCGGGGCCAACCGCAGCGCCTGGCACCACCACCTCCTCCGGCATCGTCGCGCTCGAGGTGACGGCCTCGGACTCGTACGGTCATGCTCTGAGCTACGAGTGGATGGCTGCGTGCCCTGGGCTCCCTGCCAATGGCTCCTTGAGCCATCCCTCGTCGCCGGCGACGACCTGGATGGCGCCCGTGAACCAGACCGGGACGTCACGAGCGTGCACGCTGGAAGTGCGGATTGCTGACGGCCGTGGGCAGGTGAAGTCCGGCGTCGTCAGTGTCTCGGTCACGAGCGTCGCCAACAACATCTCGATCTCGGAGGGCCCATCAGGCGCGCCGAACCCGGTGGCTCCCGAGGGGATCGTCGCGTTCAACGTGGAGGCCAGCGACATCTACGGCAGCCTGCTGACCTATGCCTGGAACGCCTCGTGTCCCGGCCTGGCGAGCCCCGGCGTGTTCGACAACCCGGCAAGCCGCACGCCCATCTGGACGGCTCCGGCGAACCCGTCGCCCCTGGCGGCGTCGTGCGAGGTGAGCGTGGCCATCTCCGACGGTGCCAACACGCGCACATCCGCCAGCATCTCGCAGGTCGTCAGTGCGGGTCAGCAGTGTACCTACCAGTTGACGCCCGTCGCAGCGGCCATGCCAGTGGAATCGACGACCGCATCCGTGCTGGTCACGACTCAGGACGGCTGCGCGTGGAGCGCCATGAGTGCGGAGGCCTGGCTGACGGTCACGGGCCCGCCGAGCGGCGTGGGCACTGCCACGGTCTTCTACTCGACCGCGCCAAACACGGGTCCGTTGCCACGGACCGGAACGCTGACGATCGCCGGCCAGACGGTGACCGTTGATCAGGCGGGAGGGGGCTACACGTATTACTTCGCGGAGGGCGCGACCATCGGCGGGTTCTTCGAGACGCGGCTCGCGCTGCTCAACCTCGATC
>CAYLZN010000365.1:0-5402 GCA_964387935.1 uncultured Vicinamibacteraceae bacterium | reverse complement strand
TCGGGCGCGAGGGCTGGCTCTTCTATCGTCCCGCGCTCGACCACGTGATCGGGCGCGCCTTCCTTGCGCCGCGCTGGCACGAGCAGCGCATGGTCGATTCGGAGGCCTGGGCCGCTCCGCCGCACCCCGATCCCCTCCCGGCGATCACCGCTTTCGCCCGCGCGCTCGAACAACGCGGCATCCGCCTGGTCGTGCTCCCCGTTCCCGGAAAGGCCACCGTGCATCCGGCGCAGCTCACCTTGCGCGCCAGCGACATCACGCCCGCCCCGCGCAACGCCTCGTTCCCGGCGTTCGTCCGGGCGTTGCGCGACGCCCGCGTCGACGTCCTCGATGTCGCCCCGTTGCTTGGGACGCACGCCCGTCGCGTGGGGCGGTCGATGTACCTGCGCACGGACACGCACTGGACACCGGAGGCCGTCCGGATCGTGGCGACGGCCCTTGCCGAGGTCATCGGGCCGCATCTCTCGCCGGATGCTCCGCACACGCCGTGGCAGACGCGCGAGACATCGGTCTCGAGCGCGGGCGACCTCGCCGCGCTCCTCGCGTTGCCGTCGTGGACGCCGGTTCCCCCGCAGCCGGTGACTCTGACGCAGGTACTCACCACCGAGGGCCAGCCGTGGCGCCCCGACCCGACGGCCCAGGTGCTGCTGCTCGGTGACAGCTACACCAACATCTACTCGAGCGCCTCACTCGGCTGGGGCGAGGGTGCCGGGCTGGCCGAGCACCTGAGCCTGGCGCTCGGCCGCGGCGTCGACCGCTTCGTGCAGACCGACGCCGGCGCCCACGCCACGCGCGAAGCCCTCGCGCGCGCCCTCCAGCGCACGCCGGAGCGGCTCGACGTCAAGAAGGTGGTCATCTACCAGTTCGCCGAGCGCGAGCTGTCGTTCGGCGACTGGCGCCCCGTGCCGATGCTGGACTGACGCGGGTGGTCTCACGGCGCTCGCCGGCGAGCGAGGGCGAGCGAACGCCTTCGCTGGCTCGTAACCCAACCGCTTGGTATAATGACGCCGGTGATCAAGGTACGCGACCTGCTGAGGCGGCTCGCCGACGATGGCTGGGTCGTCGTCCGCCAGCGTGGCAGCCATCGCCAGTTGCGCCACCCGACGAAGCTGAACACCGTCACGGTGGCCGGTCACGACCGCGACACTCTGAAGCCGAAGACGTACCTGACGATTCTCGAACGAGCGGAACTCCCGCGGGAGCAGTGAGTGTGGCAAGCAACGAACTCGATGTCCTGCGCCGACGTGTCGAAGCGCTGGAGGGGCTGTGCGCGGAGGCCTACCAGCTCGCGGGCGAGGTCGGCGCCCCCATCGGCGTGCTCGACCGCCTCTGGGCCGGCGCACAGGGAGAGCCCATTCCCGGCCGGTCCTTCGCCCGGGTCCACGCCAGTGAGTGCGAGGTGATCGCGGACCTGCAGGCCCAACTCGAGAAGGTCCGGGCCATCGTCGCCGTGCGACCCGCCGCCGCGGAGTTGGGCCGGCTCGGAGGCTCCCGGACCTCGCCGGCCAAGCGGCGCGCGGCCCGGGCCAACGGGCGAAAGGGCGGACGCCCGCGCAACACCGTGTGACGACCAAGCAACCACCTGACGATGCTGCACGGCTCGCACGCCGAGGTCCTGGCCGCGCGGCTGGCTCGCGTGATCGCGTGACCGGGGTCAGGCGCGCTCCGGCTCAGACAGCGTCCGCTTCACCAGCATGCGGCACGCGACGACGCCGGCCGCGCCGGCGGCGACGTGCTTCAACGTGTGGCCGCTCACGACGTGGCTGTACTCCAGCACCTCCACGTCGAGCATCTCCAGCACCTTCGCGAGCGCGTACCAGCCGAAGACGAAGTACAGGTCGGTCCCCCCCGTGTAGCGCGAAGGGAGCAGCGCGGCCAGGATCAGCACGATGACGACGGCGTAGCCCTGCAGGAGCGCGTAGGGCAGGACGTTGCCCGCGCCCATGCGCTCGGTGACGATCCAGTAGACGACCGACGCCACGCCCACCAGCAGCAGCGGCCCGAGCAGGGCCAGCCCCGCCCGGACGCCGACTCGATCGACGATCTGGCCGGACACCAGCCCCATGAACGCGACGGTCATCGGCAGCCTGTCCCAGAACAGCGATTCGTTGTCGGGCGCCAGGTGATACCAGACGGAGCCGACCGCCGTCAGCAGGATGCCGAGGAAGAACACCGCGTACGGCCAGCGCTCCGCCGCGAACTCGAAGCGCGCCCGGCCCGAGAACACGACGAACAGGCCAGCGAGCCCGGCACACAGGAACGCGGCGTTCGAGACGACGTCGAGGAAGTTGTCGATCCCGAATGCGTGGCGCTGGTCGGCGAAGTCGTGATAGGCGAGCGGCTGAGGGACTGCCGGCAGCAGGAAGGCCGCGGCGGCAGTCCCAATCGTGAACGCGATCACGAACGCCGTGCGTCTGCTCGAGGCCGAGGTCACGGGCCGGCGAAGGGCTGCGCGTCGGCGTCCGAGCGGGCGAACATCGAGAGCAGCGCTTCGAGCCTGACCGGGAGACCGGCCGGCGGAATCGGGGCAATGCCCCGTCCGCTCGCCGTCGGGGGCCTCTCGATGCCCTCCGCGATGCGCGCGAGCACGTAGGGAAAGAACGGGTTCGAGGGCAGGCGCGTGAGGAAGTCCTGGCCGACGATCAGCGCTCCGCGCTCACCGCGCGCGTCGAGGGCGCCGAGGTTCAACCCGAACTCCATGCGGGTGGCCGGATCGGGCCGCGTCCCGTACAGGGGGTCCTCCGGCGGAATCGGGATCGCCAGGTGGGACAGGGAGAAGATGCCCGCCGGATACGGCAGGCCGAGCGGCCGCTCGCTCGCCTGCAGGTCACCGGGCGCGATGGTCCGCTCCAGGGTCTCGTCGGTGTCGTCGCCGGCGTTGACAATGGCCGTGAAGCGGTAGGCCTGCGGCGCCGTGGGCGTCAACTGCTCCAGCGCCACGTACGACGACGGCCTCAGCAGCGGCCCGAACTTGACCGTGCGGTTCACATCGAACAGCACGATCTCGCTGCCGTTGTCCGGCAGGAAGGCGTACAGCGCCGTGAGGATGGCGGGCGTGCTGACCGTGAAGTCGATGACCGACTGGAAGGTCCGTACCGGCGGCATCGTCGCGAGCCGCCCGGCGCGCGCGAGCCGCTGAATCTGCGCCTGCAGCGCGTCGGTCAGCCGGTAGGACTGGCGGGCGCCGTTGACGGGAAACGAGTTGTACTTGAACGGGTTGAACTCCGGGAGGATGCTCAACCAGGCCGCACTGGCGAACGCCGGCAGCAGCGCCGGCAGCCCGGCCAGCCCGGCGAAGCGGGCGAAGCGCGTGATGCCGATCATCGGCGTGAGCAGCACCAGGTGGTCGGCGCGCGGCAGTTGCGGGTCCTCGATCGCGTCGAGCGAGTACTTCACCGCCAGCGCGCCCCCGTTCGAGAACCCGACCAGATGCAGGGGCGCCGGCGCAGGCACGCGGCGGCGTGCTTCGCGCACGGCGAGCCGCGTGGCAGCGGCCCAGTCCTCCCAGCGCACGTCGGTCAGCCCGGCCGGGACCGTGCCGTGGCCGGGCATGCGCATGCCAATCGCGACGAAGCCGAGCTCCGTGTAGCGCCGCGCGATGTGGCGCAGGCTGTAGGGCGAGTCCGTCAGCCCGTGCAGCAGCACCACCGCGCCTCTGGGCGCCGACGCCGGTTCCATCACGTAGGACCGGTTCCAGTCGTGCGCAAATCGCGGCGGGTACACGGGGCTGCCCTCGAAATACCGGTTGTAGGGCACGCGCGCATCCGGCTCCAGGGCCTGCGTGACGTTGGCCCGCACGCTGTCGAAGACGGTCTCCTCGTGCGCGACGTAACGCGACCAGTCGGCCGTGTCGAGCTCGCCGGCCCGCAGTTCGGTGGGCACGAACGTGTGCCAGGGCTGCAGCTCCGGCCCTTGCAGCGCGCGGTAGGCACGAACGGCGAGCGCCCCTGTCCCCACCAGCAGCACAGCGATCAGCAAGCGGCCAATGACTCTCTTCATGCGCATCGTGACGGGCTCCTGCCTTCCGTGCGGGGGTCGATCACCGTCAGCCTGGCGACGTGGCGGCTCACCGAGCCGCAGGGATCACCGGCAGCACGATGTGAGTCGGCCGCGCGGCGTCGTGGAAGATCGTGTTCTCGGCCACCACCCAGCGCCGGTTGTCGTTGAGCGGCTCGCCGGTGTTCGGGTTCACGTCGAAGCGCGGGAAGTTGCTGCTCGACAGGTCGAGCCGCAGCCGATGCCCCCGCTTCACGAGCAGCGAGGTCGGGTACATCTCGATCGTGAACGTGGAGGGCTGCCCCGGCGTCAGCAACTCCGCGCGCGCGGTCCCGTTGCGAAACCGCCCGCGGACGATGCTGTCGGCGACGTTCAGGTGCAGGCCCTGCGGGAAGTCGCGGCTCGGCGGGTAGACGTCCACGAGCTTGGCGGTGAAGTCGGTGTCTGGCGCGGAGGACGCGGCCCACACCGTCACGACCAGCCGTCCGGTGATCTCGAGATCCTGCTCGAGCGGCGGCGTTTGGAACACCAGCACGTCGTTGCGCGTCGAGAGCGGCAGCGCGTTGTCGCAGAGCCAGATCTCCGGCCGGCAGCGCTGGTCCTGCGCGCCGCGCAGCATCAGCGTGCCCTCCGACGACACGTTGCCGCCGATGGTGGGCACGGGCCGCTCAGGGTCGAAGCGGAAGGTCGTCGCGCCGCCGCCCGCATCGGGGCGCCGCGGCGACAGCGTGCCGTCGCCGTGGACGTAGTAGGGCGTCGGCACCGTGCGCGCAAGCGGCCACTCCTGCTCGTCGCGCCAGGCGCCGCCAACGAAGACCCGTCCCTCCGGCGTGCGCCGCGCGTCACCGCCGCCCATCACGAACAGGCGCACCCGTGGGTCGCGGTCCACGCCGTTGTCGAGTCCCTTCAGCCAGCGGTCGAACCAGCGCAGGCGGAGGGCGTTCATGTCGACGGCCGCCGCCTCGCCGAACTCGGCGATGCCGGAGAAGCTCACTCCCTGCCCGCCGTGGGTCCAGGGCCCGACGATCAGGCGCTGCGGGCTCTTCTTGGCCCGCGACAGTTCCACGTAGTTCAGGTTTGCGACCTGCGTGCCCCACGAGTCGTACCAGCCGGTGACGTGGTAGACCGGCACGTCGGCGAACGCCGTCACGTGGTCCACCACGCTCGAGCCCATGTTGCGCCAGAACTCGTGGTCTTCGCCGCGGGCTAGGGCTTCCACCAGCCACGCCTCGTGGTCGGGGGCCAGTGCGAGCGGCGTCGTGCCCGGCCGCAGCGGCAACGCCCGGACGTACTCGCGGACGCGGAGGCCGAGGTCCTCGAGCGCGGGCGCAGCCTCGGCGACCACCGCGGCGCGGCGCGCCGCGAGTGCGGCGTTGGCCCCGGGCGCGGCCGCCAAGCCGCGGGCG
>CAYLZN010000364.1:0-5493 GCA_964387935.1 uncultured Vicinamibacteraceae bacterium | reverse complement strand
CACCTCGCCGTACTCGACAACAAGAGCGAGTTGAGGATTCTGCAGGGGCGACTGGACGAGGCGGATGCCCTGCTCCGGCAGGTCATGGACCTCGCCGCTCGGTCGCCGGGCCTCCGGAACTCGTGGCAGCACCTCGCAGCGACTGAATCCCAGGTGCGGCTGCTTCATCTGCGAGGGCGCTCGACCGAGGCCTGCGCACTCGCATCAGCTGCCGAGCAGGACGCGGCCAGGCGATCCGACGACCTCCTGGGCATCACCCATCGCCTCCTGCGGGCCTCCATCCTGGTCGAAACGGGCGATGCGAGCGAGGCCACGACGGTCATCAGGGACCTCGTCATTCAGGGAGATCGACTCTCGAAGGCCCAGCGCGTCGAGCTCGACCGCATCCTGGCCCAGTACTACGCCGGCCAGGGCAATGAACCGGCGGCCCGGGATCATGCGCTGCGCGCGGTCCGGCTGCAGGACTCTTTCTCCAGTGCCGTGACGAAGGTCCAGTTGCGGCAGACCGTGCGCGCCCTTGGTCTCGACATCCACGGGGAGACCCCCGACACGGGCACCCACGAACTGGACGCCGTGCTGACCGCGCGTGAGCCAGCGCTCGACCCCTTGTCGCTCAAGGCCGTGGAGCAGCTCGCGTTCTTCGCCTCACAGCCGGACCTGCTGGGCCGCGAAGTGCTGTCGGTGCTGTGGCGTACGGCCTGCGTGGAGCGGGCCTCCATCCGCAGCGTCTCCCCGACGCTCACCGCACCAGACGAAGAACCCTCGGGAGGCCCGCTGACGATCCCGCTCGGCGCCTTCCTCGGGCGACGCTACTTCATCGACGTCGTGCCTCGCGATGACATCGCGTCCCAGGAAGCCCTGATGACCATCGCCCGGCTGGCCAGAACCGCCGTGCGCTACCACGAGGCCGAGGCGCGCGAAGCCGCCAAGACGGCCATCTGGCGCTTCGATCCGGTCGCGTCCGAAGGCGTCCCCGTCGCCACGTCGGCCGCGATGCAGGAGGTGCTCTCGACCATCCATCTGCTCGCCACGAGCGACGCGCCCGTGCTCATCACCGGCGAGACCGGCACGGGCAAGGAAGTGTTCGCCCGCGAACTGCACCGGGCCTCCGGCGCCAAGGGCCCCTTCCTGCCCTTCAACTGCAGCGCCGTGTCCAAGGACATGCTCGACGCGCAGCTCTTCGGCCACCGCAAGGGCGCCTTCACCAGCGCCACCGAGAGCCTGCCGGGCGTCGTCCGATCCGCTGCCGGCGGCACGCTCTTCCTCGACGAGATCGGCGAGCTCGATCCGGATCTCCAGCCGAAGCTGCTTCGCCTGCTCGATCGCTCGGAGGTCCATCCGCTCGGCGAGCCGCAGCCGATCACCGTGCGCGTGCGCCTCGTGGCCGCCACCAACGCGAAGGTCGACGAGCTGATGGTCCAGGGACGCTTCCGGGCCGACCTCTTCTACCGGCTCGTCGGCCGCGTGATCCTGCCGCCCCTGCGCGAGCGGCGCGAAGACATCGCCGCCTTCGCTGAACACTTCCTCGAGAGCTACGCGCGGGAGCGCAGCAAGCCCCGCCTCACCCTGAGCGACGAGGCGATCGAGGCGCTGCTCCTCTTCCGGTGGCCGGGCAACGTCCGCCAGCTCGCCGGCGAGATGCGCCGCCTCGTCACCTTCTGCAAGCCAGGCTCGGTCGTCCGCGTCAGCGACCTCGCCCCCGAAATCGCCGCCACCCGCCGCGCGGCCGACGGACCCGGCGATGCCGAGGACGCCGCCGACCAGGTGAGGATCGACCTCGCACAGCCGCTCCAGGACGCCGTGGACCAGCTCGAACGCGCCCTCATCGAGCGCGCGCTCGAACTCGAACACGGTCACCGCGAGCGCGCCGCCGAGCGCCTCGGCCTCTCCCGCAAGGGCCTCTTCCTCAAGCTGAAACGCCTCGGCATCGAGCCGTGACGCCGCGGCGAATCGGTGCACGGGCCCGCCCGAGAGGTGGACCGTCACGAGCGACTGCATCGCGTCGCCTCGCCTGCCTGTCGATCCAGACAGCCCGGCCCAGCTGAGGGTGCCGTCGGGCCGGCCGTCGAGCCCATCCACGGCGATCAGGAAGCCGAGCCCGAAGCCATCACGCCCGGCGCCGAGCGGAAACGGAGCGGAGAGGCTCGGCATGGCCGCTGGCTGCTCGACGACCGTGAACGAGGGGAGCTTCGCGATCCGTGACCGTCGTGAATTGCTCGACGGCGCGCAGCTCGTGGGTCGAGAACGAGTACGCGATCCCTGGCCGTCCCCGGCCGTCACCACCACGACGACGCCCGGCACGTCTCCAGCCGCGACAGCGGATCGCAGCACCTCGTCGAGCTTCTGTCGGCGCGCCGTGTCGAGCTGCCAGGATGGCGCGGCGGCCCCGTCGATCAGCCACAGCAGGCATGCCGCCGACATGGTGACCGCTTTCAGTCGTGCCACCGCCACCGCCATCGTGTGATTTGCTCCTGGCCTCCTGAAACCGCCGGACCTGACGCCCGTGTTTCAGCCGCGGCGGCTCCTCTCGCGCGAGGTGCACACCGCACGCGCGAATCCCGTCGCCCGTCGTCGGCGTCTAAACGGCGGCTGACTCAACGGCCAGCACCTTACCCCTCGCCCATGAGAATGACCGGCGCACCGCCGCCCACACTCGACAAGGCCATCATGTTCCGCAGACACACCATCGCTCCCGTTCTGGTCCTGGCCTCCGCGCTCGTGCTGACCGCGTGCAGCGGGAAGCAGACCGACACCTCCCCCGCCGCGGTCCCGGACCTCATCATCACCGGCGGCCCCATCGTCACGATGGAAGGCGACCAGCCCAAGACGGTCGAGGCCATCGTCGTGGACGCCGGCAGGATCACCTTCGTGGGCAGCAAGGCGGACGCACTCGAGCGGCGCGGCGACGGGACGGTAGTGAAGGACCTCGCCGGCAAGACGCTGATGCCCGGGTTCATCGACGGCCATGCGCACGCGCTGCAGTTCGGGACGCAGGCCGTCGGCGCCAACCTGCTCGCCCCGCCCGACGGCACGGTCAACACGATGGACGATCTCGTGGAACGGCTGAAGGCCTTCGGCGCCGGCCCCGATGTGGCGCTGACCGGCTGGATCTTCGGCGTCGGCTACGACGACGCCCTGCTCGGCCGCCATCCGACCCGCGAAGACCTCGACAAGGTATCGACCACCGTCCCGGTAATGGCCACCCACATCTCGGGCCATTTCGCGGCGGTCAACACGCTCGGCTTGAAGCTGATCGGCTACGACGCCCGGACGCCGAACCCGGAGGGCGGGGTCATCCGCCGCGAGGCCGACGGCAAGACCCCGAACGGAGTGCTCGAGGAGCTGGCCGCGATCCCCAACATGGTGAGGTTCCTTGCCCCGGCCACACAGGCAGGCCGGGACGAGTTCCTGAAGCGCGGTCTCGGCATGGCGAAGAGCTACGGCTACACGACCGCCAACGAGGGACGCATGTTCGGTCCCATGCACGACCAGATGGCGGACGCCGCCCGGCGAGGGCTGGTCGACATCGATGTCATCGGCTGGATGGACTACACGGGCCGGACCGCGCTCGATACAGGGTTCAGCACCACGTATTCGAACCACTATCGACTCGGCGGGCTCAAGATCACGCTCGACGGCTCGCCCCAGGGCCGCACGGCCTGGCGCACCGTTCCCTACCTCATCCCGCCCGACGGCCAGAAGGCCGGCTACAAGGGCTATCCCGCCATTCCCGACACGAAGCAGGTCGAGGCCTATCTCGACGAGGCCGGCACCAAGAGCTGGCCGGTCAAGGTCCACGCCAACGGCGATGCCGCCATCGACCAGTTGTTCGAGGCCCTCAGGCCCGTGGAGGCCAGACACGGCGTGAAGCCGGGCCGGGTGACGTTGATCCACGGCCAGTCATCCGCCCCGACCAGGTGCAGGCGCTGAAGCCGCTCGGCCTCTTCCCCTCGATGTTCCCGATGCACACCTTCTACTGGGGCGACTGGTACACGCAGATCGTGGGCCCGGAACAGGCCGCCCGGATCTCGCCCATGCGCTCGATCCTCAACACCGGGCTGCACGCGACCAGCCACACCGATGCCCCGGTGGCGCTGCCCAACCTGATGCAGGTCGTGTGGGCGACGGTCAATCGCACTTCGCGGTCCGGGACGGTCGTCGGACCCGACGAGCGCGTCACGCCGTACGAAGCGATGAAGATGGTCACACTCTGGGGTGCCGAACAGTTCGGTGAGCAGGCGACCAAGGGCTCGATCGCGGAGCGCAAGCTCGCCGATCTCGTCGTCCTGTCGGACAACCCGATCACCATGGACCCCACGACGCTCAACCAGGTCGTGGTTCTCGAGACGATCAAGGAGGGCAAGTCGGTCTGGGTCCGCGAGTGATCGTGGTGCCCGCCTCACGGTAGAATCCGCGCCACGCACCCGAAGGGAGTCCCCGTGCCGCTCGTCCGCGACGATGACGTGATCCTGCACCGGTTCTACGACCTCGTGCGCGAGGACCCGGACGCGAGCTACCTGACCCAGCCCGTCGGCCACGGCCGCGTCGAGGACTACTCGCGCGGCCGCGCCCTCGACGAGGCCAAACGAATGGCGGCGTACCTCCGCGCGCTCGACCTCCCCCCGCGCAGCCACATCGCCATCGTCTCGAAGAACTGCGCCCATTTCGTCTTGAGCGAGCTGGCCATCTGGATGGCCGGCCACGTCACCGTCGCCCTCTTCCCCACCCTCAACGCGCCCAACGTCCGCTACATCCTCGAGCACAGCGACAGCCGCCTGCTCTTCGTCGGCAAGCTCGACGCCTGGGACGAGATCCGCCACGGCATCCCCGACGGCCTGCCGTGCGTGGCCTGGCCGCTCGCCCCGTCCACGTCCTGCCCGACCTGGGACGAGATCATCCGCGCGCACGACCCGATCCCCGACGAACCACGCCGCGCGCCAGACGACTGGTCGATGATCCTCTACACCTCGGGCAGCACCGGCCGCCAGAAGGGCGTCGTCCACACCTTCGCGTCGATCTCCGCCCCCACCCACAGCCTGATCCGCACCGTCCACGGCACGCGCGAGGACCGCTACCTCTCGTTTCTGCCCCTCGCGCACGCGATGGAACGCTGGGCCGGCGAATGCACTTCGTTCGTCATCGGGCACCACCTGTTCTTCACGGAGTCGCTCGAGACGTTCGTCGAGGATCTGAAACGCGCGCGCCCCACCTTGTTCCTGGCGGTGCCCCGCCTGTGGCTGAAGTTCCAGCTCGGGGTCTTCGCGAAGATGCCGCGGCAGAAGCTCGATCGGCTGCTGCGGATCCCCCTGGTGTCGCGGCTCGTCAAGCGGAAGATCCTGCGCAACCTCGGGCTCGACCAGGTGCGGTTCGCCGGCAGCGGATCGGCGCCCATCCCGGCCGACCTGCTCGCGTGGTATCGCAACCTGGGCCTGGAGCTGCTCGAGGGCTACGGCATGAGCGAGAACTTCAGCTACTCGCACCTCACGCGCGTCG
>CAYLZN010000363.1:3274-5518 GCA_964387935.1 uncultured Vicinamibacteraceae bacterium | reverse complement strand
ACGCCGTGTTCTGTCCGTACGCCGCCGTACGCCGTAAGCCGTACGCCGTACGCCCCTACCTCCCCGACCACCAGCCCGGGATCACCATGTCCCGCATCGTCCGCATGCCGGGCGCCGCCTGCTTCACCTTCGGGATCGAATTCACCGTGATCGACACCGTGGCCACGTCGCCGTGCACGCCGCCGATGATCTTCATGTGCAGCGGCGGGTTCCCGTCGATCTTCACCGCGTCGTAGGATTCCGGCGCGCCGAGGTACGCCTCCATGTGGAGGGTGATCACCGGCGTGCCCTTGGCGTAGCCGACCCCGTCCTGGATGATGCCGCACACCAGGCCGGGCTCGACGGTGAGGAACTCGCTCGAGACCTGCCTGTCGGCGATCTTCGGCTGGATCTCGTCGGTGATCTTCTCCAGCTTCCACCCGAACGCGTCGGCAATCATCGAGATGGACTCGGTGAGGCCGACGTGGCGGACGGTGCCCGCCTCCACCTTCTTCTGGAACGCCTCGCGCGTGAGGCCCGCGCCGATCTTCTGCTGGAACGGCAGGCGGCGACTGCTCGCGTCCTGGATGCGGTCGATGTGGATCGTCTGCACGTGCTCGCACACGCCCGTCAGCGTGATGGGCAGCGCATCCATCGTGAAGCCGGGGTTGACGCCCGTGCCGAGCACGGCCACCTTCGCCTTCTTCGCCAGTTCGTCGATCTTCTTCGCGAGCCTCCGGTTCCTGCCGGCCGGATAGGCCAGTTCCTCGGTCGTGGACACGATCGGGATCTTCTTCTTCAGGACTTCCTCGATCTGCGGCACGACCTTCGACAGCGCCGAACTCGTGCACAGCACGGCGACCTCCGGCTTGGTCGCCGCGATCGTCTTGCCGATGTCGTCGGTGACCTTCACGCGCAGCTTCCTGCCCAGTCCGACCACGTCGCCGAGGTCCTTGCCGACCTTTGCGGGATCGATGTCGACCGCCCCGACGATCTTGAAGCCGGGACGCGTGGCGCACTGCTTCACGACGCCGTTGCCAATGGGACCGAGGCCGATGTGGAGGGTACGAATGGACATGGAAGGACTCCTTGCAGGTTGGTCAGGTGCCGTCGAGACCACGACGCACCCGGCGATCAAACCCCCGGATTATAGCGTGGGGGTTTCAGCGGTTCCCACCCGCAAGCCGCCCGCCGCAAGCCGCAGGCCGCCAGCCGCAAGCCGCCAGCCGCCCGCCGCCAACCGCTCGCCGAACCTCACCGCTGGGCGGCGAGCTTCGCCCGGGCCTTCTCGACGTCGCGATGGAAAACGAAGAGCGGGTCCGGGCTGCCCGTCGGCGACTCGAAATTCCAGGTCTTGCCGCCCTTCCGCTTCAGCCGGAGGTTCTTCTTCAGGTAGTCGATCTCGAAAGTTTCGACGGCGTTGAGCGGAACCGAGAACCCGTCGTCGCCCTTCGTGGGCGCGTAGCGGAATCCCGAGAGATCCGCCGTGAGACGGCCCTGGCACGAACCCATCGAGTGCTTGTGCACGACGTCGACGGCCTCGCTGAGCCGCACTTCCTTGAGGCGAATCGTCACCCGGGTCGGGCCCGCCTCGGCCACGTCCACCGTCTTCGCGACCCCCTCGTGCCCCTCCGCCGAGACGTTGATCTGGTGCGTCCCCGGTTCCACGTCCGTCGTGGTCACGGGGGCATTGCCCAGGAACTTGCGATCGAGGAAGACCAGGGCCCCCTCGACGTCCGTTTCCACCACCAGTTCGCGCACCGGCGCAGTCGGTTCCGGGGCCGCCGGCTCGGCCGGCGCCGGCTCCGGCGCGGTGCGAGTTCGCGCCCGAGGTTCCCGCACGGCCGGTGAGGGTGTCGCCTCCGGTGGCGTGGGAACCTCGGATCGGGTGGCGGGCGCTGGCGTGGCGGCGGGCGCCGTTTCAGGAACCACTGGTTCGGGCCCGGGTCTGGTCATCCAGTAGCCGCCAACGGCCAGAAGCAGCGCCGTGAGGCCGGCACCCGCGATCAGCGCGGTCCTGCGGGAAGACGGTTCATGGTCGTGTGGCTCGTGTTCGTCGAAGACCGCCATGGCAACCTCATGCTATGCGAAGAACCCGCCCGTACGAGCGTCCAGTGTAGGATAGGCCGTCGAACGGGGATCCCATGCTGCGTTCCTTCGGCCTGCTCGCCGCGTGCACGGCCCTCACCCTGGCGGTCGGCGGATCGGCGCTCGCCCAGCCGCTCGCGGATGGCGCGGCGGCGCTCCCTGGCGCCCGCTCCCCTC
>CAYLZN010000363.1:0-3264 GCA_964387935.1 uncultured Vicinamibacteraceae bacterium | reverse complement strand
CGCAACGCGAACTACACCATCGAGGCCGCGCTCGATCCCGGCCCCGGCCTGATCACGGGCCGCGCGACGATCACCTGGCGCAACATCACACCACACCCGGCAACCGACCTGCGCGTCCACCTCTACTGGAACGCCTGGAAGAACTCGCGGTCCACGTGGATGCGCGAACGCCTTCTCGGGGGCACGGCCGGCCCGCTGCTCGATCGCCCGGAGCGCGACTGGGCGTGGACCGAGGTGCGAACACTCCGACTGGCGGGCGCGGACGGCGGCACCGCGATCGATCTCACGTCGCGCCTGCGCTTCATCGCCCCGGACGACGGGAACAGCGACGATCGGACGCTGCTGGAAGTGCCGCTGCCCGACGCCGTGCAGCCGGGCCAGACGATCGTGCTGGACCTCGAGTGGCAGGCCCGGGTGCCGCGCACGTTCGCGCGCACCGGCCGCATCGGCAACTTCTTCTTCCTGGCCCAGTGGTTCCCCAAGGTCGGCGTGCTCGAGGCGGACGGCTGGAAGGCCCGACAGTTCCATGCCGGCACCGAGTTCTTCGCCGACTACGGCGTGTACGACGTGCGCCTGCGCGTGCCAAGCCGATGGGTGGTGGGGGCCACCGGTCGCGAACAGGAACGCCTCGACAACGGGGACGGCACCACGACCCACCGCTACGTCCAGGAGGACGTGCACGACTTCGCGTGGACGACGAGCCCGGACCTGATCGAGCAGCGGGCACGCTTCGAGCATCCGGGCCTGCCGCCCGTCGACATGCGGCTGCTGATCCAGCCGGAGCACCTGGCGCAGACGGATCGGCACTTCGCGGCGACCCGGGCCGCGCTGCGCTACTACGGGGAGTGGTTCGGCCCCTACCCGTACGGGCACGTCACGGTGGTGGATCCCGCGTGGCAAAGTGGCGCCGGCGGCATGGAGTATCCCACCCTCTTCACGGCGGGCACGCGCTGGTGGGCCCCGCGCGGTGTGACGCAACCGGAGGGCGTCACCGTGCACGAGGCCGGGCACCAGTTCTGGTACGGGCTCGTCGGCAACAACGAATTCGATTATGCGTGGCTGGACGAGGGCCTCAACACGTTCTCCACGGCGAGGACGATCGCGGAGGCGTTCACCCCGAACTACCTGTCCGAGCGGCTCTTCCGCGGGTTCGTCCCGTGGGTCTACCGTGACATCGTCCTGGATCGCGCCACCGAGGGGAACGGGCTCGGCGGGTATCGGCGTGCGGCGGAGTCGGACGCTCAGGCCACGCCGTCGTGGCGGTACTTCCCGGCCACGGGCAGCACCATCACCTACAGCAAGACGGCGTTGTGGCTGCACACCCTGGAGCGCCTGATCGGCTGGGATGTCCTGCGGAGTGCGATGAACACCTTCTTCGCACGCTTCCAGTTCAGGCACCCGCGCCCCGAGGATTTCTTCGCCGTCGTCAATGAGGCGAGCGGCCAGGATCTGACGTGGTTCTTCGACCAGGCCCATCGGGGGTCGAACGTGTTCGACTACGCGGTGACCGACCTCCGGTCCCGTGCCGCACAGGTCCGGGGCTTCGTGGAGCAGGACGGCGAGCGGCGGTTCGTGCGCGATCGCAAGGACGAAGGCGTGTGGGAGACCACGGTGATCGTGCGTCGCGAAGGCGAGGCGGTCTTCCCGGTGGACCTGCTCGTCACCTTCGACAACGGCGAGACCGTGCGCGAGCGATGGGATGGCCAGGAGCGGTGGCGTGCCTTCACCTGGGTGAAGCCGGCGAAGGCGCGCGCCGCGATCGTCGATCCGGACCAGGTGCTCGTGCTCGATGTGAACGCGACCAACAACAGCCGCACGCTGGAGCCGCGCAGCGTGCAGGCGGCCACCAAGTGGTCCCTGCGCTGGCTCGTGTGGCTGCAGGACCTGCTGCTCACCTACGGGTTCTTCGTATGAGGGCGTATTTCGACGGCGTGCTCCGGGTGCTGCGCGCGCCCACGGTGTGGGTGGGTGTCTGGGGGGCGACGCTCGTCGTGGGCCTGCCCCTCGCCTTCGTCCTTCGCGGGCTCATCGCGGATCACCTGGGCGCGAGCCTCGCGGCGGCAGGAGCCGCCGACGGCGTGGACTGGACGTGGTGGCAGGAGTTCCGTCACCAGGCGACGGGACTCGCCGCGACGTTCGGCCCGTCGGTCCTCGGGGTGGCCTCCGTGCCGCGGCACGTCAGCGACGTGCTGGACGCGCGGGGACCGGGCCCCGTGCTGTCGATCGTCGTGGGTGCGTGGCTCGTGCTCTGGTCGTTCCTGTCGGGCGGGATCCTGGATCGCTTCGCCCGCAACCGGCCCACGTGGGCCAGCGGGTTCTTCGCCGCGTGCGGCACCCATTTCTTCCGCTTCCTGCGCCTCGGCCTGGTCGCGCTGCTCGCCTACGCCGTGCTCTTCGGCCCCGTGCACCGCTGGCTGTTCACGGACCTCTCCGGTTGGCTCACGCGCGATCTCGCGGTCGAGCGCGTGGCGTTCGGCATCCAGGTGGGGCTCTACGCGGTGTTCGCACTGCTGTTGGTGCCGATCACCCTGTGGTTCGACTACGCCCGGGTCCGGATCGTGATCGAGGATCGGCGCAGCGCCCTGGGCGCACTCGCGGCGTCGTACCGGTTCATCCGGCGGCACGCGGGCAAGGTCGTGGTGCTCTTCCTGATCCAGGTGGTCGTGTTTCTCGCGTGCACCGCGGCGTACGCCGGCGTGGCGCCCGGCGTCACGGCGAGCGGGGCGACAGCGTGGGCCGCGATCGCGGTGGGCCAGGCCTGGATTCTCGTGCGCCTCGGCCTGAAGCTTGCGGGCTACGCGGCGTCGATCAGCCTGTTCCAGCGCGAGCTGGCGCACGCCGATTACGTGGCGATGCCCGCCACGGACTGGCCAGAGTCGCCCGCTGCCGAGGCGCTGCGCGGCGAGCCGCCGACAGCCGCAGTGCCGTGACCGCGGCCAGCGCTTTCGGCGGATCGGAGGGTCGCGCCTCATGATGGCCGGCCTGCTCTTCGTTTCATTGGTCGCGACGTGGGTCGTGCTGGCGGTCGCCCTGCCGGTGGCGGCCGGCCGCCGTGCGAGGCGGGCCCTGGACCGCACGGAAGACCTGCGACGGGAACTGGCCCGGCTGCGGAGCGAGGTGGCGCTACTGCAGCAGGAGGTCGCGACCCTTCGTGCGCCGACGTCGGCCGGATCGCCGGCAACGCTCGTGCCTCTCGTGCCACCGGCGGCCGAGTCCCCGGAGCCGGCGGAGCGCCCGGCGCCGCCCGTGCCGCCGCCGGAAGCG
>CAYLZN010000362.1:0-5532 GCA_964387935.1 uncultured Vicinamibacteraceae bacterium | reverse complement strand
CCGGCCGGCGACGCGGCGGCGGCGCCGGCCCAGGCTGGCCAGGCGGCGGGCGCGCCGGGCGGGTACTTCGATCAGCTCATGTCCGAGCAGCCACCCGCGGAAACGGTGAAACCCGTCGAGGAGGCGCCGCCTGCCACGCCACCGGTGGCCACCGACGCGAAACGCGAGGAGCCGCCCGCAGCCGCGCCCGCAGCGTCTGCGGCGCCGGCCCCCGCGGCGACGTCTCCGCCCGCCGGGTCCGGCTTCATCGTCCAGGTGACGGCACTGCGTCAGCGTGACGAGGCGCGGGCGCTCGCGAAGCGTCTGAGTCAGAAGGGTTATCAGGCCTTCGTCCTCGATCCGCAGAAGGGCACGACGCCCTTGTATCGGGTGCGCGTGGGTCCGTACGCGCAGCGCTCGGAGGCCGAACAGGCGGTGAAGCGCCTCGCCAAGGAAGGCAAGTTCAAGCCCTGGGTTTCCCGCTAGCCCTCTTGTCGGGCGCGCTCCTCGCGCTGTCGTTCCCCAGGTTCGGCCATCCTGCCTTCGCCTGGGTGGCGCTCGTGCCATGGCTCCTGGTCCTCGCGCTCGACGCGCGGCGCCGCGAACCAACCGGCCTGCGTGCGTTTTTGCTCGGCCTCGCCGCCGGTGCGGTGTACTTCACCGGCACGCTCTACTGGATTCCGGACGTGCCGGCCACCTACGGGGGCCTGTCGCGCCTCGTCGCCGTGCCGGTCGGCGGTCTGCTCATCGCGTACCTCGCCTTGTTCCCGGCCGCCTGTTCGTGGGCGCTCGGCCGGACGATCGCGACGCACGGAGTGCGCGGACTCTGGCTGGCGCCCGTCCTGTGGGTGGCGACGGAATTCCTGCGCGGCTGGCTGTTCACGGGATTCCCCTGGGTGTCCCTGGGCTACAGCCAGGTGACGTGGCTGCCCGTTGCGCAGGCCGCCAGCCTCGCCGGCGTGTGGGGTCTCTCCGCCCTCCTCGTGACCGCCAACGTCGTCATCACGGGGCTGATCCTGGACCGGCGGGTGTTCCTGCGGGGCGCGATCCTCACGGTGCTGGGCATCGTCGTGCTGGTGGCCTGGGGGACGTGGCGGCTACGCAGCGATTCCTCCGAAGGCACGACGCTTCGGCTCGGCATCGTGCAGGGCAACGTGCCCCAGGATCAGAAGTGGTCGCCCGAGTTCGCGGACGAGATCCTGGAGCGGTACCTGCGTCTGTCGCGCGCCGCCGCGGCACAGGGGGCGCGGCTGCTCGTGTGGCCGGAGTCGTCCATCCCTTTCTACTTCGAAGAGGATCCGGTCCGCGGTGAGCAGGTGCGCCAGCTCGCCCGCGACACGCACACGTGGCTGCTGTTCGGCAGCAACCAGCTCGAGCGGGGACCGGACCCTCGCTACTACAACGCCGTGTTCCTGGTGTCGCCGGACGGGAGCACGGCCGCCGTGTATCGCAAGCAGCACCTCGTGCCGTTCGGGGAGTACGTCCCGCTCGGGCGCCTCCTGTTCTTCGTGTCGCCCCTCGTCGAGGCCGTGTCGAACTTCAGCGCGGGCACGGGCCCGGTGATGCTGCCCGTGGACGGGCACCCGATCAGCGCGGCCGTGTGCTACGAGGTCATCTTCGGCGCGCTCGTCCGCGACGGGGTGATGGCCGGGAGCCAGTTGCTCACCACCGTGACCAACGACGCCTGGTACGGCCGGAGCTCGGCCCCCTTCCAGCATTTCGAGCAGGCCTCGCTGCGCGCGATCGAGCAGCGCCGCTACCTGGTCCGCGCGGCCAACACCGGGGTGAGCGGGCTCGTGGACCCCGCGGGCCGGGTCGTCGCGCGGCTCGGCCTGTTCGAGACCGGCGTTCTCGTCGAGGACGCGCGCCTCCTCGAGACGCGCACGGTCTACGCTACAATCGGAGATTCGTTCGCCTGGGCCTGCGTGCTGATCGGCGCCGTCATCGTCTGGCGCCGGCGGTCCACGCCCGCGGTGCGGTGACAGACGGAAGGACACAGTGACCCTACTTCGCGAAGACCTCTTCCGGCGCTATCAGGACCTGCTCAAGCGTTCCTCCGACTTGCGGAGTTATCTTTGAGGCAGCCAAGCCGCGGGAAGAACTCGATCGTCTCGAGGGGCGCATCGCCCAGCCGGATTTCTGGAAGGACCAGGCCGAGGCGCAGAAGGTGCTGCAGCGCCGGCGCCGCCTCGAGGACGAGATCACGCTGACGGAGAGCCTCCGCAAGAAGGCCGACGACCTCGCGGTGCTGGTGGACTGGTTCGACCAGGGCGAAGACGTCGAGGCCGACCTGCTCAAGGGGCAGTACGCGCTCCAGCACGATGACTAGACCGACGAAACGAAGAAGATGCTCGGCGGCGAGCACGATCGACGCAGCGCCATCGTGACGATCCACCCCGGGGCCGGGGGCACCGAGTCCCAGGACTGGGCGGAGATGCTGCTCCGCATGTACCTGCGATGGACGGAGCGGCGCGGGTTCAAGCGTGACGTCATGGACCTTCAGCCGGGCGACGATGCCGGCATCCGCGGCGCCACGGTCAACGTCATTGGCGACTACGCGTATGGCCTGCTGCTGGCCGAGGCCGGCGTCCACCGGCTCGTCCGCATCTCACCGTTCGACCAGGCCGCGCGGCGCCACACGTCGTTCGCCTCCGTCTACGTCTGGCCGGAACTGCCGGACGACGTGGACATCGTGGTGGAGGACAAGGACCTGCGGATCGACACCTACCGGTCGAGCGGGGCGGGCGGGCAGCACGTCAACGTCACCGACTCCGCCGTACGCATCACCCACCTGCCGACGGGCATCGTCGTCTCGTGCCAGAACGAGCGGTCGCAGCATCGCAACCGCGATGCGGCGATGAAGGTGCTCAAGGCGCGGCTCTTCGATCTCAAGATGAAGGAGCAGCAGGCGCGCCTGGAGCAGCTCGGCGGCGAGAAGAAGGACATCGCCTTCGGGAGCCAGATCCGGTCCTATGTGCTGCACCCCTACCAGATGGTGAAGGACCATCGCACCAAGGAGCAGGTGGGCGACGTCACCCGGGTGCTGGACGGCGACATTGACGGCTTCATCAAGGCGTACCTGATGAAGAAGGCGTCGGGCACGCTCGCCGCGGCGGCCGCCGACGACGACGAATGACCTCGGAGCGCCGGGCCTTTTCAGGCCCGGCGTCCCCCTCACTCCCGGTTCAATCCACCCCCCGGCTGCGTGCCCGCGATGAACACCTCCGTGATGGCGCCAGGGGCGGTGCCGTCGGTGGAGGTGCCGGTCGAACGGTCCACGCTCACGAACACGACGTTGCCGGGCGGCGCGAACGCCGGGCGGGACGGCCTGGAGGCGGTCCACGCCTTCATCACGTCCATCCAGATCGGCAGGGCAGCCACGCCGCCCGTTTCCTTCGGCCCGAGCGGACGCTTCTGGTCGAAGCCCACCCAGACGCCGATCGTCACGTCCGGGTCGAAGCCCACGAACCAGGCGTCGGTGTAGTCGTTGGTCGTGCCGGTCTTCCCGCCGAGCGGCCAGTCGAGGGCGGCCGCCCTGGCCGCGGTGCCGCGCCGGACCACCCCTTCGAGCAGGCTGGTCATGACGAAGGCCGTGTCCGCGCGGATCGCGTCGGTCGGGGTCGGACGGTTCTCCTCGAGCAGGTTACCCTGCCGGTCGGTGATCCGGACCACCTGGTGCGGGGTCATCCGCACACCCTGGTTCGGGAACACGGAATAGGCGCTGGTGACCTCGAGCAGCGTCGCTTCGCCGGCGCCGAGCGCGGTGGAGAGGTACGGCGGGAACTCGGAGGTGAAGCCGAATCGCTTGGCGTACGAAATGACCTGCCGCGGTCCCAGGGTGTCCATGACACGGACGGCCGGGATGTTCCTGGACTGTTCCAGCGCGCGACGGAGCGTGATCGGGCCTTCGAACCGGCCGTCGTAGTCACCCGGGGAGTAGGGCGGCTGGCCGGGACCGGCCGAGTAGGTCACCGGTGAGTCGAGGACGATCGACGTCGGCGTGAACCCGCGGTCGATGGCCACCGTGTAGACGAACGGCTTGAACGTGGAGCCCAGCTGACGGGAGGCCTGCACGGCCCGGTTGAACTTGCTGCGCTCGAAACTGAAGCCCCCGACCATCGCGAGGACGCGGCCCGTGCGGTTCTCGATGGCGAGGACGGCCCCCTCGATTTGTGGTGTCTGTTCGAGCGTGTCGGCGCCCACCTTGTCGGACGTGCCGTCCGGCGCCAGCCGCACCTCGATCACATCCCCGACGCGGACGAGCCCCACGGCCGTGGCCTTGCCGGTCCAGGCGAAGCCGGGCCTGGGAATGCCGCCGCGCAGCGTGCCGGCCCTGAAGGCGATCCGGGCAGGCTCGACCGCGGTGACGATGGCGGGGACGACGTCGCCGGGGGCCATGGGGCGCGCCCAGCGGGGGAGGGCGATCTGCTCGGGGTCCTGGCCCTCGGCGGCCACGTTGCGTGCCGGCTTGCGGAAGCCCCGGCGGCGATCGACGGCGCGCAGCCCGGAATCGAGTGCCTGGTTCGCGGCGCGCTGCAGGGCCACATCCAGCCCGGTGCGCACGGTGAGCCCGTTCTCGTAGAGCGGCTTGGCTCCGTACTTCGTCTCGAGATACTTGCGCACCTCCTCGACGAAGAAGGGCGCCACGGCGTTGACGTCCGTGGGCAGGCCCGCGGTCACGATGGGCAGCTTCTTCGCCGCGGCCGCCTCGTCCTGTGTGATGTAGCCGACGTCGGCCATCCGCGTGAGCGCGTAGTTGCGGCGGCGCAGGGCCGCCTCCATGTTGACGTAGGGGCTCTGGCGGCTCGGGGACTGGATGATGCCCGCAATGAGCGCCGCCTCCTCGAGCGTGACCTGGCGTGCGGGCTTGCCGAAGTAGATCCGCGACGCGGCCTCGACGCCGTAGGCGCCGTGGCCGAAGTAGATCTGATTTGCGTACAGCGTGAAGATCTCGGGCTTGGTGTAGCGCTTCTCGATCTGGATGGCGAGCAGCGCCTCCTTGACCTTCCGCTCCCAGGTCTTGTCCGGGGTGAGGAACAGGTTGCGCGCCAGTTGCTGGGTGAGGGTGCTGGCCCCGGCCGCCTTGCGCCGTTCGATCAGGTCGGTGACGAGCGCGATGGCGATGCGCGGCACGCTCAGGCCGAAGTGCTTGTCGAACTCCGCGTCCTCGGACGCGGTGATGGCCTCGCGCAGGCGCGGCGCGATCTGGTCGTAGGCGACGACCACGCGGCGCTCGGTGGCGAACTCGCCCACCACCTGTCCGTCGGCGGCCTGGATGCGGGTGATGGTGTTGGGGGCGTAGTCGTCGAGCGCGCTGATCTGCGGGAGGTCCCCCGCGTAGACGAAGAGCACGCCGCTCACGACGCCGAGCACGGCCGCCGCGACGAAGAGCACGATCAGCAAGGCGTCGCGCGCGATGCGGCCAATCAAGGTTGCCACTGGAGGCGAGGATAGCATGCAGTGGTCGGGCTCAGGGCGCAGGGCGCAGGGCTCAGGGCTCAGGGCCCCGGCGGCGGGATGGCGGGGCGCGGCCGACTGGGAGCGACACGAGCG
>CAYLZN010000361.1:0-5582 GCA_964387935.1 uncultured Vicinamibacteraceae bacterium | reverse complement strand
GTGTCCTTCTGCCGGATCTCGGCGAGGAGCCGGTCGATGGCCTGGGCGGCGCCCGGCGGGGTCGGCGCCGGCTGGCCCGCGCCGAGGCCAGGGAGGATCGTCAGGCCGGTCAGTGCGAGCATGAGCAGTCGGGTGCGGAGGAGAGGCATCGGGAGTTCCAGCGGTCAGGCTGTCGCAGAGTGTGCGTGCACGTAGCGCGTGAGCGCCTGCACGCGCTCGACCGGTGTGGACGGCAGGAGGCCGTGTCCGAGGTTGAAGATGTGGCCCGGCCGGCCGCCTGCCCGGGCCAGCACCTCGAACGCGCCCGCCAGCAGCGGTTCCATCGGCCCGAGCAGCAGGGCGGGATCCAGGTTGCCCTGGATGCCGCAGTCGTAGCCGATGCGCGCCCAGGCGACGTCGAGCGGCACGCGCCAGTCGATGCCGATGACGTCGCCGCCGGCCTCGCGCATGAGTTCCAGCAGGTCCGTGGTGCCCGTTCCGAAATGAATGGTGGGGACGCCGAGGTCGGCCAGGGCTTCGAAGACGTGGCGGGCGTGCGGCAGGACGAACTGCCGGTAATCATCGGGCGTGAGTGCGCCGACCCAGGAGTCGAAAAGCTGCACGGCCTGGGCGCCCTGTTCCACCTGGGCTCGAAGGACCGACGCCGTGACCGCCGCAAGTTTCTCACCCAGGCGATGCCAGGTCGCGGGGTCTCCGTACATCAGGGCGCGTGTGGCGGCGCACCCCCCGGCCGGGTTGCCATCGACGGCGTAGCAGGCGAGCGTGAAAGGCGCCCCGGCAACGCCGAGCAGGGGGACCTGTCCGCCCAGCTCACGACAGGCGATCCTGGCGGTTTCGCCGAGGAAGGGCAGTTCCTCGCGCGGGTCGAACACGCGGAGCCGGTCCACGTCGTCGCGCGACCGCAGGAGTCCTTCGACCTCGAGGTGATCCCCTCGGAGCCCGTCAACCCGGAGTCCCATGGGCTCGAGCGCCAGCAGCATCTCGGAGAAGAGGAGGGCGGCGTCCACGTCGAACCGGCGGAGTGGCAGGAGGGTGACCTCCGCTGCCAGCTCGGGCTGCCGGCAGATGTCGATCACCGAGTGTTTCTCGCGCAGCGCGCGATACTCGGTCAGGACGCGGCCGGCTTGTCGCATGAACCAGACCGGGGTGCGGTCAACGGGTTCACGCCGGCAGGCCGCCAGGAACCGGGGAGGCACGGTGGGATGGTAGCAAAGAAGGGGCCCCGGGGCCCCGAGACCGGCGATTCCCTTGAGGGCCAAACAAAAACCCGCGAACGGCCGATAGCAAGCGCGGAAGTTGTGCTACAGTTCCCGGGACTTTGCGCGGGTCGTCCCGCCTGGGGGCCCGTTGTGCCCGACCCGCCAGCAGAATCCGGGACCGCGCCGAGGCCCCACCGCGGAGGGAGCGTTGTCGATTCTGGTCCGCCCGGTCCGTGAGCAACTCGAGCACGACCGCGTCATCCGCCTGCTCCAGGCCAAGTGGAAGAAGAGGTTCGACGTCGAGGCCAACGTCGGCGACGAGCGCGCGACCTCGCTGAAGGTCGGCCAGCTCACGGTGTTTCCGGACCTCGTCCTCTACAGCCCCACGGTGCCCCGTCGCCTGCAGGGCGTCGTGGAGGTGGAGACGGGCGAGTCGATCAACCACCTCGAGGCCATGGCGCAATGGACGCACATGTCCAGGGCGCGAGCCCCCTTCCAGCTCTACGTGCCGGTGAACTCCATCGATCAAGCACGGCGTCTGTGTGCCGACCAGCACGTGGCGCTGGCCGAGCTCTGGAGCTATTTCGTCTTCGGGGAGCAGGTCCGGATCACGCTCGTGCATCGCGACGAGACCCTGGCGGAGCTCCCACCCCCGCCCAAGGGGGCGACGCCCGCCACCACCAAGACCGTGGCCCCGAAGCCCGCGACGGGCAAGGGGGTTCCCGCGCAGAAGGTCACCGCGAAAGCCGCGGCCCCGAAGGCCAATCCCGCGGCCCCGAAGGCCATGCCGTCGGCCCCGAAGGCCAAAGCGGCGTCACCGAAGGGCGGCGGGCGGCCGGGCGCTCCCGGAAGCAAGGCTCAGCCGTCGGTGCGCAAGGGGACCAGCCCGAAACAGACTGCCGCCAAGCCACAAAAAGGGGTGGCCAAGGTCAAGCACCCCGCTCGAAAGGTGGCGCCCGCGAAAGCGGCGTCCGCGAGGGCCGTGTCGTCCCCGAAGCGGACCAAGGCCCCCACCAAGACCGCGAAGGCTTCGAGTCCGTCGCGCTCGACTGCCTCCCGCGCCAAGAAGACGAGCCGCCGCTGAGCTGGCCCGGCCCCCCTCCCACTCGCTGTGGGGGGGGCGGCCGCCCGATGCGCGCCAGCGTCCTAACTTCAGCGATTAGCAGTCGCCTCTGCCGCGGCCCCGCCGGTCATCCCTCCCCCCGGGATCCGGTGGGGCGCCGCGGCGGCTGACTGTCGTTATACTGATGTCATGAATCCTCGCAAGTTTCTCGGCGCCGGCCGGACGTGTGCCGCGGCCGCTCTCGCGTCGGTGCTGGTCCTGACGCCCGCCTTGTCGGCGGGGCCCGCCCAAACGCCTCCCAGCACCCCGGCACCCGGCACCCAGGCACCTGGCACTCCGGCTGGTGGAACGAAGCCCACGTTCGCCGTGCAGATCAACCTCGTGACGACCGACGTCATCACGCGGGACAACAGCGGCCAGTTCGTGTCCGATCTCCAGAAGCAGGAATTCGAGGTCTACGAGGACGGTGTGCTCCAGGACGTCTCGTCGCTGGTGCTCGTGCACGGCGGACGCGTGTTCAACCGGCAGCTCCCTCCGCCGCCGCCGACGCCCGAAGGGATCATCCTGCCGCCCGCCGCCCCGACCAACGACGCCGCCGGCCGGATCTTCCTGCTCTTTGTGGACGACCTGCACCTCGACTTCCGGAACACCGCTCGCATTCGCGAGTTGTTCAAGCAGATCTCCAAGACGCTCATCCACGACGGTGACATGTTCGGCATCGTGTCCACTGGGCCGTCATCGCTGGCGATCGATCTGACCTACGACAAGAAGCGGCTGGACGAGGCCATCAAGAAGATCAGCGGCAGCGGCCTCAAGCCAACCGACATCATCCAGGGGCCGGATGGCGCCGAGGGGCCCACCGAGGTGCGCTACCGTGCCCACGTGGCCTTTTCAATCGCACAGGACATTCTGCAGAACCTGGAGAAGATCCAGAACCGCCGGAAGGCCGTGGTCTACGTGTCGAACGGTTACGACTTCAACCCGTTCGCGGGCGCGCGCGGATGCGATCCCGGCGCCGGGGGGACGGGGTTCTTCGAGATGAGCTCGAGGTGTCAGAACTTCGCCTCGGATACCGGCGACGGCACGAACTCCAGCACGTACCGGGACGATCCGACGCGGCAGAGCCAGCAGTTCGCGGACGCCGACCTCGCGCGCGACCTGGCGGAACTGACACGGACGGCGAACCGCGCCAACGCGACGGTCTACACCATCGACCCCCGGGGCCTCGTGGGCGGACCGGATCTGGACGAGCAGGTGGATCCGACGCAGTGGAACGACTACATCCGCAAGTCCCAGGACAGCCTGCGCGTGATCGCCGATCTCACCGGCGGGATCGCCGTCGTCAACCAGAACGATTTCGGCAAGGCCCTGAAGCGCATCGACGCCGAGACCTCCGACTATTACGTGCTTGGCTACTATTCCTCGAATCCCGATCCCACCAGGCGCACCCGCAAGATCGAGGTGAAGGTGAAGCGCGAGGGTGTGGACGTCTGGTCGCGCACGTCCTACTCGATGAAGTTGCCGGCGGGGGGGAGCAAGTAGCGGCGTACGGCGTACGGCTTACGGCGTACGGCGGCGTACGGGCAAACACGGCGCACGGCGACCGCGCTACGTCCTGCTCAGCGCCGCCCCGTATTCCCGTTCGAAATCAGCCAGCGACCGGCCGATGTGGCCCGGCGGCCTGGTGCGTCCACGCAGGACTTCCACGGTCTTGTAGCCGTTGCCGGTCACGCAGATGACCGTCGTCTCATCGCGTGGAATCGCCCCTTCCTCGATCAGTCTCCGCGTGGCGGCGACGGTCGTCCCGCCGGCGGGCTCCGTGAAGATGCCTTCCGTTTCCGCCAGCAGGTGAATGCCGTCGAGGATCTCGTCGTCTGACACCATCGCCGCACCGCCGCCGGTGGCCTTGAGCACCTCGAGTACCTGGAAGCCGTCCGCGGGATTGCCGATGGCGATCGACTTGGCGATCGTGTGCGGCTTGACGGGGTCCGGGAATTCGAGCCCAGCCTGGAACGCCCGCACCACCGGCGCGCACCCGGCGGCCTGCGCGGCGTAGAGCCTCGGCACGGCGTCGTCCACGAGGCCGATCGTCCGCAGTTCGGCGAACCCACGCGCCAGGCGCGGCAGCAGCGTTCCACCGGCCACCGGCGACACGACGTGCCTGGGCAGGCGCCAGCCGAGCTGCTCGGCAATCTCGAACGCGTATGTCTTGGCGCCCTCGGCGTAGTAGCTGCGCAGGTTGATGTTCGCGAACCCCCAGTGGTAGCGATCCGCGATCTGGGTGCAGAGGCGATTGATGTCGTCGTAGTTGCCCTGGACGGCGACGACGTGCGGTGCGTAGATGGCGGAGCCGGCCACCTTGCCCGCCTCGAGGTTGTCCGGGATGAAGACGTAGCACTCGAGCCCGAGACGGGCGGCGTGGGCCGACACGCTGTTGGCCAGGTTGCCCGTCGACGCGCAGCCGAACGTGGTGAAGCCCAGTTCTACGGCGCGCGTCGCGGCCACCGAGACGACGCGGTCCTTGTAGGACATCGTCGGATGGTTGACTCCGTCATCCTTCACGTAGAGTTCGCGGACGCCGAGGCGCTCCGCCAGCCGGTCTGCGCGGACGAGGGGAGTGAAGCCCGAGGTGAACCCTGTGCGCGGTTCGCCGGTGATGGGCAGCAGCTCGCGGTAGCGCCACAAGTTGTGGGGGCGCGAGGCGATGACGTCGCGGGTGAGGACGGTGCGGGCCTTGTCGTAATCGTAGACCGCCTCGAGGGGACCGAAGCACTGGCTGCAGACGAAGACCGCCTCGGCAGGAAACGGCGTGTGACAGACGTGACAGCGCAGACCGAGCAGGGTAGTCATGAGGTGGTCAGGCGTCGGGGGTCGCGCACGTCGGCAAGAGCGCGTGCGCGCGCAAGTGGCGCAGGGTGACGTCGAGGCGCAGTCGCCGATACAGCGCGGCGAAGCGCGCCTCCGCGCGCTCCGCCGCGCCATCGACCCGCGCGTCGACGAGCGCGGCGATGGACGGCCCCGCGCCGCTCAGGAACACGCCGAGGAGGCCCTCACCGTGCCAGGTGAGGGCCTCCTCGAGGCCGGGCACGAGCGCCGCACGGAACGGCTGGTGGAGCCGGTCGGCGAGGACGTCGCGCAGCAGCGCGGCGTCCTGCCGGTGCACGGCCTCGACCAGCATGGCCGTGCGCTGCAGGTTGAACACCGCGTCGGCCAGCGGGAACGACGCGGGGAGCGCGGCCCTTGCGACCTTCGTCGCGAGGGCGCGCGC
This sequence comes from uncultured Vicinamibacteraceae bacterium, assembly GCA_964387935.1. Lineage (GTDB taxonomy): Bacteria > Acidobacteriota > Vicinamibacteria > Vicinamibacterales > JAFNAJ01 > CAYLZN01. The sequence goes on along the minus strand of CAYLZN010000361.1, from coordinate 52 downwards.
CGGGGTGGCGACGACGACCTGCCAGTCCGGCGGCCAGGGGGTCGCCCGCGCG
>CAYLZN010000360.1:0-5615 GCA_964387935.1 uncultured Vicinamibacteraceae bacterium | reverse complement strand
AGCGCGGCGTGGTCGTGCGGCGGGGGCAGCGCCACGTGGTGCAGCTGCTGCTCCACCTCGAACCCCGGGAGATCCTGCCAGTGCGGGGTCGCAATCGGGAAGCCGGACTCCACGACGCACTGGGTGAACCGGGGGAAACGCGCGACTCGTCGCCGGTACACCTCCTTCACGCGCTCGAAGTCCAGGGGCGTCGTCGTCAGGACGAACCCCGTCACCTGGGCGAGGTTGACGGGACCGTCCATGTGGTACCAGGCGGCATCCACAGGAGTCAACGGCTTGGTCGCGGGCGCCATGGGGTTCCTTTCACTGCTTCCGGCCCAGCGGGTAGAGATCCTGCACGGGCGCGTGCTTGTAGGGGATGGTACTCAAGTCCGCCGGCCCGAGGCCCGGCGCATCGATCACGACCACGGCCCGTGCCAGGCCGTCCTCGACGAACCCGCGCCAGAAGTGGACGCGCGACTTGATCACGATGATCCCGGCGTCCTTCAGGGCGATTCCGAGATCCGCCAGGATCCCCGGCGTCGTCACCTGGTGCAGCACCGGCGTCAGAATCAGGCGATTGTTCTCGCCGAACCTGATGACGGCGACGAGGGCGTGCTCCTCGTAGCGGTCGAGGTACTCCAGGGTGCCGTCGATCGTCACCGGCTTGTTCGCGAACTGGTCCGCGTAGCCGCCGACGTCGACGCGCACCCGGTCGCCCACCTTGCTCCCGGCCTTGATCTGCTGGATGGCTTTGTGGTCCGCGATCGTCGCCACGACGACGTGGCTCGCGTTCTGGCGGATCAGTTCCTCGAGGATCCAGGTGGAGTTCCCGGTCCGGTCCGAGTGGTCGGCCACGACGACCGGCACGCGCCCCGCCCGGGCCGCGGCGATCGCCTCGCTCACCCCTTCCTTGACCCTGGGGTACTTCTTCCCGGCGAACGCCTCCCGCTTCCTCCAGATGAAGTCCGACATATCCTGCGCGATCCGGTCGGCGAGCCCCTGGTCGTTGTTGGTCATCACCATGACCGTGGCTCCCACGTCGGGCACGTCGGCGTAGGCGAACCCGAACGCGACGGACACGAAGGCGTCCGGCGTGCGCTCCTCCCAGATGCGGGCCCGTTCCATGATCTCCATCGCCGGCGACTGTCCGGTTCCCTGCACGACGCTCGGGGTCAGCACGCCCGGCTTCCGCGTCGCCTTCGTGGGCCTGTAGTCGCCGCGGATGACGCGCAGCAGGTACCGCAGCGCGCGCTCGCCCTGCAGGGCCGCATCGTAGTGCGGATAGCGCTTGACGATGAAGGCGCCGTCGGCCGCCTCGAGCAGCTCGCGGTCCTCGTTCGCGTGGAGATCGAAGGTCACGACCACCGGGATCTGGCCGACCGCCTGGCGGACGCGCCGCACGATCTCGGCTTCGGGCTTCGGCACGTTGGTCACGGCCATGGCCCCGTGCAGCGCCAGGTACACGCCGTCGAAGGGCCCCTGTGCCTTGAGATCCTCGACGAACCCGTTCGTGTACTTGTCGAAGGCCTCCTGCGTGATCCAGCTCCCCGACGATCCGCCCTTCGCAGCGCGGGGCGACAGGATGCCCACGAGCTGCACGCCGAGGTACTCGCGCGCGGCCTTGACGAACCCGGCGATGTACTGGCCGTCCTTCAGCACGGCCTCGCCCCGCTGCGGCGGCCCGTAGAACTCCCATTCGGCGACACCGGTGGGATCGGGGCAGAAGGTACACGTTTCGTGCGAGAACGTGGCCACGCCGATCTTCACCGGCTTGACCGGCGGCCCGCCCTGGCCGTTCCCGGCCGCGGCCCACACCGGCGCGACCACCAGCACCCACGCGACGACGAACAATCGTGAACGCATCGAGCAGCCCTCCTGATCAGCCCACACCAAACGGTTCACCCGACGGCACGGGGGCGTAGGTCGGCGCGCCGGCCTCGGCGGCCGGAAGGGGGGCCCCGGGGACCTCCGGGGCCGCCTCCAGGCGTCGCAGCGCGCCGCGGGCGGTTTCGCGCAACAGCGGGTCCCGCGCGGACGTCAGCGGCTCGATGAGGTCGCGCAGCGCCTCGAGGCGCAGCGCACCGGCCACGTACACACCGCACGCCCTGAGCCAGGGGTTCTCGCTGCCGAGCATGGCGCGTGCGGCCTCCGCCTGCGACTGCACCGGCGTCGTGACGACCTCCGTGGCTCGCGCGATACGCTCGTCGATGGAGACCTGCCCGTCGACGAGCGGCACGACCAGCTGTCGCAGCGCCGGCGACAGCACGTTGTCCAGCAGCTCGAGCGCGTTGGCGCGAAGGCCGGCGTCTTCGGACCGGAGCGCCACGGCGACGCTCTTCATGTCCATGTTGGGCAGGAGGGGATCGATGAGGGCCAGGATCCGGTCCTCCTCCGCCTGCATCGCGTGCTGCAGCCCCTGCACGGCTGGATCCTCCACGTTGAACGTCGCTTCGAGCGACCCGAGGATCAGGTACGAGCGATAGTGCGCCATGATCTCGTTGGTGAGCACCATCTCGACGGCCTGGCGATCGACGCCGAGGCCGGGATGTCGCGCATGGAGATCCGCGAGCGCGTCGATGACCTCGTACCGCAGGTCGGCCTCGGGCATGAGCAGGTTGTCCACGAGGGCCTGGCGCGCCCCGGCCCCGCCAATGATGGCGAGGACGCGTGGCACGGTCATGCGCACGGGCAGCGGCTGTTCCGGGGCCTCGAGCGCCGCCCGCAGCGTCGGGACCGCCGCCTCGCCCATGTGGACCAGGGCGGGCACGGCGTCCTCCTGCAGTTCGCCGTCCTCGAGCTTCGGCAGGATGCGGGCGATCGTGCCCAGGTCCTTCCGCTGCCCCGAGGCCACGAGCGCCGCGCGCACGACCTCCGCGTTGTCGTCGTCCAGGAGGGCTGCCAGCTCCTCGTCGAACGCTCGCGGGATGCGGCTGATCACGCGCGCCGCCTCGATCTTGGTCTGCATCGCCGTGGGCCCCGTGTCGGCGATCATCTGCTGCAGCATGAGCCGCGCCGCGTCGAGATTCTGCCATGAGCTCTCGCGCGCGAGGAACGCCACGACGCCGGCCTGGACCGAGTAGTCCGGGAAATCCGCGAAGCTCGTCACCCGCTGCAGCGGATCCACCTCCGCATGGCGCGCCAGGAAGAGCAGCGCCTCGGCCCTCACGCCCGCGTCCGCGTCGTCGAGCAGGCCCTCGATCGCGCCGGCCGAGGCCTTGTCCCCTGCCTCGCTCAGGACGGCGATGGCCTGGCTCCGCACCTCCGGGGCCGGATACTGGAGCAGGCTGCGCACCGCGGGATGCACGACGCCCCGATGCTGCGTCCGGAACACGTCGAGCGCATACAGCACCTCGATCAGTTCGCCGTCACGCAGCCGCGACGCCAGCGCGTCGGTCGCGGTACGGTCCAGCACCGTGCCCGCGGCGCGCTCTGCATCCAGGCGGTGCTGCGTGATGCTGTCGTAGATCGCGTCCACGTACCCCTGCCGCAGGGATCGGGCCAGCCAGAGCCACACGGCGATCATGGCCAGGCAGATGAGCGCGACCCCGCGCAGACCCAGGCCGAAGCCCGGCAGGACGAGAAAGCCGGTCGTCGCGAGCCCGAGCACCACGGCCCCGATCCCGTCGGCCGTCCGGCTGAAGATGAGGTCGATGACGCGCTTGACGTTGTTCTTGGTGGTGGCGCTGATCGGCAGGTAGAGCAGTTCGAAGGTGGCCTTGTCGATGGAGAACCGCAGCCCCTGGTCGAACGCGCTCGTCAGGAGCACCGCCCAGAGCGACGCGGTGAGCGCGATGGCCATGATGCCCATGCCGAGCAGCAGCGGCAGCAGCAGGATCGTGACGCCCAGCCCGAACTTCCGCAATGCCGGCCCGGTCGCGAAGATCTGGATCAGCAGGGCCCCCACGCCCATGAGCGAGTTGAAGTTGCCGAAGAACCGCGTCATCCGGTCCGGGTCCCCGGCGAACTGCTGTTCGGCCCCGGCCTGGAAGAGGAACTGGACCCACAGCGTGATGACCGCCACCAGTGACACGAGGAGCGCGATGTTCCGCAGATAGGGCGTCGCGACGATCTGGCGGCACGTCTCGATCAGGGGTGACCTGTCCCGCGACGTCGTCGTCTGGGGCCCCACGCGGTCGATGTCCCGGCGCCGGCAACGCCAGCCGAAGTTGACCACGACGGCGCTGGCGGCGATGAGCGCTGCGAGCACCAGCAACAGGTTGACGGTCCCGAGCGGCCCCACCAGCCACCCGGCCAGGACCCCGCCCATGATGGCGCCGAACGACGCCCCGCTGCCGACCAGGCCGAAGAGTCGCCGGGCCTGGCGGGCATCGAAGACCTCGCTCGCGAACATCCACGCCTGGACGGGCGCGATGGCCCCATAGCAGTTCACCCAGACGTAGAACGCCGCCGTGAGCCAGGCGGCCTGGTGGTACACGATGGCCCACCAGAACACCACGACGTTCGACGCCAGGAACATCAGGCTCGCCGTCACCGCGATCCGTTCGCCCACCAGGGCGGCGAAACGCTGGTAGATCGGGACCAGCAGCGACAGGACCAGCGGGACGGCGACGTAGACGTACACCAGCTTGGACGAGCCGTACTCGCCGAGAAACAACCCGTTGCGAATGGGCCGGGCCAGGAGGAACGACCCGACCGCCAGGGCGACGTAGCTACAGGCCACCGCGAGGGGCAGTCCCTCGCCGGGTCGCACATCCAGGAACTTCCGAGCCCGCGTGAGCATGGACAACGACGTGACGCGTGATTATCGCAGACAAGACGGGCGTACGGCGTACGGCGTACGACGTACGGCGGCGTACGGACAGAACACGGCGTACGGCCACGGGCGTACGGCCACGGGCGTACGGCCACGGGCGTACGGCGGGGGGCGGCGTGCGGTCAGCGTGGACCCTGGTCCCGAAGCAGGATCAGGTCGTTGCGCACGGTGCCGCGGGTGGAGGCGAGCGCCTGTCCGTCCGGCGAGATTGCGAAGCGCAGGATGCTCTCCGACTTGAAGTCGGTGAGCGGCTTCGGCGCGCCTCCCGCGATCGGCTGCGCGACCAGGTTGCCGACGCCCTTCTGGGCCGCCGCGTAGATCAGCGACTGCCCGTCGGTGCTGAAGTGGAGCCAGCGGGAGGGGAGATCCAGCTTAACCGGCGTGCCGCCCCCGTCGGTGGCGACCACCGCGGTCCTGAACCCCCGCCGTTCGGCGTCCTGGTAGCTCACGGCCAGCCGCTGACCATCCGGCGACATCGCGATGAGCGTCACCGGTCTGCCGAGCGACTCGAGCACCGGCGTGCTCACCGGTTCCGCCTTGCCCCCGCTCATCGCGACACGCTTGATGCCCTCGGTCGCATCCGTGAAGTAGACCGACTGCGCATCAGGGCTCACCACCGCGCCCCAGGTGGGACTGGTCTCGGCGAGCGCGAGTTGGTTCGTGCCGTCGCGATCGATGCGGTACAGCGTGGTGTTCTCCCCGCGCACCGCGTGGTAGACCACGCGCGCCCCATCCGGCGTGAAGGCCGGCGCCCATGTCGTGACGGATGACAAAGTCACTCCCGCTGCGAAATAATTCGTCCATGAGTGCGCCCCAGATCGAGCTGATCGGGATCGAGCGGATATTCAGGCTCGGCGAC
>CAYLZN010000359.1:2480-5637 GCA_964387935.1 uncultured Vicinamibacteraceae bacterium | reverse complement strand
CCCAGGCCACGGTGCACCCGAGGTGCGTGCATTCACGATGGAGGGCGAGGAACCCACCCTCCTTCAAGCGAACCAGGTAAAAACGGCCAGAGGGGAACGCCGTGACGCTCCCTGGGTCGAACCGATCGAGGGGACCTGCGACAAAGAGGCTCGCCGCGTCCGCAGCGCGCTGGCGCGGGCGGAGGAACGAGCCGGTCACCCACGCGAACTCGGCCAGGGCGACTCCGCCCAGCATGGCCCAAAGCCGCGTCGTGAATCGACGCCGAGGCGGGCTCGCCGGTCCGGGTTTCTCGTGTTGAGCCATGGCGTCACCGCATCCAGGGCCAGACGAGCGCCATGCCCGGCCCCCGGAACCAGATGCCCACTGCCGTGAGCACCGCGAATGCGGTGCTTCCCAGGACCACCGCCGCCTGCGCCGTCTCGTTCGTCGTCAGCGACCAGCGCACTCGCAGCCAGGCGATGAACGCCCACGTCGAGCCTCCCAGCACGGTGAGCGGCAGCAGGCCGCCAGTGAGCCATGTGGTGGCCCCAGGCCACGTGCGGCTCACGGCGTCATTGGCCACCACCGCCAGGGGCGTGACTGCAAGGGCCGCGACCGCAGCGACGCGTGCGGCCCACTTCCCGCGAGCCGACAGGAACCACGCCCCTCCAGGTTCTTCGTCTGCCGTGACGTAGGGGAGCAACAGCAGCGCGATCGCGCCGGCGAGTGGCAGCAGCACGATCGCGATCACGGGGTGGAAGTGCACCAGCAGTTCCTGGAACCCGAGGAAGTACCAGGGCGCCTTGGCCGGGTTGGGGCTCATGCCGGGGTTGGCGGGGTCGCCGATCGGGGCCGCCCACACCGCAGCCAGCACGACGACGACCGCGGTGACCACGAGCGCGACGGAGACCTCCCTGACCAGCAGGTGCGGCAGGAACAGGATCTTGCCGGCCTCGTCTGCGCCGGGTTCGGGCCCGGCCGTCGGCGGCACGACGACGCCACCGGCCTTGCGCACGCGCCAGAAGTGGAACGCCAGGAAGCCGACCAGGAGAGCTGGCACGATCGAGGTGTGCGTGGTGTAGAACAGGACGAGCGTGTCGGCCCCGATGTCGGAACCACCACGCGCCACCCGCTGCAGCGCGTCGCCCAGCCAGGGCACGTAGCCGAGCATGCCGGTCGAGATCGTGATCGCCCAGAACGAGCGCTGATCCCAGGGCAGCAGGTAGCCCGTGAAGGCGTTGGCCATCACGAACAGGAGCAGGGCCAGCCCGATGACCCAGTTGAACTGGCGCGGGCCGTGGTAACCGCCCGTGAGGCACACGCGCGCCGCGTGCAGCAGGGCGACCACCACGAGGAGGTTCGCGCTCCAGTAGTGCGTCCCGCGCACGAGCGATCCGAACCGCACGTCATGCTCGATGGTCTGGATCGAGTCGTAGGCCAGCCCGGGGGCCGGCTGGTAGGCGAGCATGAGCAGGATGCCGCTCACCGTCAGGATCGTGATCAGGACGAGCGACGAACCGCCCAGTCCGAACGTGTGCGTGAACCGGAGCGTCGCCGCAGGCAGCTTCACCGGCCGCAGGTGCAGCAAGAACGTGTGGACCGTGACGAACGCGCGGTCTCGATCGGTCTGGGGCACGAGCGGTCCGCGGAGCACCATCGACTGCCAGATGCGCCTTGGCAGCGAAGGGCGGGCCGCAGCCACGGCGACCGGGGCAGGAGGGTCCAGCCGAGGTCGGGGCATATGGCCGTGGATTGTATCAAAGGGAGTCGCGGCGGCCGGCCGTACCCCGGCCGCACCACGCCGGCCCGTTTTGTGCGATCTTCATGCATGCGACCACGACCCACCGCTCTGGCCTTCGCTCTCGTCGCCACCGCCATCGCCGGCCCGATGGCGCAATCGCCGCGTCCGATGACGATCGTGGACCTGATCAATGTCCCGCGACTGTCCACGCCGCAACTGTCCCCGGATGGCCGGCAGATCCTGTTTGTTCGCAGCGATGCGGACTGGAAGGCCAACAAGCGCGTGTCGCACCTCTGGCGGGTGAACGCGGACGGCACCGGCCTCGTGCAACTGACCAACGGCCCCGAGGGTGAATCGAGCCCGCGCTGGTCGCCGGACGGCCAGGCGGTGGCCTTCGTCGCCAGGCGCGCCGGCGACGAGGCGGCGCAGGTCTACCTGCTCTCCAACCTGGGAGGGGAGGCGCTCGCGCTGACGAAGCATCCCACGGCCGTGTCGAGTCCTGCGTGGGCGCCCGACGGGACGTCGGTCTTCTTCCTTGCCGAGGATCCGAAGCCGGACGAGGAGAAGGCCAGGGCGAAGGTGCAGGACGACGTGTACGCGTACGACGAGGACTTCCAGCAGCGTCACCTGTGGAAGGTCACGATCGCGACCAGGGCCACGACACGCCTCACCGCCGGCGATTTCTCCGTGCTGGGGTTCGACGTCTCTCCCGACGGGGCCAGCCTCGTGATGCACCGCAGCCCGACCCCGCTGTACGGCGACCACGAGCGCGGAGAAGTCTGGGTCATGGCGGCCGATGGGAGAGAGCCCCGCCGGCTGACGACCAATACGGTCACCGAATCCAGGGCGAGGCTGTCGCCGGACGGCCGCGAGGTCCTGTTCCTGTCGGACAGCAACGCGCGCTTCGAGACCTACTTCAACGACAGGATCTTCGTCGTACCCGTCGCCGGCGGTCCCGCGCGCGTGGTCACGGCCGACCTGCCGTACGAGGTCGAGGAAGCCGAGTGGGCGGCGGATGGCAGGGCCATCTACTTCGTGGCCAACACCGGCGTCCGCAGTCAGTTGTTTCGCATGGCCGCCACGGGCGGCCCGGCCACGCCGTTGACCACGGGCGACCACGCGGTGGTCGGCTGGAGCTATGCGCCCCGGGGCGAGCGGCACGTGTTCACGCTGGATCAGCCCGACAACCCCGGCGAGGTCTGGCTGCTCGGCGGGGCAGGAGCCCCCACCCGTGTCACCCGCATCTTCGAAGGGTTGAGCGCGCAGTTCACGCTGCCCAGGCAGGAGCGGGTCGAGTGGAAAGGTGCCGACGGGGCGACGGTCGAAGGCCTGCTGTACTATCCGCTCGACTACCAGCAGGGCCGGCGCTCTCCCCTCGTGGTACAGACGCACGGCGGCCCGGCCTCGTCGGACAAGTTCGGGTTCGGGGGCTGGGC
>CAYLZN010000359.1:0-2470 GCA_964387935.1 uncultured Vicinamibacteraceae bacterium | reverse complement strand
GGGCCGATTACGTCCAGGTCCTGGCGGCCAAAGGCTACGCCGTGCTGCAGCCCAACTACCGCGGCAGCACCGGCTACGGGGACGCGTTCCTGCGTGACATGATCGGCCAGTACTTCAGAAACGCCCATCTCGACGTGATGGCGGGCGTCGATCACCTGGTCAGGATCGGCCTGGCGGACCCGGACCGGCTGGTGAAGATGGGGTGGAGCGCGGGCGGCCACATGACCAACAAGATCATCACGTTCACGGACCGCTTCAAGGCGGCCTCGTCGGGCGCGGGCGCGGCCAACTGGGTGTCGATGTACGCGCAGAGCGATGTGCGGACGTACCGAACGCCGTGGTTCGGCGGCACACCCTGGCAGAAGGATGCCCCGATTGCCGCCTACTGGGACAACTCGCCCATCAAGGACGTGGCCCTGGTGAGGACGCCCACGATCTTCCTCGTGGGGGAACGCGACGTGCGCGTCCCCCTGCCTCAAGCCGTTGAGATGTTCCGCGCCCTCAAGGCGAACGGGGTGCCCACGCGACTGTATGTCGCGCCGCGCGAACCGCACGGGTTCCAGGAGCTGCGGCATCAGCTGTTCAAGGTCAACGTGGAACTGGAGTGGTTCGAGAAGCACGCGATGGGGCGCCCCTACACGTGGGAGCGGGCTCCGGGCGACGAGGGGAAGGCGCCGGCGGCGACCGCCGGCCAGTGAGAGGATCAGGATACGTGGACGCAACCAGGAGACACTCGATGCATGAGAGACGTGGGATGCTGGCCTTGGTGATGGCCGTCGTTGTGGCGCTTCCAGCGGCCCTGATGGCGGACGGCACCGTGACGCTGCTGATGCGCTCGGGCGAGAAGGTGAGCGGCGAGCTCGCCAGTTACGATCAATCGACCATCGACATCCGCGACGGCGCTGGCGCCCGCCGGTCGTTCCAGATGCGTGAAGTCGTGTTGATCGATTTCGTCGGCGAGGCCAGCGGGATGCCGAACAGCGAGCTGATCGCGGCCCAGCAGGCGGGAGGCGATCACCTGCTGGTGCCGCGGCGCGGGCCGCAGCTCCGCGGGCGCATTGGTGATTTCGTCGGCGAAGGCGGGCCGGACGCGCGCGTCCTTTTCGACACCGGCAACGGGCGCCGCGAGGTCAAGGTCGATACCGTTGCGCGGATCTACGTCGGCGCCTTCACCGATCAGGCCTACGCCGCCGCAGGCGTCAAGCCGCCGGTCACGGTCGATCCGGGCGGCCCGACCGAGGTCCCCGGCGTCATCACCCTGCCCGGCACCACGAAGTGGCTCGACACGGGCCTCCGCGTCCGCAGGGGAGAGCAGATCGGGATCAGTGCGTCCGGGAAGATCACATTGCGGGGCGGCGATGTCGAGGCGGGTCCCGCCGGTGCGTTCGACGGAAGCCGTGACGGCGGCGCCCCGCTGCCGGGGCTGCCGGCCGGGGCCCTGATCGGTCGGATCGACAGCGGGCCGCCGTTCGGGATCGGGGATCAGCCAAGCATCGTTGCGCCGACGGCCGGCCGCCTGATGATCGGCGTCAACGACGGCAATACGGCGGACAACCGCGGCGAGTACAAGGTTCGGATCACGCGGGGCAGCTACCGGTAGCGGTGGGGCTCAGCGCTTCGCCACGGGCTCGCGCGGCTGCGCCTGGAAGTGATCGACCAGAGCCTGCGCGAGCCCGGCAATCGTGTACTCCGTCGGCACGAGGGTTGGCTCGATCCCGAGGCGCCTGGCCGACTCCGCGGTCACGGGCCCGATGCACGCCACCACGGTCGTCCGCAACAGGTCCGCCGCCTGCTCCTCGCCGACCATGCGGGCGAACCCGCGCACCGTTGATGGACTCGTGAAGAGCACCACGTCGATCTGGCCCTCGAGGAGCAGTTTGTAGAGGTCGAACTCATCGTCGGCCGGCAGGGCCTCCTCGATCGTGCGATACGCGACGACTTCGGTGACCTCCGCGCCGGCCTTGCGGAGTTCGTCCGCAATCACCTCGCGCGCTTCGGCCTTCGGGCAGAGGATGCGCGCGCCCTCGAGCGGCGTCTGCGCGCGCAGGGACTCCAGGATCGCTTCCACCGTGGACTCGATGGGCATCAGGTCCACCTTGATCCCGAACCTCGCCAGGCGGTCCGCGGTGGCCGGGCCGACGGCACACAGCCGCGGCCCCTTCAGGCTCCTGATGTCGCCGGGACCGGCGAGCAGCCGCCGAAGGAACCAGTCCACGCCGTTGGCGGCCGTGAAGACGATCCAGTCGAATTCGCCGGCCCTCGCACAGGCCGCATCGAGCGGCGCGAAATCCGCGGGCGGCGCGATGCGGATCGATGGCGCCTCGAGCGCTTCGGCCCCGAGGTCCTCGAGCAGATCGATCAGGTCGCCGGCCTGCTCGCGGGAACGCGTGACGACCACGCGCCGGCCGAAGAGAGGCCGTTCGTCGAACCACCGCAGATGGTCACGCAGGCCGGCGGCTCGGCCGACCAC
>CAYLZN010000358.1:0-5690 GCA_964387935.1 uncultured Vicinamibacteraceae bacterium | reverse complement strand
GGCGAGGACCCGCCTCCACTCCGCCGTCAGCGCGAGGAGGACGTCGACGAACGCGGCGGGGTTCGCCTCGGAGCCGATCTCCCGGTGCTTCTCCGGATGGTCGTCGAGGAGGTAGGAGCGGAGCGCCAGAAACGGTGGGCTCGTGAGCACCAGGTCGACGGTGCCGTCAGGGATCGTCGCGAGCGCGTCGCGGACATCACCGACGATCATCCTCGCCGCCGTCACGCCGCGGTCTCTCGTAGTGCGGCTCGGCCCCGGTCGCGGCACCACGTCGAACACCACGCCCCCCACCGGCCCTCGTACCGGCCGCCGCACCCGCGGCACCGGTCCCACCGTGCATCCACCCACGCCTGCCGTTCAGCCTCGGTGAGACCACCCCACATCCCCGCGCGGTAGTTGACGCCCCACCCGGCCGCGGCCTCCTGGGCGAGCGCGAACGCCAAACATTCGGCCCGGACGGGACACACCTCGCACACCGGCCGGGCGCGGGCGTAGCCGATCGTGCGGGCATGGCGGGCCGTGTCGGGATGCCACCACGCCGGGTCCTTCCCGCGGCACGCGGCACGTCCGATCCACGACGATTGGGTGGCCGGACCCGGGGGAGACGATCCCGGGCCCGGCCGCGCAAGGGCCGCCGGGTCCTCTCCCAAGGACATCCCGACCCCCACGAAATGAGCGACCATCAGTTCGGGCTTACCCGGTCGAGCGGCCGGGTGACGGGCACCCAGACAACCCGGCGGGACGCGTGGCGGATGCATGCCGCCAAGCCGAGGACGACGATCAGGTAGACGGCCACGCCAGCGACGATCAGCCAGACGGTCACGGCGTGTACCACCAGCCCCACCGTGCCTTCGGGCCGCCCGCCGGGTCGTCCTTGGTGCGGGGCGTCGTCCACGTGCCGCCACCGGACGAACCGCGCGCCTCGCCCCAGCGGGTCCAGCCGTCGAAGCGGTAGATCCGCCCCTCGTGGCGATCGGACCGCGAGTACGCGACGGCCGCCTCCACCGGCCAGTACGGCCAGGCCGGGCCGAGGACTTCGCGCCAGAGGCGGAGCATCACCCTGGTCGCCCAGCGGTCCCGGGAGCAGAGCCGCGCCAGTTCAACGACCTGCTCGCGGTGTAGCGGGTTAGGCCGGTCGGTCGGTACCCATTCGGAGACCGTCGACGCGGAGACGGTCGTAGCGACCGGGTTGCCGGCGACGATCAGCGCGTGTCGCTCGATGCCGAACGGCCGGGCGCATGGGCCGAGGTAGTGGCCCCAGCGGGTCAGTAGCTCGTCGGAGGTGTCCCGGTCGATGGTGACGACCTGCACCGCGGCGGGCTCGGCGAGAGCGAGCTGCTGCGCGAGCACGACCGTCACGGCGTGTCCGCCCGGTCGATGTAGACCCACTCGATGCGGGTCACCATCCGCTGCGGCTCGACGCGGAACGTGAAGCAGAAGAACGCGACGAACTCGGCGGGTGTCCAGCCGGGGAAGCCTTCGCGTGCGACGTCGGCGGCGCTGATCGCGTCGAGCCGCTCGCGGCGCACATCGCAGATCCGGACGGTGGCTAGCCGGACCAGCGGTTCGCCTGGCTTGCGGCCCCGCACCCTCTCGCACAGGACGAGTTCCTCGCCGACTCTGGCGTGGAGCCAGCCGAGGCGGCGGGTGACGGTCTTAGATCGGTCCCGTACCTGCGCGGTGGTGTGCGATACCGACATCAGGCGGGGCATCAGCCGGCGGCTTTCCGGTAGCAGTGGGCGCGGGTCGGGATGCTGGTGCGTGGCACGAGAGACGCGGTGCTCGCTCGGTGCCAGACCCGGCCGCGTGGTGATCCCCACCACCGCCAGTCCAGAGGGGCGGTCACGGCCGGGCCTCGCTCTCTGCGACGGTGAGGTCGTACTGCTCGGCGATCCACACGGAGGTGAGACGCAACGCCACCGCGATCCGCCTCGGGTCGATCTCGTCGCGCCGGTCGAGCATGTCGGCGGTTCCGGCGAGCATCCCGACGTGGAACGCCGCGTCGGCACGGTCCTTGTCGGCCTGGCTGCTCATTGCCATGCCTCCCGCGAGTGGTGCCACACGGATGTGCGGTCCGGCCGTGTGCGTCGCCACGGCGGGATCCAGGGGCCGTACCGGGCGTGGACCGCGGCGACACGCTCCGAGTGGTGGGTGACCGCCCAGCAGACGCGGCGGGTGGCACGCCACACCCAGACGGTCGCGACGGCGGCGCCGTACACGGCGGCCGTGACCGTGAGGGCGAGCGCCGCCCACAGGACGACCAGGACGGGGACGAGCGGGTCGGTGCCGGTCATGGTCGGGTCTCCTCGGGGTCGAATAGCCAGGCGAACCGCCCGGCCCACCAGTGCGGCGGCCCGCCGACGGGGTTCGGTGTGCACAGCCACCACAGGGGGACCGGCCAGTCCTGCGCGGCACGTACCGCCAGCGACACCTGGAGGGGATGGTCGTACGGATCGATGGGGGTGACGGGCCCGGACGCGACGCACGGCCACTGGCCGACGTCCGGTTCGCCGCGGGTGCGGCGCACCACCACCCATGGAGTCCCCCCGGCTTCGGCGGCGGCCTGTCGGCACCACGACGGCCACGCCGAGTTGGCGACGTCCTTCACCTCGATGACGAGGCCGGGGATGCCGTCGATGTCGCCGGCCTGGCCGTTCCCGGCGAGGCGGCGGCGGGCGTCGGGATGGCCGTGAGCGCGGAGCCAGGCGACGACGGCGCGTTCGGCGTCGGCTCCGCGGCGGCGAGACGCGGCGCCGGTCATGTGCCGACCGCCGCGACCGGCGCGGCGCCGGCGGCGAGCACGCGCCGGGCTTCGAGCGGCCGGTGATACGACACGTCTTGCGCGAGCGCGGCGAGAGCCGCCCCGGCTTCTCGGTCGAGCGTCCCGCCGCAATGCGCGGCGAGGAACTCGCTCAGGGTCGGGTCGGTCACCATGGGCCTCCTATCCAGTCACCCGCCGCGAGGCGGGCATCGACACGCGCTTGCTCTTCTTCACACCGGGTGCACCAGCCGCGCAGCGACACGGCCACGAGCCGCTGGCACACGTCGCATCGCCGGTCCGTCTCGTCCCACGACCGGACGAGCCACCCCCGCCCGTAGCTGACAGACGGATGATCATGGATCCACCGGTGGCACGCCCAGCACACGGCGAGGAGGTTCGACGGGTCGTCGCTGCCGCCCTGTGAGCGCATCTTCCGGTGGTGGCGATGCTCGGCCCGGCCCGAGCACGCATCGTCGATCCGCACCTCACACCACCCGGTCACGCGGCCATCTCCGGCCCGGTCCGCGCGAACGCCGCCTCTTCCCGCTCTGCGGCGAGGAGCGACTGCAACGCGGAGATCTGAGCCCGGCGCGACCTGGCCGCCTCGTACAAGGCCTTCTCAATGCCGGCGGCGATGTCACGCTCCCGGCGAAGATCCGCGGTCGCCGCGTCGACCCGGGCCGATAGTTCCGCGGCGGTGATCTTCTCGCCCGACGTCGCTGCCTTCACCTGCACCCACGCCTCCGCCTTCGCCTTGCGATACACGGCTTCCGCCTCGGCGACCGCCCGCGGCTGATCGCGTAGCAGCGTGATCCCGCCGTCGATCAGGTGCGACAAGCGAGACATCTCCGCGGCGACCTCCGCACGGTCAAGCATCAGTAACCTCGACCTCGACGGCGGCACGCTCCGCGTCGATGGAGTCGCCGTCAACCTCGGCGCCGTCAACATCGAGCGGCGGATCCTCGACCGGCAACGCCTTCCGCTTCACCGTCCGTCTCCGGGCCGGCGCCGGCTTCCCGTCGTCGTCCAACTCCTCCACCGCGTACGGCAGACCCATCAACACATCCGCCCCGACCCGGCGACACACCTCCGCCGTGGCTCGTGCGACCAACATCGCCTCCGGCTGCTTCTGCCAGTTGTCCTTCTTCAGCAAGCCGAGCCGCCGCGCCCGGTCGATCGTCCACTCGGATCGCTCCACATGCTCCGACCCCTGCCGCTGGCCGCACACCACCGCACGTTCAGCGTCCGAGTGCTCCACCCACACGTCGTGACCCTGCGACAGCACCAACCCCCGAAGCGTGTGAGCGCGCATCGCCGGGGCGCCTTGGATGATGTCGATCGACCGGAGCGCCGCCATCGGCTGCAACCCGATCTCCTGGCCGGCGAGGATCGCACCGCAGATCTCCTCGACCTTGCCCTTCATCGTCGACCCGACGAAACTCGTCTTCGCGAGTGACTTCGCGACCGCGTACGCCTCGCGGGCGTCGACCGCCCACCGTTGGATCGCCGACGCATCGGCCGAGACAACCTCGACCGCGACGGGACGAGCGTCCACCGGCTCGAGCTCGCCGGCGGTCACACTGCCTCCCCGATGTAGTCCGGGCAGTCCGCTACCACCCGCGCCACCCGGGCGACATGGCGGAACTCCTCGAGCTGGCGGCGGCCCGCCTCGATCGGCAACAACGAGTACGCCCCGTCACGGATGTGGCAGACGAACGTGTGAGCGATCTCCGGCATCGGGACAGGCCCATCGTCGGTGAGCATCCGATCGGCGTACCGGTACGCAGCGACCTGCAACGCGGTCTCGCCGTACACGCCCTTGCTGGTCTTGAGGTCGATCAGGCAGAGCCCGTCATACCCGCCGAGCCGTGCGATCAGATCAAGCGACCCGGCGTACACGAATGCCGTGTGGTAGACGGTCACCTCTGTGTGGACCGCCTCGACCTTGTGGTCGTCGAGGAATCGCACGTACGCGTCGACGTAGCCGGCGATCTCGTCCGGGACCTCCACCTCCTCGCCGTGTGCCAGTCGTTCCGCCAACGCGTGGACTTCGGTCCCGCGGTTCGCCGCGGCGTCCCGCTCCGCGTACGGCGCACCCTTGAGTCGCTTTACCCGCTCCGACACGGGCAGCGCGGACAGGTCTAGCCAGTGGTCCACGGCGAACTCTGCGACGGAGCGGATCCCCCATCCGACCAGTGCCTTCTTCGGCAGCCCATCACCGAGGAGCGATGTCACACCGGGGATGCGTGCGCCGGTCGCGTCCTCGTACCAGTGGGTGCGACGCCCGAACCGCTTCCCGTCGACGCGGCGGATCGGCTCAGCTAGGCCTGTCATCGTGTCCCTCCGGGGTCTCGGGTCGCGTCGTGACACGCGCAGCACCACCACTCCCCCGACGGGAGACGCACCGCGTCCTCGCCGAGGGCATGGAGGCACGATGCGCAGTGCACCTGGAGTGTGGCGTCGTGCCACGTGAGGATCGCCGCGGCGGCGTCCGACCCGTCGCCGGAGCACACGTCGGAGATCGCGGCGAGCTGGCCGCGCAGGTCGGCGGTCACGACACCACCCCGGCGGGCTCGGCGGCCCATTCGGCCTGGCGGGCCCGGGCGAGCGTGATGACAGTCTCGTAGTCGGCGCGGTAGCGGGGCTCGCCCTCGGCGGACCAGCCGTGCTCACCGCCAGGCGCGATCCGGGCGGCCAGCTCGTCGGGGGTACCGGACCAGCAGCCCGCGGCGATCCGCGCGGTGCCGTCCTGGTGGCGCCACACGGTGACGTGCCGGTACTCGGAGCCGACCGGACCGACCGTGACGACATGCCGAGTCGAGCCGACCAGCGCATCGTCCCCGACCTGCGCCTGGCCCCCGACCCGCGCCAGGCCCGAGACCAGCGCCCGTCCCGAGACCTGCGCCCGGCCCGAGACCTGCGCCTGGTC
>CAYLZN010000357.1:0-5721 GCA_964387935.1 uncultured Vicinamibacteraceae bacterium | reverse complement strand
TACTAGGCGCTGAGCCGTGCCCGGCCCCGCCGCGCAGGAGGATCATCCGGACTACGGCACGTCGATCCGAACCTCGTTCGATGGCGGGCCCTGTCCCGCTGTGTTGACGGCGCGGACCCGCACGTAGTACCGGCCCGGCGCGGCCGGCGTCGCCAGCTGCAGTCCCGTCACCGGCATGGTCACGATGTCCGCCAGCCCCGGCCGGGACCCGGCCTCCAGCACGTATCCCGTCGGTGCCCCGCCAGTCGTCGGTGTCGTCCAAGCCAGCGTCACCATGTGTCCGTTCACACCGAAGGTGAGGGTGCCGGGTGGGCCGGGCACCGTCGTGCCGATTCTCACGACCGCCTCATTCGACGCCGGGCCCGTCCCGCACGCGTTCGCGCCGCGCACTCTGACGTAGTAGACGCCCGGTGCGGCAGCCGTGGAGAACGTGGTTCCCGCCCCAAGCGTCAGTTGCGCCAGCTCCGACCCTCCCGGGGCCCCGCCGGCCTGCAGCACGTACGCCGTCGCCGCGAGGGCTGGCTCCCACGTCAGCGACACCGTCGTCCCCGTCACCGTGGCCTGCAGCCCGGTCGGGGCCGGCGGGGCGCCCGTGCAGGCCGGTGGGCCAACGACCAGGCGAAACTCGTTGCTGGCCTGTCCGATCCCGAAGGCGTTGCGTGCATGCACCCGCACGAAGTACGTGCCATTGGGGGCCGACCCGAAGAACCTCGGCGCGCGCGAGTTCAGATCGAAGGTGCCGATGTCACTCTGCCCTGGAGCCGACCCCGCCGCCAGGAGGTAGCTGCTGACCAGACTCGCCGGGGCCGACCACGAGAAGGACACGTCGTTGCCTGCGGCGAGCCCCGAGAGATCCGTCGGTGGCGTCGGAACGTCCGCCGTTCCGGATACGTAGTAGTCCACGCCCCCGGAATACACCTGCAGGATGCCGCCCCCGGCACGTGTGGCGTTCCACGCGTAGTACTCGAATCCTGGCGTCCTGGTCTCCTGACCCGTGGCCGCGTCGAGCTCCCTGCGGCCGAAGAAGCGACCATTCAGCACGGCCACGCGCAGGCCACCAAAGATGAACGGCGGTGTCCGCCAGACCACGCCGCCCGCACCGCCGAGGTTGACGCGGCCCGCCTCGGACAGGCCCGTGTGGTAGAAGAGCGCGTTGCCGTCGAGGGCCAGCGCTTCGACCATGTCGCCGCCCTGTGGGCCGACGTTGAGCGCCTGCACAGCGCCGCTGGCGGGATCGACTGCTGCGAGGCGATCCCGCGCGACGCCGCCCATCAGCGTGAAGAAGCCACCAAGGTACACCGCGGCATCAGTGGCAATCACGGCCTCCACACGATCTGATGCGTTTGGGTTCCACGCGGCGACGGCTCGCGACGACGTGCTGATCGCCGCTGCGTGGTTCCGGGGCACGGCCACGCCACCATGCGGCGTGACCTCGGTGAAGCGACCCACGGCGTAGACCACGCCGCCGCGCACGGCAAGGTCGCGTATCGCCGCCGATCCCGGATCCGCGGGATGGGAGACGGCCGCAAATGGCTCGAGGCTTCCCCCAGTCACCGGAGCCCTTCGCAGGAGCCCCCCGGCCCCGGACACGAAGACCTCGGTGGGAGACGCGGCGATGGCCGATACGTTCGCCAGCGGGGCGGCTGATCCGTCGCTTGGATTCCACCCCGTCACGAAGCCGGTGTCCTGATCGACCGCGGCGAGCCGCGCGCGAAGGACGACGGGATCGCTTCGAATCGAGCCAACGAACACGAAGCTGTCGGTCGGCACGAAGCCCGTCGGAGCAGTCGCATCGAGAAAGCGTGTGTTGCGCCAGGCGTCGACGGCGCCGGTCGTGGGATCGAGTGCGGCCGCCTCGAAGCGGTCGACGCCGCCCACGGTGCGCAGGCTGCGATCGTAGACCCACAGCCGGCCGCCGGCCACATGCAGGATGGCCGCGGCACCACCCGGGCCGAACGGCACGTTCCAGGGGATCGGGCTGCCGCTCGCAAGGTCGTAGCTAGTGACGCCTGTGACGCCGCCGACGGTGCCCGATACGAACACCTTGGATCCGCTCACGGCCACGCTGTAGACCGCGCTCATCACCGGGCCCGACCAGCCGGCCTTTGGCGCCGCAGTGCTCAGGTCGAAGGCCTGCACTGGAGACGCACTGCCCACGAGCCAGTAGAAGACAACTCCACCTGAGACCTGGACCACGGTGCCCGTGGTCGATGCGGGCACGATGGGCGTGAAGCCGAGCGTGCCGGGATCCAGGAGTCCGAAGATCCTCGTCCCGCGGCCATCGGCCAACTGGCCGGTGATCAGCAGGCGGCCGTCGGCCGCCACCGCCCGTACATTGACATCGGACAGCCCAGGCAGGAGCGTGGTGACGACGCGGGTTCCCGTTACCGCATTGAACAGCGTGATCCGCGCGCCACCCGTCCGTGGGCGCCCGCCGACCCAGATGCCCGCGGGTGCACGGACGATCGACAAGCCCGCGTACCACGGATCGGTGGGCGTGAAGTAGTCCCGCAGCACGAAGCTGCGGTCGAAGCGACAGTCGGGGCCCACACGAACAAAGGACTGGCCAGGGAGAACGGAGAACGGGCCGTTCGCATCCGCCAGTCCCAGATTGTTGACCTCGACGCGGAGGAACATGCCACCCAACGGATCCGGGAAGCCCCATGGGCCCTGCAGCGTCGTTGGATCACCGGTGAAGTGCGCGCAGCCTGCCATCGGCTCGCCGGTGGTCGCATCCAGGAACCACTCACCGCCCGACCGCGCGCGGGCCACGTAGTCGAACGTCCCTCCGAGGTACACGATTCCGTTGGCGGCGTGAACGCGAGTCACCAGCTGATCGACGACGATCTGCCAGCGCGGCTTCTGCACGAGTTCCGCTCCGGCTGGCGCTGGCGCGATGGCGATTGCTGCCACCGCAGCGCCAGCAAGAAGGGTTCGGACGTTCATCGGTGATCTCCTGGCGGACCCTGTCAGGGGACCGTGACGAACTGCACGGGCGTGTCTGCGCTCGATCCGCACGCGTTTTCCGAACGGACGCGCAGACCGTACGTGCCTGGCCCCACAGTGCCTCCCATCTGTCTGTCGTGCGAGAGGAAGCTCGCGGCCAGCGCCCCCGAGACCGTGAGCCGGTACTGCGTGGGCGCGGGGCCCGCCGCCGGCGGATCCCAGATGACCGACACGCGGCTGCCGACCCGGTAGGCGAGGAAGCGGGCGGGCATCTGGGGAGGCCCGGAGCACGCGGCCGGAAAGGAGACGCTGACGGGGTTGGACGGCGGGCTCGATCCTCCGGCGTTCACGGCGCGCACACGGAATGTGTACGTACCCGGCGGCACAGTGGCATAGGAGAACTGTTCGGCCAGGCCCAGCCGCAGTGACGTGGTGACTGGCCCTGTCACGTCGAGCACGATGTCCGCCGGCGGCCCGCCCCCATACGTGTTCTTCCACGACAGCGCGACCGCACTGCCGTTGGCGAGCGCCGTCAGCGCGACAGGGGGCGACGGGATCACCGGTACGCCCACGTGCAGCCTCACCCTGTCGGACGTTGGTCCGAAGCCGTCTGGCAGCAGCGCGTGCACGGCGATGTAAAAGGAGCCGACCGGTGCCGTGAAGGTGAAGATCGGTGCGGCGCTGCCGGTGGGAATCGAGGCCAGGTAGACGTCCGGCACGACGCCGCCGAACAGGACGTACCCGGTGGGAGTGGTGCCGTCGGTGGGCGGGTTGAAGCGGACGGTGACCACCTGGCCGACGACCGACTCCACCGTGAGGTTCGTGGGCGGCGTGGCGCGCCTGGGCACGACCGTCAGCGTCACGGTGGCGATGTTGCTCTGCCCTGCCCGGTTGCCGACGCGATAGCTGAAGCTGTCCATCCCCAGGAATCCCGAGGACGGCGTGTAGGTGAACCCGCCGCCGCCGTACGCGTCCATCGACACGGTGCCGTGGGCGGCCGGGGACACGATGGTGGGGTTGTACGCTCCCCACGGGTCGTTGGCGAGGTCGTTGGACAGCACGCCGGGCGGGCCGAACGACGTCGACGTACCCGCGAACACGGTGTAGGCATCGTCGACGGCGGTCGGCGGAAGGATCACGTCGATGTAGACGGGCGCGGGAGGGCCGCTGCCATTCGTGTTGACGGCACGGTACGTGAAGCTGTCCCGACCCGCGAAGCCGGGTGTGGGTGTGTAGGAGACGTGCCCGTTGGTGCCCAGCGCCAAGGTGCCGTGGCTGACGTTGACCTCGAGTGCCGCCGTCATGGCCCCGCCGCCATTCGGCGCGTCGTTGAAGAGCACGCCATACGCCGTGTCCACGACCGTGGCGCCGTTGATCGACTCGTAATCGTCCATGCGGGCCACCGGTGGAAGGGCCTCGCTGGACAGGCGGAAGAATGCCGCGTTGTAGTTCCCGGTTCCGCGCGCCAGGCCGTAGAGCGCGCCGCCGGCGCCCTCGACGAGTGGGCCTTCCGCATTCGCGGTGTCGTTGTTCGGCTGGAAGGTATGCAGGATCGTGCGCACCCCGGCCTTGGTCAGCCTGAACACCGTGCTCGGCCCCACACCGTAGAGGTTCCCGTCCGCGGCTTCCATCAGTGGCCCGGTGGCCTCGAGGTCGTCCCCGCTCGGAGGCGAGAAGGTGTAGACCGTGGTCACGACGCCCGCCGGTGTCATCCGGAAGACGTTGCCGCCAAAGGGGAACGCGGGCGAGGTCGTCGTGCCGTAGAAGTTGCCGTCGCTCGCGAGCATCACGCCGTAGTAGGGGCTGATACCGTGCGTCCCGTCGAACGAGTAGACCGTCGTCAGGGCACCGGCGAGGGTGATCCGGAAGACGGTCCCGTAGCCGTGCGCGCCGCCCGAGCCCGTTGTGCCGTACAGCTCGCCGTTGGCCCCGAGTGCCAAGCCGGACATCCCTGGAGCTCCCCCGTCCAGCCCACCCGTGAAGCGGTGCAGCACCGTCAGGCTGCCCGACGACGTGATCCGGAAGATCTTGCCGTAGTAGGTGCCGTCCCAGGCCGTGGAGACACCATAGAAGTTGCCGTCTGGCGCCTCGAGCAGCGGCGCCCACACGAGCGACGGGGTCGTCGTGGACGAGTACAGGTCGTACAGCGGCGTCGCCACCCCCGACGTCGTCATCTTGAAGATCATGCCCTCGCCGTGCGCGCCGCCCGACCTTGTCGTGCCGTACAGAAGACCGTCCGAGCCCTGGACCAGGCCAGCCTGCGGGCGGTAGCCCACGGTGCTCGACTCATCGAAACGGTAGATGACGGTCAGGCTGCCGCCAGCGCTGATGCGGAACAGCGTCCCGCCCGGGCCAGTGCCCGAGAACCCCCGCGTCGTGCCGTAAAAGTCGCCGTCCGAGCCCAGAATCGGGCCGCTCGTCGGATCGGTGCCATCGGTGAGCGTGTCGAACCAGTGGAGGAGGCCGTAGGTCTGCCCGAAAGCCTCCGTGACCGCCATCGTCATCAACAGCCCGGCGGCCAGCAGTGCCCGATTTGCAGGGGATTCGATCATCGTGCGTTCACCGCGTGCTCCAATGCAGCACCGCGCCAGATACTAACTCAACCATACTCGATTGCGCAGGCGCCGACGGAGCGGTGGCCCCAATCGCTCCTGCCCTCATTCTCGGGCCCCGTAACTGAACCGACCGTGCATGCCCGGCCACGGCGTGAGGGCGCGCAGGCCGGGGCCGGTCAGCGCGCGCGGAGTGCGCGGCCCAGCAGCGGCGCCAGCCCGA
>CAYLZN010000356.1:0-5728 GCA_964387935.1 uncultured Vicinamibacteraceae bacterium | reverse complement strand
GAACCAGCAGTACGTCGAGCGCGGGTTCTCCGTCACCGACCAGATGGTCGAGGACTTCAAGGCGTTTCTCGCTGCCGAGCGGGTGAAGATGGACGACGAGGCCTTCGCGCAGGACGCGGCGTTCATCCGCGCGATGATCAAGTACGACGTGAATCTGGCGCTGTTCGGCGTGGAAGAGGCGCGGCGGCACATCATCGCTGCGGATCCCCAGGCGCAGTTCGCGCTGTCGCAGTTCCCCGAAGCGGTCAAGCTCACCGAGATGCGTCGGACGCGCGGGACCGTGGCCCGAGAAATCCGCTGATGGCCGGCCCCGCGGCGGGCCGGTGCGTTCCCGCCATAGGCATGCGACTCGATCGACTCGAACTGTCCGGATTCAAGAGCTTCCCCGATCGCTCCGACGTCGCCTTCGATACGGGCGTCACCGCCATCGTCGGCCCCAACGGCTGCGGGAAGAGCAATCTCGTCGACGCCATCACCTGGGTGCTGGGCGAGCAGAGCGCGCGAAGCCTCCGCGGGGAGCGGATGGAGGACGTCATCTTCAGCGGCTCCGACGCACGAAAGGCGACGGCAGCCGCGGAGGTCCGCCTGCGCCTGAGCGGGGTGCCCACCGAATTCGCGCGACTCGCGGCGGACAGGCGCGAGGGGCTGGCCGGCGAGACGCCGCCCGCGGCGGCCGATGAGCCGATCGTCCGGCCGACGCAGGTCGATCTGCCCTCCGTGGAGACCCGCGAAGTCGAGATCTCCCGCCGCCTCTATCGCTCGGGAGAGAGCGAGTACCTCATCGACGGCGAGGTGTGCCGGCTGCGCGACGTCCAGGACCTGCTGATGGACGCAGGGGTGGGCGTCAAGGCCTACGCGGTGATCGAGCAGGGGAAGATCGGCCAGATCCTGAGCTCGAAGCCCACCGAGCGGCGCCAGCTGATCGAGGAAGCTGCCGGCATCACCAAGTACAAATCGCGAAGGCGGGCGGCGGAACTCAAGCTCGAGGCCGCGCAGCAGAACCTGACGCGCATCGACGACATCGTGTTCGAAATCGAGAAGCAGCGCGCGGCCCTGAAGCGGCAGGCCGCGCGGGCACGACGGTACCGGCGCCTGCGGGAGGACCTGCGCCGCTGGGAGAAGGTGCTCTTCGCACGTCGATACCGCGCCCTGGCACAGCAGATCGACGCGGCGCTCGCCCGGCTCGCCGAGGCCCGCGGCCGGGAGGGGGATGCCGTCGCGCGGGTTGCCGCAGCCGAGCGCGAAGTGGACGAGACGCGCGGCGCACTGGCCAGAGCCGACGAACGGTTGCGCGACCTGCGCGAGCAGATGCACGCCCGCGAACTCGACAACGAGCGGCGCGAGCAGCAACTGGCTTTCAACCGGCAGCAGGTGGAGGCCCTGTCGCAGACGGCGAGGGACCTCGCGGAGGAGCTGCGGGGGCTCGACGGGCGCCGCGAGCCGATGCGCGCCGAGCTCGACGAGCGGAAGGCGGCCGCCGTGAGGGCCGAGGACGAGCGCCACCTGGCGGCGGCGCTCCTGGCTGACGTGAACGAGACGGCGCACCTCGCCGGCCAGGCGCTGGACGCGTGCGAGGGCGAGGTGGAGCAGGCGCGCGCCGCCCTGTTCGCCAACCAGAACGCGCTGACGACGCTGCAGTACGCGATCGAGCGGGGCCGTGAGAGCCGCGACCGCCTGTCGGAAACGCGTGTGCGCCTCGAAGCCGAGGCCGCTGACCTGCGGATCGAACTCGAACGGCTGCAGGCGGAGGCGCGGGTGACCGAGGATCGGCTTCGGGGAGCCCGCGAGGCGATTGCCTCGTCAGAGCACGCGAGGGCGGGATTCGAGTCGTCGCTGATCGCCGTGCGGGAGGCACGGCAGGCCCGGACGGAGGAGTTGCGCGCCGGCGAGCGGGAGCTCGCCGCCCTGTCGGCCCGACTGCGGTCCCTCGAAGAGCTCGACGCGCATCGCGAAGGGTACGGGGACGCGGCACGGCTGGTTCTCGCGGAGCCCGACTCGGGAGTCGTCCACCACGGGTCGGTCGCCGACTATCTCGACGCCAGCCCTGAGCACGAGCGCGCGCTCGAAGCCCTGCTAGGCGACATCCTCCAGTGCGTGGTCGTGTCACGGCCCGAGGATGCGCAGGCGGGGCTGGCCTTCGTCCGCGAGCGGAACGCCGGCCGGGTGGGTTTCCTCGTGGCCCAGGGGGAGCGGCCCGAATTCGACGGCAGCGTGCCGCCGCCGGACGTGACACCGGTGACCGCCGTGGTCGAGGTGTCCGGGCCGCATCGAGCGGCGATTCTCGACGCGCTCCGCGGCCTGTGGGTCGCCGAGCACGCGGAACTCGCCCGGCGTGCCTCCGAACTCGTGCCCGACCCCATCGCGACCCTGTCCGGCGACGTCTACCGCGCGGGCCGGCTGGTCTTTGGCGGCACGCGTGACGAAGCCAGGGGCATTCTCGCCACCAGGCGGCAGATCAAGGAGCTCCGCGAGCGCCAGCAGCACGAGCAGGCGCACGTGCAGGCGCTGGCAGTCGCGGTGGCGACGCTCGAGACCTCGGCCGCGACCACCGACGCACAACTCGTGTCCGCGACCGCCGACCTCCACGGGCATGAGAAGACGGCGATGACGTTGGAACTCCAGGTGGAGCGGATGTCCGCCGAGAGCGACCGCCTGCGACGCAAGCAGGAGCAGATCGCGCACGAGCAGCGCCAGATCGACGAGGAACGCCAGGGCGTCGAGGCCCGTGACGCCGAGGCCCACGAGCAGCAGGCCAGAGGTGAAGGAGAGCGCGAGCGATTGCAACAGGCGTTTGCCGAAGCCCAGCGCCGCCAGCAGGAGGCCCGCGACCATGCCGCCGCGGCGTCACACCGTGTCTCGGAGGCCAACGCGGCCCATGCGGCACTGGTGGAACGCTCGGCCGCAGTGCTCGCGGAGGTTCACCGGCTGGAGGAGGCGGCCCGCGACCTCGAGCAGCGGTTCGAGCACCGCAGCGAAGAGCGCAGGCGGTGCGAAGTGCAACGGGGCCAGCTGGACCTGACGATTGCTGACGGCGAACGTCGACAGGTGGTAGACGAGGCGGCGCTGGCGGCCCTCCGGGACGAGGTGCGCCAGGCCGACGAGCTCTCGCTGGCCTCGCAGCACCGCGCGGAGGGGGCAGAGTCCGGCGCACGCGATGCGCGAGTCCTGCTGGGCGAGGTGAGGGCCGAAGTCGCGCGACTCGAGGTGGCTCGCGCCACGTCTGAAGCCGACCTGAATCACCTCGCGGCTGCGTGCGCGGAGACACTCCAGGCGTCGCTGGACGACGTAGCCGCCGAAGTCGAGGCGTTCGAGGCCGCAGGCGCGGCCCAGCCCGCCGTCCTTCAGTCCTACGCGGAGGAAGACGCCGAGTCGGACGAGACGTCGCAGCCTGCCGAGGGGCTGCCCCCGTCTGCTGAAGGGGAGCCCGCGCGCCAGGACGGTGCACGGGCGCTCACGGCCGAAGAGGCCATCGCCGAGCTTCGCGCGAAGATCGATCGGCTCGGGCCGGTCAACATGATGGCCATCGAGCAGTTCGACGAGCTCGAACAGCGCCACGGCTTCCTCACCGGTCAGCGCAAGGACCTCGTGGATGCCATCGCCGCCACCGGCGAGGCGATCAAGCGCATCGACCGGACGACGCGGGAGCGCTTCAAGGAGGCCTTTGCCGCCATCAACAAGTACTTCGAGGAGACCTTCACGACGCTGTTCGGCGGCGGCCGGGCGGGGCTGGTGCTCCTCGACGAGAACGACCTGCTCGAGAGCGGGATCGACATCATCGCGCAGCCCCCGGGGAAGCGGCTCCAGAACGTCCAGTTGCTGTCGGGCGGCGAGAAGGCGCTGACGGCCATGGCCCTGATGTTCGGGATCTTCAAGTACCGCCCCAGCCCCTTCTGCCTGCTGGACGAGATCGACGCCCCCCTCGACGACGCCAATATCGGGCGCTTCATCGAGATGCTTCGCGGCATGCAGGAGAGAACCCAGTTCATCCTGGTCACGCATCACCGGAAAACCATGGAGATCGCCGACCGTCTGTACGGCGTGACCATGGAGGAGCCGGGCGTCTCGAAGCTGATTTCCCTGAAGCTGAATTGACGCCGCGTTCTGCAGGCCGCGTCTGCAGCCATGAACGAGGACAAGTCCACCAGGTACCACCGCCTGCGGCGACGCGCGCACGTGGCGTCATTGCTCGCCGCCGGGGCCGGGCTCGTGGTCGCGGCGTTCTGGGGCGGTCCCGCGCTTGCAGGCACCGCTGACACGTGGGCAGGGCCTCTCGTGGGCCGCGGCGCGTGGCATCGGGCACTTGTCGTGGCGTTCACCGCGACGTGGCTCGTTGGGGGCCTGGAACTGCTGGCGCTGCCCGGCGCCTGGTACCTGGGCCTCGAGCTGCAGCGTCGCTACGGCCTGTCCCGGCAGACCAGCCGCGAGTGGTGTCGGGACCACGCGAAGGCCGTCGCCCTCGGGCTGGTCATCGCCAACGCCGCGGCCCAGATCGTCTACGGGGCGATGGCCCTGGCGCCGGCCGCGTGGTGGATCATCGCGGGGGGTGTGCTGGCCCTGATGGGCGCGGTGATCGTCCTGGTCGCGCCCGTGGTCCTGTTGCCGATGTTCTATCGCTTCGCGCCGCTGGCCGACCTCGCGCTCGCGACGCGGCTGCGTGCGCTCGCGACGCGCGCGGGGGTGCCCGTGATTGGCGTCTTCCAGTGGTCGCTGGGCGACCGCACGAACGCGGCCAATGCCGCCCTCGTCGGCCTCGGGCCGACGCGGCGCGTCCTGCTCTCGGACACGCTGCTCGATCAGTATTCACCCGACGAGGTCGAGGTCATCGTCGCCCACGAACTGGCCCATCACAAACACGGCGATCTCTGGATCGGTCTCGGCACGGAGGCGGCGCAGGTCATTCTGGCTCTGCTCGTCGCGCACGTCGTCCTCGGCTCTGTCGGCGTCGCCCTCGTCCGCCTCGCACGCCTGGATGACGTCGCAGGCATGCCCCTGCTGGTACTCGCCGTCGGCGCGTGGACGGTGGTCACGGCACCGCTGCTCCTCGCGCTGTCGCGCCGCCACGAACGGCGCGCCGACCGATACGCGTTGGAGTTGACCGGACAGCCAGGAGCCTTCGTGTCGGCCATGCGCCGCCTCGCTGCGCAGAACCTCGCCGAAGGCACGCCGTCGCGCGTCGTACGCTGGCTGTTCTCTTCGCACCCGTCGATCGACGAGCGGATCACGGCGGCGCAGCGGTGGGACGCCGCTCGGCGGACTACCGCGGCCTGACCACGAGTTCGCCGCGCATGCGGCGGCACCCGTCGTCCGCTTTCAGGTCGCAGTAGTAGGGGAACGAGCCGGGCCTGTCGGCGAGGAACTCGAACCTGACGGCGTGGCCCGGTCGGGCCTGCTTGGAAATCCGATAGGCATCGATGGTGAAGGAGTGGGGGATGTCCTCGCTGCTGAGGACGATCTGGACCAGATCTCCTTCCCTGACCTCGATGCGACCAGGCTCGAAGGCGTACTTCCGTGCCTTCACGGACCAGGAGGTCTGGCCGGCTTCCTGCCTGGCGAGGAAGCCGGCTGCCCCTGCAACAGCGGTCGCCACCAGCACGACCAGAACGCCGGGGACGAGGCCCACGCGCAGGCCAGGACGACCCCGCAGGGTGACCTTGGTCAATGGCCCCCCGGGGGTCTAGAACGCCGATCGGTTTAGGGATGGCGGGAAAAGGAGCATTTGGAGTCGTGG
>CAYLZN010000355.1:0-5737 GCA_964387935.1 uncultured Vicinamibacteraceae bacterium | reverse complement strand
GGCAAGCAGATGGCGATCGACGCCGACCTCAACGCCGGCCTGATCGACGAGAAGGATGCGCGGCACCGCCGGGATCGGATCCGCCGGGAGGCCGACTTCTACGGCGCCATGGACGGCGCCATCCGGTTCACCCAGCGCGACGCGGTGGCCGCCCTGCTCATCACGGGCGTCAACATCGTGGCGGGCCTGTTCATCGGGGTGGTGCAGCACGGGATGGACGTCGGGGCCGCCGCCAGGACTTACACGCTCCTGACCGTCGGCGAGGGGCTGGTCACGGCCATCCCGGCACTGCTCGTCTCCATGTCTGGCGGCCTGATCACGACGCGGGCGGCGTCGGACTCCCACCTGGGCGAGGAAATCGCCGGGCAGTTGCTGGCGCGGTCGCGGCCGCTCGCGGTCGGCGCCGGCGTGCTGTTCGCGCTGGCCGTGATCCCGGGCCTGCCGAAGTTCTCGTTCATCGTCGTCGCGCTCATGCTGGGCCTTGCGGCCTTCCTCAATCGGGAGGTCCCGCAAGCCGTGGCCGACGAGCCCGCAGCGGCGCCGCCGCCCCCCGACGCGCTGGACTCGACGCTCACCGTGGACCCGCTCGGCGTGGAGGTGGGCTACGCCCTCATCGGGCTCGTGGACGAGAAGCAGGGGGGCACGCTGCTGTCGCGAATTCGTTCGATTCGCAAACAGATTGCGACGGACACCGGCATGGTCGTGCCGCCAGTGCACGTGGCGGACAACCTGCAGCTCGGCCCTCGCGCCTACTCGATTCTCGTCAAGGGGGTCGAAGTGGCACGCGGCGAGCTCTACCCGGACCGGGTGCTCGCCATCAACCCCGGGACGGCGACGGCTGCGCTCGAGGGAGTGAGCACGCGCGAACCGGCCTTCGGCCTGCCGGCCTGGTGGGTCCCCGCCGAGCAGCGCGACCGGGCGACCACCGCCGGCTTCACCGTGGTCGATCCCACGACCGCCCTGTCCACCCACCTGTCAGAAGCGATCCGCACCTTCCTGCCCGATCTGCTGGGACGCCAGCAGGTGAAGGACATGGTGGACCGGGTCGCGCAGTCCGCGCCGAAGCTCGTGGAGGAGTTGATTCCCAAGGTCGTGTCGATCGGCGACGTGCAGCGGGTCCTGCGCAATCTGCTCCGGGAGCGCGTGCCGATCCGCGATCTGACCAGCGTGCTCGAGGCCATGGCGGATGTCGCCACGTCGACCAAGGACGTCGACGTCATGACCGAACACGTGCGCGCGGCACTCGGACGCGCGATCTGCCGGATGTATCAGAACGACAAGGGCGAACTGCCGGCGATCAGCTTCGCGCCGGGTCTCGAGGAGCGACTGGCGCAGTCGGTGGTCCGGACGGACCAGGGCGCGGTGCTGGCCATCGATCCGAACGAGGCGCAGCGGCTGGCGACCCGGATCGCCAGGGCGCTCGAGGCGGCCGTGGCACAGCCTGTGCTTCTCTGCACGCCAGCGCTCCGGCCGCACCTGTGGCGCCTCTTTTCGAGGGTGCTGCCACAGGTCGGCGTGATCTCCCACAGTGAGGTCCCGCCGCACATCCGGATCGCGCCCATTGCCGTAGTCGACTGACATGCATCTCAGACGGTATCGCAGCGAGACGGTTCGCGACGCGCTGGCGCAGGCCAGGACCGACCTGGGCCCCGGGGCGCTGGTGCTCTCGACCCGGCTCGTGTCGGACCGGAGCTGGCGGGGCTGGCTGGGTCACCGCGTGGTCGAGGTGACGGCTGCGGCAAACCGGGACATGTCGGAATCTCGACCGACCGAGCCTCCGCCGCGCCAGTCGGCGCAGGCGCTCACGGGTCCTGAGGCTCGGGTGGCGGTGGACAGGGCCGCCCTCGTGCACCACGAGGCCGTCGTCGCGCGTCTGTGCGCCGCGGGCGTGGACCAGGTCCTGGCGACCGACGTGGCACGGGCGCTGCCGCGCAGCCGGCGGCGCGAGCTGCCAGCGTCGCTGCTGCGTCACGCCGTGGCGGACCAGCTCCAGGCCATCGCGGCCGGCGACGTCGGCTTCGCACGGGCCGACGTGTTCATCGGGCCCCCCGGTGTGGGGAAGACGACCACGATCGCCAAGATCGCCGCGCAGGAGCGGGCGCGGCGGGGGCATCGCCTCAGCCTGCTGGCGGCCGACGGATTCCGCGTGGGCGCCGTCGAGCAGCTCCGTTTGTACGCCGACATCATCGGGGCACCCTTCACCGTGGCACGGTCGATGCCCGAGCTCGAACAGGCCCTCAACGACTGCGGCAGCGGACCGGTCCTCGTGGACACGGCCGGCCGCAGCGTGCGTGAACCGCAGTCCGCAGAGCTGCTGGAGCTGCTCGGGCGGCGGGCGGACCTCCGCACGCACCTCGTGCTCGCGGCGGGGACCACGCCGCGCGACGCGGCGCGTCTCCTGCAGGCGTACGGGCCGGCACGACCGGCGTGCGTGGCGCTCACGCGAGTCGACGAGGCAGAATCCCTCGGCCCGATCATCGGGCTGTTGCGCGAACGGGGCGTGCGCGTGTCGTTTCTCGGCGTGGGCCAGCACGTGCCCGACGACCTGGAGAGGGCGACACCCGGAGTCCTGGCGGCGCGCCTGCTCGGCGACGAGCCGGCGGAGACGGGGGCGCGCACATGAGCGCTCAGGGGCATCCGGCCAGGGCCGGCCGCCACGTCACGACGCTGGCTGTCACGAGCGGCAAGGGCGGTGTCGGCAAGACCAACGTCGCCATCAACCTCGCGATGGCCCTGGCCAGACTGCACAACCGTGTCGGCCTCCTCGATGCGGACTTCGGCCTCGGCAACGTGGACGTGCTGCTGGGACTCGCACCGCGGTATCACCTCGGGCACCTCCTGGCGGGGGAGCAGTCCATTCGCGACGTGCTCGTCGACGCGCCGGGCGGCATCAGGGTCCTGCCAGCGAGCTCCGGCCTCCGCGATCTCACCGCCCTGACGCCGGCCCACTGGGACCGGCTCAACGCCAGCCTGGCCGAGGTCGCCGACGAACTGGACTTCCTCCTGATCGACACCGGGGCCGGCATCTCGAACAACGTGATCGACGTGCTGACCTCGGTCGAACACGTGATGATCGTCACCACGCCGGAACCCACCGCGATCGTGGACGCGTACGCACTCCTCAAGGTGCTCACGATGGCGTCGGACTCGAAGAACGTCGGCGTGCTGGTCAACGCGGCGCGCGATGGCGCCGAGGGGGAACTCGTCTTCCGCCAGCTCGAGGTGGCGGCGGCCCGCTTCCTGCACCGGCGCCTCCACGCCTTCGGCTGCGTGGCCCACGATCCGCTGCTCAAGGAGTGCGTGGTGTCGCAGAAGGCGGTCGTCGACCAGCACCCGCAGTCGCCCGCCAGCCGGGACTTCCGCGCCCTGGCCACGAAGGTGGCCAGCCTGGCTCCGCTCGGGGGACCCGGGCTCCGACTCGTTCCCCGACTCGATCACCTCGTGCCGCTGGCACGCCTGGAGGCCCCGCAGTGCGCGTGACGAATCCGCCCGCCAGTCTGAACGACCGAGACAAGCTCGTGATGACCCACGTGGGCCTCGTAAAGGCACTCGCCCATCGACTCGCGCAGCGCTTGCCGTCCCAGGTGGAGATGACGGACCTGATTTCGGTCGGCGTGCTGGGGCTGATCGACGCCGCAGGGCGATACCGCCCGTCCATGGGCGTGCCCTTCGATGCGTTCGCGCGGCGCCGGGTCCAGGGGGCGATGCTCGACGCGCTCCGCGAACTCGACTGGGCGCCGCGTTCGTTGCGCCGCATGCGCCGCGACCTGGACGCCACCATCGCCAGGCTCCGGCACGATCTCGCCCGCGAGCCCGAGGAGGACGAGATCGCGACCGCCATGTCGATGTCGCCGGAGGAGTACGCGCGCGTGCTCGATCAGGTGCGCTCCCTCGACCTTGGTGCCATCCGTCAGCTCGACGCGACCGGAGAGGACGGAGCGCCGCTGATCGAGCTCTGCATGGACCCCGACGAGGGCCCGGAGGCACAGCTCGAACGCACCGAGCTCAAGCGCCTCCTCGCCGGGGCGCTCGCAGAGCTGCCCGAGCGCGAGCGCCAGATCCTCGCCATGTACTACGAGGAGGAGATGACCATGGCGGAGATCGGCGCCGTCATCGGCGTCTGCGAATCGCGGGTGTCGCAGCTCCGGTCGCTGGCCCTCTCGCGCCTGCGCGGCAGCCTGCGCGCCGCACTCGGCCTGCCAGCCAGGGCGCCGGTGGAGAAGCGCGCATGAGCAAGGTGCTCACCCAGGAGGAGATCGACGCCCTCCTGCGCTCGGCGGGCGCGCTGGAGCGCGAGCATCCCGCGGACACCCGGGGCTCCGGACCCGTCGTGCCCTACAACTTCCGCAGGCCGGATCGGGTGTCCCGGGACCAGATCCGGTCCCTGCACGTGCTCCACGACCGGTTCGCCCGCAACGTCGCAACCGCGCTCTCTGCCTACCTTCGCACCGTGACGACGGTGGCCGTCGCGTCGGTGGAGCAGCTCACCTACGCGGAGTTCCTCGGCGCGGTGCCGGACCCGACCGCGTTCTACGGGTTGTCCCTGACACCCCTCGACGGGATGGGCGCCCTCGAGCTGAACCCGAGCGTGGCGTTCGGCATGATCGACCGCATGCTCGGCGGCTCCGGGCGGGTGACCAACCTGCAGCGGGCGCTCACGGAGATCGAGCAGAACGTCATCGACGCGGTGGTGAAGCTCGTCGTCGAGCACCTCAGCGAAACCTGGCGGGCCATCACCGACGTGCGGTTCGCCGTGGCCGGGCGCGAAACGCGGCCGCGTATGCTCCACGTGTCGGCCCCCAGCGAGGTGGTCGTGCATCTCGCCTTCGACATGCAGCTCGGTGAGGCACGCGGCATGTTCAGCGTCTGCGTGCCTGCGACGCTCGTGGAGGGCCTGGGCGCCGCCGTGGCCAGCACGGCGTCCAGGGGGCCGCAGGGGCCGACCGCGGAGGATCGACGCCACCTCCTGGATTCCCTGGGGCGCGTCGTCATGCCGGTTGCCGCGTTCCTGGACTCGACCCTGACGGCGCGTCAGCTGCTCGCGCTCAAGCCCGGTGATGTCGTGTCACTGGGGCCGTCCGTGCGTGAGCCGCTGGATGTCCGCGTGCGCGGCGCGGTCAAGTTCAAGGGACGCCTGACGGCCAGTGACCATCGCGTCGGCGTCCGCATCGAAGTCAGCACCCCCCAGGCGTTGCCCGCAGCGTAACCGATGTCCGCCAACCCGGTTCCCACGTCGTCTCTCGTGCTGGCCGCCCTCAGCGAGGAACTCGGCAGGGCGCTGGGCTCACTGGTCGGGGCCGATGCCGCGATCGCGCAGGTGCCCGCCCCGGTCGAACCCGAATTCGTCGTGACCGTCCGGGTCGGGGCCCCGATCGGTTCGGTGTTCACGATCGGACTCTCGAAAGACGACGCCATCCACGTGGCCCGCGCCGCTTCTGGGGCGGCGGACGAACCGTCGGAGCGCGCCGTGCTCGACATCGTCCACGAGCTCGTGGGGCAGGCCGTCGAGGCCCTTCGCCTGACGCCGGTTGGCGCGGAGCTCCTGTTCTGTGTCGAGTCACCCGAGGCGCGGCCGCCCGCGCCAGCGGGTGAGGGCGCCACCTTCGAGGTCTCGTTGTTCGGTGACCTCGCGCCCCGCCTCGGGATCTGGGTGGCCCGTGATGTCGACGCAACAGCGAGCGCCCCGGCGGTCGAGACCGCGTCGCCCGGGGCGACGGCCGGAGAGTCACCGGCGCCT
>CAYLZN010000354.1:0-5790 GCA_964387935.1 uncultured Vicinamibacteraceae bacterium | reverse complement strand
CGCGGCGCCGGCATCGGCGCAGATCACGACGCAGCAGTGCTACGACGGCACCCGCGCGTTCTTCTGCGATGACTTCGCAAGCCTCTCGCGCAGGGTCAAGATCGTCGAGGCGCCCACGCTGACCGTGAGCGGCACCGTGGCTGCAACGCAGTCTGGCGCCTGGGCCGTGACCGCCAACGCCGGTACGAACCTCAACACGTCCGCCCTCGCGCTGGAGAGCGGAGGCAACCTCGCCGCCATCGCCTCGGCGCTCGCGGGCACGCTCACGGTGGGGACGCACGCCGTGACGCAATCCGGGACGTGGACGGTGCAGCCCGGGAACACGGCCAACACGACGCCGTGGCTGTTCTCGATCAGCGAGGGCGGAGTCACGGCCGATGTGCTCGACCTGACGAACAGCAACCCGCAGACGGTCGCGATCGTGGACGGCAGCGGGAATCAGATCACGTCGTTCGGCGGTGGGACGCAGTACACCGAGGGCGACACGGACGCGACGATCACCGGCACGGTGGGGATGTGGGAGGACGCGGGGAACGCCATCGTCGCGACGAGCGCGTCCAAGCCTCTCCCTGTGGAGATCATCGCGGGCGCCGGCTCGGGCGGGACCGCGGCGCAGGACAACTCCGCCTTCACTGGCGGCACGACCAACGTGACCCCGATGGGCGCGCTGTACGACACCACGCCCCCGACGATCACGGACGGGAGTATCGGTGCTCCGCGCATGACGTCCACGCGCGTGCTGATGACGGACGCCTCGGCCACCACGCAGCCCGTGAGCGCGGCCTCTCTGCCCCTCCCGAGCGGCGCTTCCACCGCGGCGAATCAGAGCACCGTCATCGGGCATGTTGACGGCATCGAGGGCTTGCTGACCACCATCGACGCGGACACCGGCACGCTGGCCGGTGCCGTCTCGGGGACCGAGGTCCAGGTGGACGTTCTCACGATGCCGACCACCACCGTGACGGCGACCGACCTGGACGTGCAGAGCGGCGGCGCCGACATCCTCAGCACGACGGCATTCAACGCGGCGTTCGGTACGGCGGGCTCGTCCGATACCCAGGTGCTCAGTGTGCAGGGCATCGCGTCGGGAACGGCGTTGCCAGTGACCGCGACGAACCTGGACGTTCAGATCGGCGGCAGCGACACGGTAACGGTCACTGCCACCAACCTCGACGTCCAGATCGGCGGGTCCGACTCCCTGACCATCGGCACCCTGCCCTCGATCCCGGCGGGGACGAACAACATCGGCGACGTGGACGTGCTCTCGTCCGCTCTGCCCACCGGGGCCTCGACGGCAGCCAACCAGAGCACCGTCATCGGCCACGTGGATGGGCTCGAAGGGCTGCTGACGACGATCGATGCGGACACCAGTTCCCTGACGACGGCCGGGACGCGCGGCGCCTATCTCTCGGTCGGGACCACAGAGGACGAGCACGCAGTAAAGGCGTCGGCCGGGACGCTCTGGTCCATCAGCGCGACGAACGTCGCCGCGACCGTCGCATTCCTCAAGTGCGAGGACGACACGGCAGCGAACACCGCGCCCGGCACCGACACGCCGGAATTCCGCGCCGCCATCCCCGGAGCCACGACGGGCGGAGGTTTCCACATGAGTTTCCCGCGCGGACTCGCGTTCGCGAACGCGTGGACGTGCTGGATCGTGGAGGGCGCGGCGGACAGCGACGTCACGGAGGTGGGAGCCAACGAGGTCATGGTCACCTACACATACAACTGATGCGCCAGGCACTCAGGCTCGCCCTGACGCTGATCGGCGCTCTCTGGATCGCCTCCCCGGCGTCGGCCGCTCTCCAGACGTTCCGGGGGACCTTCCTCGTCAACTCCACGGACACGGTCGGCACGACCGGATCGCCATCCGGATTCGGGTTCCAGCCGAAGGCGCTCATCGTCTGGAACGGCGCTTCCGGCTCCGCGACGGACAACGTCACCACGAGCCAGCACGGGCGTTTCGGGATCGGGTTCGTCGCGTCCACCAGCTCGCGCGTGCTCGTTCTCGTGCAGCACGAGGACAACTCCGGGACCGTCGACGCGGACAGCATGATCCGCACCGACGCCATTGCCGGTTCGCTGACCAACGCCGGCGCCGTGAGCGGCCTGATCGATCTCCAGTCCTTCGACGCCGACGGGTTTACCTGGGTCGTGGACGACCAGCTCGCGGAGGCGCGCAACTTCGGATACCTCGCGCTGGGCGGGGATGACCTGACCAACGTGGCCACGGGGACCTTCGCCGAGCCCGACTCCACCGGAGTGCAATCGGTCGTCACCGGCCTCTCGTTCGAGCCCACGTTCGCCGCCTTCATCGGGTCTCAGGCAACCGCCACCAACACACGCGCGGACGACTGGCGCCCCATGATCGGCGTGACGAACGGCTCCGGCGAATGGGTCGCGGTGGCAGGGGACAACCAGGGCGACGATCCCAGCGCGACACGCAGTTACGGACGCTCCGGCGAGGTGCTGGCCCTGATGGACGGCACGCCGCCCGCTACGGACTGCCGCGCGAGCTTCTCATCCTTCGACTCGGACGGCGTCAACCTGAACTTCGCAGAGACGACCGCCGCCGGCCGCCTGTTCGGTTACCTGGCCCTGCGCGGACCACGCACGTACGTGACGGATGTCCTCACCCGCACGGACGGCAACGACATCGTGGTCACCGGCGCCGGAGTCGGTACGCCCCGCGGCATCTTGGTCGCCTCGACCGGCCAGGCCGAGCACTCGGCCGACACGCCGGCCGCACCGGGCTGGATGATCTTGGGCGGAGGGGTGAGCGACGCTTCTCGATCGACGCAAGGGACTCGCGCCAACGACAACTTGGCGACCACCGAGGCCGTCGGCATCAATGAGACGGACGAGATCCTGGCCAAGAGCACCAACGGCGCGGCGATCGACGCGCTCATGGACGTCAAGTCCATCGACTCCGACGGCGTGACCTTCGTCATGGACGACACGGAGCCCACGGCGGCCTCCTGGGTCGGGGTCGTGCTGTTCGGTGATGCCGCGGCGGCGGCGGGGTGCACACCGTTCGGTGGCATGGGCTTTTGGGGCTGCCGATGACGCGCGGCTTGGCCATCGGCGTGGTGCTCCTCGCTGCGCCGTGCTCAGCGCAGCCATGGACGCCGCCGGCCGGCGTGCCCGCGCCGTCCTTTGGCCTCACTGGGGCCCCGGGCCCGGTGACGCTGCAGCTCCAGCCGGGCACGCAGCCGCCGAATCCGATCCCGGCCGGCACCGTGATGGAGCTCCAGCCCGGCAGCCACAACCTCGCGAACCGGACGTGGACCGCCGCCGGCACGGCGGGCCAGCCCGTGTTCATCCTCCAGGCGCCGGGGGCCACGGTCGTCGGGACGAGCGGGTTCAAGCTCAACGGCCAGTACGTGATCGTGGAGGGCCTGGTCGCCACCAACTTCAAGGTGCTGGTCAACGCGCACCACGCGGCCTTCCGCAACTGCGATATCTCCTTGCACCCGTCAACGGGCGGTGGAGCGATCGTCAACTTCGGGGCCACGGCCACGGACGTCGTGCTCTATCGGTGCGCGATCCACGACAACGGCGACCCGGCCGTGGTCGGAGAGGCCGACCTGCACGGGATCAAGATCAGCACGAGCACGCCGACGGTGCGGCGCGTGTGGCTCATCGAGCACCAGAGCTATCGCAACAACGGCGACTCGATCCAGTGCGGGAGCGCCACCGGAGGCCCGCCGTTCCCGGGCGAGGTGTACATCGTGGGCGGGCACTTCCGGGACGAGGGAGAGAACGGCGTCGACATCAAGCGCTGCGAGGACGTGGTCGTTCACGGGCTCGAGGTCAACGGCATGACCAACCTCCGAGGAGACCCGGGCCGCGGCGTCGTGATCCACGACGACGGCCTGCGCGTGCGAGTGACGCAGAGCTTTATCCACCACAACCTCGCCGAAGGCTTCGTGAGCACCGGGCACGACGACTTCGAGGTGGACCACAACACCGTCGAGGACAACGGGACTGGCATCCGGGCCTACGGCTCGACCGGGGACGCGCACCACAACGTGCTGCGCCGCAACGGCGTCGCGCTCAACATCGTGCCGCCCGTGACGGAGCACGACAACCTGATCAACCCGCCCTCTGGGCCGAACGCGCCCGGAGCTCCGGCCATCCAAATGGAGGTGATCCCTTGAGGAAGCTGTTCGCCGCCGTCGCTGTGCTGCTGTGCCTGGTATCTGTCGTGCCCGCCGAGGCCGCCTCGATCCGCGCCACGCTGTCGTGGACGGACAACTCGGACAACGAGGACGCCTTCGTCGTCGAGCGCAAGGTGGGGGCCGGTGCCTACGAGACCCTGGCCACCCTGCCGGCCAACGCCACCAGCCACCAAGACAACGACCTGGCCATGGCCACGGCCTACTGCTACCGCGTGCTGGCCACGAACGCTCTGGGATCGAGCCCGCCCTCGGCGGAGGCGTGCGCCACGACGCCGAGCGTGCCAGCGGCCCCTGGAGGCCTGCAGGTCATCATCACCATCCTGCCCTGACGATGCTCCTGCTCCTCTGGCCGGCGCGTATGGGCGAAGGTGGAGCCGTCGTGCCCTACGTGGTCGTCGCCCGCCCGGAGGACGGCTTCCGGACACGCCTAAGAGAAAGCCAGAGCATCACCAGCCTGCCCGAGTCGATGACAAGCACCGTCCTGCACGAGGAGGACTGAGCAGTGGGCGTGTTCAACATCAAGCACCGCGACACGCTGCCCGTCCTCGAGGTGGAGCTGCTCGAGCCGGACCCGGCTCTCCCCGGGGAGTTTCGAGCGCACGACCTTACGGGCAGCACCGCCTGGTATCTGCACATTCTCCAAGACGACGGGACTGTGCTGCGCCGCCCGATGACGGTCCAGGGCGCCGCGACGCTGGGCATCTTGCGCTACGCCTGGGTGGCGGGAGACTGGAGCGCAGGCAGCTCAGGCGCTGGGACGGAGGCGGACCCGTACACGGCGGGCGGGCTCATCGAAGGCCAGCACCGCATGGAGTACGAGGTGCTCGGGCCGGCGAGTGCGCGCATGACCTTCCCGAATGGGGGGCGCCCGGCGTCCAACGCCTACGACCGCCTGAGCGTCGTGGCCGATCTAGGCCAGGGGTCCTGATGCGACGCTGCTCCCGCCGGCCCGAGGACTGCCGCAAGAGACTCTTCGTGTCCGAGGCTGTGGCCCGCTCGTCCCACATGAAGGCTCAGTACCGCCTTCGCATCTACCCCGCGCTCGGCCGCTGTGGTCGCCACGGCTTCCACGTCGCCAATGCCGACAAGCACGACTATGCCCAGGATCGACAGCCGGCTCGCCCGCGATCCAGCCGCACGCTGGCGCTCGCTCCAAAGCGAACCCTGGAGGAGTGCCAGGCGATCGCTGACCGGATGCGAGGACGGGCGTGAGTCGAGCGCGCACCCTCTGCTCCCGACCAGGCTGCATGAACGCACTGCCCTGCTCGGACCACGCCCGCCAGGACCCCAGGACACCGTGGCGGCACAAGCCGGACAGGCCCACCAGCGCGCAGCGGTACGGTGCCGGCTGGTCCTCTCTCGCCCGCAGGGTGAAGACCGAGGAGCACGCCTGCGGCATCTGTGGTGGCCCGGGTCTGCCTGACGACGTGGTGGACCACAAGACCCCCCGCTCCCAGGGCGGCACGAACGACCGAGCCAACCTCCAGCGCGCTCACAGGGAGTGCAACAAGGCCAAGGCCAAGCGCGAGCGCCGCGCAAGTGTACGGGTGCACGCATGAGGGGGTGTCCTATTTCGAGGACGGGTTATACCCTCGGCGGCCAGCCCGAC
>CAYLZN010000353.1:0-5829 GCA_964387935.1 uncultured Vicinamibacteraceae bacterium | reverse complement strand
CGTACTCGAACCAGGTCTCCGGGTCGCGCAGGCAGGCGGCGCTGTTGGCCGCGTGCCAGGCGACCTGCCCCAGGCCAAGCGTCGGCAGCCACCGACGCACTGCGGCGAATCGGCGCTTCTGCTCCTCGAACAGCGGATGCGCCGTGTCCTCGGCGGTCGCAAAGTGCGTGTACACCGCCTCGATCGCCAGATGCGGGCTCGCGAGGATCGACGGCAGCGTGCGCCCGAGGTTCTCGTCGCGGAACCCCAGTCGATGCATGCCGGTGTCGATCTTCAGGTGGCAGGACAGCCGCACGCCGCGATCGGCAGCCGCGCGCTCCAGCGCCGCCGCCGCTGACGGCGTCGAGACCGTCGGCGTCAGCCGGTGCGAGAACACGCCCGAGAGGTCGCTCACCGCGAGGGCCCCGAACACCAGGATCGGCGCGCGCACCCCGCCCTCCCGCAGGGCGATGCCCTCCTCGACGTCGGCACAGGCGAGCATCGCGGCACCGGCCGCCTCGAACGCCAGGGCGGCCGGCACCGCGCCGTGCCCGTAGGCATTCGCCTTGACGACCGCGATGAGGCGCGGCGCGGCTCGCCCCAGCGCGTGACTCGTCGCGGCCACGTGGGCGGCGATGGCCCGCAGGTTGTCCGACAGGGCCGCGGCGGCCACGCGGGCGACCGTGGGCCGCGATGTCGTCAGTGACGCCACTCCAGGTTCTCGAACCGCGTGTGTTCCTTGATGAACGCCAGCTTGACGAGTCCCGTGGGTCCGTTCCGCTGCTTGCCGATGATGATCTCGGCCGTGCCCTCCGTCTCGTCCTTCCGCTCGTACTGGTCCTCGCGGTAGATGAAGAGCACCACGTCCGCGTCCTGCTCGAGAGCGCCGGACTCACGCAGGTCCGACAATTGCGGGCGGTGATCGGCGCGCGCGTCCGGCGCGCGGGACAGCTGCGACAGCGCCACGATGGGCACGTGCAGCTCCTTCGCGAGCCCCTTCAGCGCACGCGAGATCGACGCGAGTTCCTGCTGGCGGTTGTCGAAGCGTCCGCGCCCCTGCATGAGCTGAATGTAGTCGATGACGAGCAGGTGCAGTCCGTGCTCCGCCTTGAGTCGCCTCGCCTTGGCCCGCATCTCGAGCACGCCGATCGCCGCGCTGTCGTCGATGAACACCCGGGCCGCTTCGAGCGTGCCGAGCGCGGTCGCCAGCCGCTCGTAATCCTGCTCGCCGAGGAAGCCGGAGCGGAACCGGTGGGCGTCGATACGGGCCTCGGAGGTCAGCATCCGCATGAAGAGCTGTTCCTTCGACATCTCGAGGCTGAAGAACCCGACGGTCATGTCGGTCTTCGTGCCGACGTGCTGCGCGATGTTGAGCGTGAAGCTCGTCTTGCCCATCGACGGGCGCGCCGCGACGATGATCAGGTCCGACGGCTGGAGGCCCGAGGTCATCTCGTCGAGCTGATCGAATCCGGTCGGCACGCCGGTGACCAGCCCCTTGTGCTCCTGGAGCTTCTCGAGCGTCTGGAAGCTCTCCTCCACCAGCTTCTTGAGGGGGACGAACCCCGACCGCAGGCTGCTGTCGGCGATCTCGAACACCGACCGCTCGGCGTCGTCGACGAGGTCGTCGGCCTCCTCTTCGGCCGTGAACGCCGAGGCGAGGATCTTGTTGGCGGCGAAGATGAGACTCCGCCGCATCGCCTTCTCCTTGACGATCGACGCGTAGTGCCCGGCGCTGTCGCTGCGGGGCACCCCGTCCACGAGCGAGGCGATGTAGGCGGGTCCGCCGATTTCCTCGAGCTTGCCCGCGCGGCCGAGTTCCTCGGTCAGCGTCACGAGATCGATCGCCCGTCCGCGATCCCCGAGGGCGATCATCTTGTCGTAGATCAGGCGGTGCGCGTCGCGGTAGAAATGCTCGGGCTTGATGATCTCGACGGCCTCGTTGATGACCTCGTTGCGCAGGAGGATTGCGCCGAGCACGGACCGTTCGGCGTCGAGGCTGTGAGGAAGCGTGCGGTCGCCGGGACTCGGGTCGGCCATGACGCGGACCTGGAGCTTACCTGCGGATGCGGTACATGACAAGAGCGTCGCGCGCCAGCACGCGGCACGCGACGCCCTTGACGACTTCGCGCGATCAGGCCTCCTCTTTGACGACCTGGACCGTCACCGGCGCGACGACGTCGCGATGCAGCTTGATCGGCACGGCGTGCTCGCCGAGCCGCTTGAGCGGCTCCGGCAGGTGGATCTTCCGGCGGTCGATCTCGACGCCCTGCGCCGCCAGCGCCTCGGCGATATCCGAGGAGGTGACCGACCCGTACAAGGTGTCCGTTTCGCCCACCTTGCGGGCAATGACCACGCTGGCCGCGGCGATCCTCGCCGCCAGCGCGTCCGCCGATGCGCGCTCGTGGGCCTCGTGGAGCGCGGCCATCTTCTTCTCGTGGTCGATCTGACGACGGCTCGCCACCGTCACGGCCAGGGCGAGCTTGCGCGGAAGGAGAAAATTGCGGGCGTAGCCGTCCGACACCTTCACGATGTCGCCGCGGCGGCCGAGGTGCTCGACGTCCTGCTTGAGAATCACTTCAACCATCGTCTTCGCTCCCGCGGTGCCGCTAGTCGGTGGCGTACGGAATGAGCGCCAGCTGGCGGGCGCGCTTGATCGCCGTCTGCAGCTTGCGCTGGTGCGTGGCACAGGTCCCGGAGAGGCGGCGGGGCTGGATCTTCCCGCGCTCCGGGATGAACTGGAGCAGCATCTTCGCATCCTTGTAGCTGATGTAGTCGATGTGCTCCGTGCAGAACTTGCACACGCGACGCCGCCGGAACATGCCGCGGCGGCCGCCGCCCTTCTCGTCCTTGCGTCCGGCCCGGGGCCCCCGGCCACCGCCCGGCTGTCGATCGTTCTGGGACTCGCTCATGATTACGCCTCCGCCTGGGCGGACTCGCCCTCGTCATCCTCGTCCTGCGGCCGCGGGGCAGGCGCCTCGGCCTCCGGCTCGATTTCCGGCGGCAGCCCGCGCGCCTGACGTCGCCGCGCGCGCTCGGCCAGG
Organism: uncultured Vicinamibacteraceae bacterium; assembly: GCA_964387935.1. Taxonomy (GTDB): domain Bacteria; phylum Acidobacteriota; class Vicinamibacteria; order Vicinamibacterales; family JAFNAJ01; genus CAYLZN01. Next base: position 2,809 of record CAYLZN010000353.1, on the reverse strand, counting down.
CGCTCGGTGCGATGCCGCTCGGCGACGGCCATGTCCTCGTCGACCCGGATCACGAGGTGCCGGATCACCTGGTCGATGACCTTGAGCCGGCGGTCCAGTTCCTTGACCATGTCCGACGGACCGATGATCTGCTCCAGCACGTAGATGCCCTCCTTCTGGTGGGCGATCTCGTACGCGAGCCGCTTGCGGCCCCAGTTCTCGGTCTTGTCGATGCGTCCCGAGAACTTCTGGACGATGGTCTCGACCTGCGTGTGCAGCTCGGCGACCTGCTCGTCGGGCGAGTCGGGAGCGATGATGTAGACCAGTTCGTACGTACGTTCGACGTTCATGGGCCTCCTTCTGGACTGACGGCCACGGCCATCCGTGGCAAGGAGATCAGTCGTTGCTGTCCCCGGCCGAGTCCGACGTGGTGTCGGCGGGCGCCGGGCCCCGGTTGTTGTAACGGTTCATCGCCTCCAGCAGGCCGGACGCGACGAACGTCTCCGCGGCATCGGCCGCGAGCGCCGCGGCCTCCGCCAGCAGCGCCACTTCGTCCGCCGGCACCCGCGACAGCACGTGGCTGGCCAGGTCCCGGCGCGTATCCCCTCGGCCGACCCCGACGCGCAGGCGCGGGATCGCCTGACTCCCGAGGCACTCGAGGATCGACTTGAGCCCGTTGTGCCCCCCGGCCGAGCCCTGCGGCCGCAGTCGCAGCCGCCCGATCGGCAGGTTCACATCGTCGAACACCACCAGCAGGTCGTCGGCCGCGACCTTGAAGAACCGCTGCAGGTCGCCGACCGCCCGGCCACTCAGGTTCATGAACGTGAGCGGCTTCACGAGCACCACATCGTCGGCCATGTCCCGCACCCGCGCGATCAACGCCTCGGCGGGGGCCGCACCGAACGTCACGTGGTGGCGCCGGGCGACCTCGTCGACCACGTCGAACCCGATGTTGTGGTACGTGCCACGGTAGCGCGACCCCGGGTTGCCCAGCCCCACGATGACCTTCACCCCGTGCGCTCCCCGCGCCGTGCGGTCTAGCCTTCAGCCGGCTTGTCCGTCTTGCCCTTCTTGATCACCTCGGGCTCGGCGGGTGCCGTGGGCGCCGCCTCGGCCGCCGGCGTCTCCGCGGTCGTCCTGGCGGCCACGACGTGCACCAGCATGGTGTCCGGATCGCTCACCGGCGACCACCGCGCATCCACCGCGAGGTCCTTCAGCCGCACCGACTGCCCGATGAGCATTTCGGACACGTCCACCACCAGGTGCTCCGGGATCTCCCCGGGCAGGCACTCGATCTGCACCTCGCGATGCGGGAGATCGAGGACGCCGCCCTGCACCTTCACTCCCTTCGGCTCGCCCTGCACCTCGACGGGCACCGTGACGGTGATCGCCTTGTCCATGGCGACGCGGTAGAAGTCCGCGTGCAGGAGCCGGTGACTGACCGGATCGAGCAGGAAGTCCTTGAGGATGACCCGCGTCATCTCGCCGCCGTCGAGCTGCAGCGCGATGAGCGTGTTCGCCCCCGACTCCGAGTGCATGATGCGCAGCAGGGGCTTGGCCTCCACGGCCACCGAGGCGGCGGGCGACGGGCCCCCGTAGACGATGGCCGGGACTTGGCCGGTCGTCCGAAGACGCCGCGCCTCGTTCTTGCCGCGCCCCTCGCGCGGGACTGCCTTGAGCGTTGCTTCCATGATGTGCCTTCGCTGTTGTCCGTTACACGAACAAGGAGCTCACCGACGTCTCCTCGTGGATGCTGCGGATGGCCTGGCCCAGGAGCCGGGCCACCGACAGGCAGATGATCTTCGAGGACCGCTGCTTCACATGGTCCTGAGGAATGGTGTTGGTCACGATGAGCTGCTGAATCGGGGAACTCTCGATGCGATCGATGGCCGGCCCGGACAGCACGCCGTGCACGGCGCACCCGAAGACCGCCTCCGCCCCGTTGTCCATGAGCGCGACCGCCGCTTTTTGCAGCGTGCCCGCCGTGTCGACGATGTCGTCCTGGATGATGCAGGTGCGGCCCGCCACATCCCCCACCACGTGCATCACTTCCGCGGCCCCAGTCTCCGAGCTTCGCCGCTTGTCGACAATCGCCAGTTCCCCGCCGAGCCGCTTCGCATAGGCCCGGGCCCGCTCCGCGCCCCCGGCGTCTGGCGACACGATCGTCAGCTTCGGATACCGCTGCCGCGTGAGGTGGTCGATGATCACCGGCGCCGCAAACAGGTGATCCACGGGGATGTCGAAGAACCCCTGGATCTGGGCCTTGTGCAGATCCATCGTCAGGACCCGCTGCACGCCGGAGGCACACAGCAGGTTGGCGACCAGCTTGGCCGAGATCGGGACGCGAGGCTTGTCCTTGCGGTCCTGCCGCGCGTATCCGTAGTACGGGATCACCGCCGTGATGCGCGCTGCCGACGACCGGCGGAACGCGTCGACCATGATGCACAGCTCGACCAGGTTCTCATCCACCGGGCGGCACGTGGGCTGGATGATGAACACGTCGGCGCCGCGGATGTTTTCCTCGATCTGGAACGAGACCTCCGTATCCGCGAACCGGTGCAGGCGCGCCTGGCCGACCGACACGCCCAGAAAATCGGCGATGTCCCGCGTGAGCTGCGGGTGCGCGCTTCCGGAGAACAGTTTCAATTCCGCTCGACCCATACGTTCTCAGAGCCTGAGGTCGTCGTGCCACACCGCGAGACGAGTCTGGCTGGGGCGGAAGGATTCGAACCTTCGAATGCGGGATCCAAAGTCCCGTGCCTTACCGCTTGGCCACGCCCCACCGTTGTCCCGTCGGGGAGGTCGGGCGCACGGAGACCCCCGCGCGCAC
>CAYLZN010000352.1:0-5842 GCA_964387935.1 uncultured Vicinamibacteraceae bacterium | reverse complement strand
GCGGCGCGTTCGGCCTTCCGGCGAGGAATCGCGATCCGTACACGACGTCCGACTCGCCGCGCAGGATCGGCAGGACGAGTTCCGCGAGCTGCGCCGGGTCGAGTTCCAGGTCGGCGTCCTGGATCGCCACGATGTCGCCGCGCGCGTCGGCGAGCCCACGCCGAATCGCGGCGCCCTTGCCCGCGTTGGCGGCCGCGTGCATGACACGCACGTCGTCGCGGGCGGGCATCAGGTCGAGGGCCGCCCGAGTGCCGTCCACCGATCCGTCGTTGACGACGATGATCTCGCGCGGGACGGGGAAGGGGACTTCGCGCAGGCGCGCGATCACCTCGCGGATCGTGGCTTCTTCGTTGTAGACGGGAACGATGATGGACAGGAGAGACACAGACGACCCGCGGGCGACGGTCGATAGCCTATCGCCTGAGGCGACATGGCGCAAAGCCGCCAGCAGGCCGTCTGTAGGTTGCCAGGAACACAGTGGTAGAGGTAGCCTGTGGCCATGGTGACAGTTGCCGAAATCAGGGGAGCGGTGAAGCGCCTCCCAACGGGGGACCTGGTGCGGTTTCGCAACTGGTTCGTGCGGTACGACTCGGCGGTGTGGGATCGTCAACTCGAGGCGGACGCGTCCGCGGGGCGACTCGATGTGATGATTCGTGAGGCACAGCGGGATCACCGGTCGGGTCGGACGAAAGCGCTGTGAAGCACTTCGCGACCCCGCGTTTCTGGCGTTGCTACGAGGGGTTGCCCAAAGAAGTCCGTGAACTGGCCGACCGGAGCCACGCGCTCCTGAAGGTCGATCCCACGCGTAAGCAAGGCGGGATCGGAGGCGACCGGTGTTCGCGGCGCGAGGCCCGTGCCGCGTCGTTTCCCTCGCCGCTGAGGTCCCGGTTCATACCGCGCTCGCTACCGCCTCGAAGGTGGCGCACGAGCGCAAAAACCAACGGGGCAGCCGACCGTGAGGTCGGCTGCCCCGCGGGGAGCCCTACGCCGCCGTACGTCGTACGCCGTACGCCGTACGCCTGCTATGTCTCACCACGTGACGCGCACGCCTAGCCTCATCACCCGCGGCGCGACAATGCCCCTGATGTAGTTCGCGTTCGATGCGTTCTGGATTCTCCCCCTCGCCAACACGGTGTTCGCGTTGGTGAGGTTGAAAATGTCCAGGCTCGGAATGAGCTTGAGCGTTCCGAACGAGAACGCCTTGTCGAAGCGCAGGTCCGCCACGAATAGGTTGTCGAATCGGACATCGCCCATCGTATCGAGGAGCACGGTAGCTCGGCCCGCACCGTTGGCGCGGGTCGGGCTCTGGATCGCCTGCGGGTACGGGTAGCCCTGGCGGTATTGGATGTTGGCGGCCAGGCCGATGTCCCACCACATCGTGTAGATGCCGTTAGCTTTGATCAACCACTTGGCGTTCGTGAAAATGTTGTCGATACCGCTGCCGCCAGATTCCGGCGCGAACTGTCCGCCGTTCGACTGCTCGATGTTGGTTGGATCCTCGTACGAGGCTGGCGAATCGTAGTGCTCCACAGCGTCGTTGTAGGCGTAGCTGATGCTTGCCGACCAGCGATCGGCGTACCGCTTCATCGCCGACAGCTCGAACCCGTTGTAGTTCCGGTAGAAGTCGGGTTGGTTCGTGCGCACCCGCAGCGACGGAATCGACCGGGTTGGCTCGTAGTAAGTAACGGTGTCACACCGCGAGCCGACGTTGGGGCACGAGGTGGCTGGGGCCGTGTAGGTGACCGCCCTGTAGTCCGAGCTCCCGAAGTTGACCCGGTCATCCCATCGGAATTGATCGTACTTGCGCCAGATGTACGTGGCGCCCACGGCAAAGCCCCTGAACAACTCGTGGTCGAACCCCGCGATGAACTCCCTGGTGCGATCGTTCTTGACGCCAGGGTCCACCGTGTTCGCCGTTCCCACGAAGCCCGGGTTCCTCGGGTCGTAGTTGCCACTATAGGAGAGCCAGGGCGTCGTGGCCGAGCAGGCCGTTGACGCGCCAGTGGAGCAGTTGTAATCCACCTCATTGGCCTGGACCGTCTGGTCGCCATTGAGGTCTCTCCAAGGGAAGAAGATCGATGCCTCCCCGACCGGATTCAGGATGCCAGCCAGCGAGCCTGGGGCCATCTGCCCGTAGTACACCGCGAACGACGACCGAAGGATGGTCTTGCCGCTGCCCGAGAGATCGTAGTTCACCCCCAGACGGGGCGACCAGTCGTTCCAGGTCACGTCCGAGTCGGCACCGGCGAAGGTGACGCTCGGCAACCACTGCGGCGCGAAGGGATGCGCTGGCACCGTCGAGGTCAGCGCTTCGTCGTCCTGGTGGTCGAACCGGACGCCAAGGTTGAACGTGAACCGGTTGAGCGTGTAGGTATCCTGCAGAAAGAACGCCCAGGTCTTGAGGTCGTAATCGGTGACCGAATCACGGTAGAGCCGCGCCTCCGACGCTACCCCGTTGCGGAACGCCGCCACGGTGTTCCCGCCCCAATGCGTCTCGGAGTGCGCCGGTGCGGTGCGATATCGGAAGCCCGCCTTGAACGCATGATCGCCACCGAGCACGCTCGGCAGGAAGTAGTTGGTGGTGAGGTCGTAGCTGGTGGTCGGACGGATGTACGGGCCCGAACGGTTGTATGAACGCCCATACAGGCCCGCCGGCGAGCTGATCTCGTAGGTGGGCTGAATCTCGTTCTGCGCGGGTTCCTGGAAGTCCAGGATGAAGTTGTTGCCGAGGTGCGACCACTGGAAATCGACCAGCCAGCGGTCGTTGATCACGTGCTGGTCACCGACCTTCCAGAACGGCGACGGGCCGACGTCCCATCCCCACGTGCCGTAATCCTTCGTCACCGCGCTCTGCACCCAGGTCGTTTCCGGGGGCCGCGTGTCTGAGGCGTTCCGCGCGTTCTTGAACTTCTCGGCCCAGGTGTTCTGGAAGTTGAACCGGTTGTTCGTGAAGGGCACCCAGCTGATCTTCCAATTGTAGTTCTTCAGTTCGGTACCATCCGTGCCGAGGCACGCGCGCTGCTCGTCGGTCGAGTAGGGCGCCAGCGGATCGGCAGCGAGGTCATTCTTCATCTGCTGGCATTCGGGCGTCGGCAGGTAGAACCCCACGATGCCGGCCTTGATGTCCTGAATGCCGTAGCTGCCCCAATACCAGAGCCGGCCCTTCATGATCGGCCCGCCAACCTCGAAGCCGTAGTCCTTGATGTTCTGAATCGGGGCGCCCGATCCCGAGCGCTGCAGCCTGATCTCGTCGGTGATGTTGTCACCCTGCATGCTGTCGTCGGTAAGGTAGTACCTACCTGACCCGCGGAAGCGATCCGTGCCGGAGCGGGTGACGAAGTTGATGCCGACGCCACCGGTCTGCTGCGACGCGTCCGCGCCGCCCGTGGTCACCTGCATTTCCTGCAGCATGTCGAAGTCGTAGTAGATGGGCGAGGCACCGGTGGCCGACATGTCGGTGATGTCCACGCCGTCGATCGACCACTTGTTGTTGCCAGAGCCAGAGCCGCGCGAGACGTAACCTGACTGCTGGCCGGACTGCGTGCCGCCGACGTTGACCCGGTCCATCGCAATGGCAGGTGCTCGTTCCAGCATGACCCACGGGTCGCGTGCCGACGGGATGCTTTGCAGCGTCTCGATGTCGAACGTGGTCTTGGCCGCAGTCGTCCTCGTGTCGACGATGGGGCTCTCGCCGCTCACCGTGATCGTCTCCTCGACGGCCGATACGTCGAGGTCCGCGTTGACCTCGGCCGTGAAGCCGATCGTCAGCCGGATGTCCTCGCGGATGACCGTCTTGAAGCCCGGCAGCTCGAACCTCACCGTGTAGGTGCCGATCGGCAGGTCCGGGGCGCGGTAGCTGCCCGTCTCCGTCGTGACGAGCGTGCGGGGCTGGATGAGCGCAGGCCCGCTGATGGTCACCGTGGCGCCCGGCAGGACGGCCCCGGTGTTGTCGGCGACGCGACCGACGATGGCGCCGGTCTGCTGCTGCGCCGTGCCCGTGCCGACCATGCAGGTCAGGACGAGCAGGGACGCGAGGAACGTGGTGCGGAATCTCATCCGAGTCCTCCTCCTTGCGCGACGTGTGTGAGTCCAGCCGCGCCCGGCAAGTGCCGCGACGCGACCCGGCGTCCGTCCGTGAAAACCGGCACGCAGGACGGCGGTCAAGCGATGGGTCCCCTGGGAAGGCGGACCGCGAAGGCCGTCCTACGACACACGAAGGAGGGCAGGGAGTACCCCACCCGAAGCACAGACGGAATTACGAGGGCGTAATGTAGCACGCAGCGTGCCAGCCGCGCTCGGGTTTGTGGGGATTGCGGCCGCTCGAACTGAACGGCGCCTCTTTCTGGCCAAGGCGCGGGGACGAACGCTCAATTCCGGCACAGCCGCCGTGCGTCTTCGCCAGCGCTGCGACGAAGGCGCGATCGGCAAGGGACACTTCACGCCCGCGAACCCGAGGTTTTGGATCGGGCTGATCCAATGCTTTGGTTCAACAACCAGTTGCCGCGATGTTGTCTTTGAGAAACCGGGCGCTCGTTATGTAAAACAGGAAGGAAGAAGACCCGGGGGTCGCCCCCCGTACTGCACCTCGAGCCGTGAGCCCTGTGCCTTGAGCCCTGCGCCTTGAGCCCTGGGCCTTGAGCCCTGCGCCTTGAGCCTTGAGCCCGTCAATTCAGTCCCGCCACCCGCCGGCGCAGCGACTTCAGGTGCTCCCACACCTCGTGGTGCTCCTCGCGCTGCTCGGGGTCGGCGTCGGGCGAAACTCTCGGGGCGGACCGGAAATACGCCTCCAGATCCCGCAGCGCCGCCTGGTAGTCCTGCTGGTGGTAGGAGAGGAGTCCCCGGTCGCGGAGTTCGCCGTAGTCGAAGGGGCGCAGGGCGAGCAGCAGATCGACCGCAGCGCGGGCCTGGGGGAACGACCGCATGCTCACGTAGAGGCGTTTGAGGTTCTGCAGCATCCGCACCAGGATGTCCCGCTTGTCAGCCGTGGCCATCAACCGTCGGTCGAACACCGCGTCGTCGCCCAGGTATCGGCGGAGCATCTGCCGGCAGTCGGCCTCCGACAGGAGCGCGCCCTGGTGGAAGGGATCGATGATGATCTCACGCGGGCCCTCGGGATCCCGGGACCCCGGCCGGCAACGCACGAGGAAATGGCCGGGGAAGTTCACGCCTTCGAGGAGCAGACCCGCCTGCCGGCCCACCTCGAGGTAGACGATCGCCAGGCTGATGGGAATGCCGGTCTTCCGGTCGAGGACGTCGTTCAGGAAGCTGTTGCGAGGATCCTCGTAGCGGGCCGCATTCCCCTGGAACCCTTCGTCTTCGAAGAGCAGCGTGTTCAGTGCGTCGATCCGCGCGTGCGCGCTCGCCATGGTGCCGAGCTGCTCGATGCGGGCGGTCGCCAGCGCGCCGAGCCGCATGAGCTGTCCCAGGGACCGGGCGGGATCGAAATGGCGGTACTCGAGGAGCGGCAGCGTCAACGCTGCCCGCGGGAGGTCAGCCTCGTAGGGGCTTTCAGCGGCCTCCAGGAAGGCCTCGATCCGACCGGGCGCGATCACGTGCCGCTCACCAGTTGGTTCAGACGCTCGAGGGTCAGTTCCTCGAGCCGATCGACGACGAGATCCGCAACGTCGAGTTCTGCGGCGGTGTACGCCGTGGTGATGCCGACGCAGCGGAGGCCGGCGTCCCTGGCCGACACCAGTCCCCATCGCGAATCCTCGATCGCGACGCAACGGCTGGTTCCGTCGCTGCCCTCGGGCAGGCCCCCGACCTCCCTGAGCCCCTCAACCGCTCGCACGTACGGGTCTGGAGCGGGTTTGCCGCGGCGTGTCTCGCCGGCGGCGACGAT
>CAYLZN010000351.1:0-5858 GCA_964387935.1 uncultured Vicinamibacteraceae bacterium | reverse complement strand
TAGCTCAGTTGGATAGAGCGTCTGGCTACGAACCAGGAGGTCGCAGGTTCGAGTCCTGCAGGGCGCGCCACTCCACCGTTCCGGCGGAGTGTCAGCGCCTTGCACCCCTCAGGCACGCCGGCTCCGGCCTTCGGCCTCGCCTCCGGGCTCGGAGCGAGCATCGACGACGTGCTTGCATGGGACGAGGGTCTCGAACGCAGGCCGGTTCAGGCGGTGATCGAGTTCGCGGCCAGGAGCCTCGACCTCGCGACGACCGAGCACTGATGCGTGTCCTGCTGGACCAGGGGACACCCGTCCCCCTCGAGGTCGGGACACGCTTTTCAGCCACAGCCCTGGCCCTTGGCGCGGCGCTGGCGACCCTCTTCGTGCGCCGGGTCGCACATCGAGGACATCACGCGCCGTCTCGCGCTCGACGTGGAGGACGTGCCGAGGATCAAGGCCCCGCTGCTGATCCAGTCGGCCGAGGTCGACGAGCGCATCAACGCGAGCTGGCCGGCGTACGAGGCGGCGCTGAAGGCCGCCAGCGACGGCACGCGAGGTCGGCGACGCACCAGCATCGAGGACGTGGAGGACCATGCCGGCGGGTATAATGCGTCCTTCCCATGCCGGCTTCTGAGTCGACGGGTCGGGTCGAGCGGGACCTTCCTGCGGGGCCCGGGCCACTCGACGCGTCGGACGAGGGTCTCATTCGCGCGCTCGGCGTCGGCAGCGCGACGCTCTTCGTCATCGGGAGCGTCATCGGCTCTGGCATCTTCCTGACCACGGGCCTGATGGTGGCCACAGTGCCGTCAGCCGGCCTCGTGCTCACGGCGTGGATCGCCGGAGGCGCGCTCGCGCTCGCCGGCGCCCTCACCTATGCCGAGTTGGGGACGATGTTCCCGCGCTCGGGTGGGCTGTATGTCTTCCTGTCGCACGCATACGGCGCGCCTCTGGCGTTCTTGTACGGATGGACCGCCCTGCTGGTCGTGCTCGCCGGCGGAATTGCGGCGGTCTCCGTCGGATTCGCAGACTATGTGAGCTACTTCCTCCCGTCCCTGTCCCTGACGAGGCCCGTCGTGACCGCCGGCCCGCTGACGCTGACCGCCGGCCAGGTCACGGCAGTCGCTTCCATCATCCTGCTTGGCGCCATCAACTACGTGGGCGTGCGGCAAGGCAACGCCGTCAACGTCGTGCTGACGACCCTCAAGGTCTGCGGGCTTGCAGCGATCCCGCTGTTTGCGCTGTGGGCGGCGCCGGTCCGTCCGGACCTGTCGCTGGCGGTGCCGCCCGGTGTCGCACGCCCCGGCGCGGCGTTTGGTGTCCTCATGATTGCGGTGTTCTGGGCCTACGAAGGGTGGTACTTCCTGACGTTCGCCGCGGGCGAGGTTCGAAGGCCACACCAGACCGTGCCGCGCGCACTGGCGCTTGGAACGCTCGCGTTGACCGCAATCTACGTGGCCGTGAACCTCTCGTATTTCTCCGCGCTGCCGCTCGAAGACCTCCGCGGCGTGAGCCGCATCGGCGAACGCGCCGCAACCGCACTCGTCGGGCCCTGGGGAGCGACGTTCATCTCCGCCACGGTCGTCGTGTCGACGCTCGGCGCCAATACCGCCGCCCTCCTGGCGGGGTCCCGGCTGCTGTTCGCCATGGCCGAGGACGGCGTCTTCTTCCGGCATGCGGCTGCGGTGCACCCCCGGTTCCGCACGCCGAACGTGGCCATTGTGGCGCTCACCGTGTGGGCATCGGTACTGGCGTTGTCGGGCACGTATCAGCAGCTCTTCACCTACGTCGCCTTCGGATCGCTGCTGTTTGCGGCGGGCGGCGGGCTGGCGGTGTTCCGGCTCCGGCGGACGATGCCGGACCATCCACGACCCTATCGCACGTGGGGCTACCCCATCGTCCCGGCCGTCTTCGTGCTCGGCTGCCTCGCGTTCGTCGTCAATACGATGATGGAACGCCCCGCGGAGTCGCTCGCGGGGCTGGGCCTCATTGCGCTCGGTCTCCCGGCGTACGTCTACTGGCGCACCCCGGCGACGCGCGACGCCGCGCGATGAGCTCGCCCCGCGCCAGCGCGAGAATCGAGGCTCAGGAGCAGGCGCCATGAGCGCAGTACGCTGCGACGCGACGCCCCCAACACGAGCGTCCTCGGCGATGGTCGCCGCTTCGTCGTCAGGCACGGAACCACGTTCAGGGACGCGCCGACCCTCGGCCTGGACGACCTGGCGGACCCTGCCGAACGGTCCTACTGCTGCGTGGTCGGCTGTCGGGCGCCGCGCTCCGCGCGCGCCTTGCTGACCATGTCCTTGACCTCCTTCATCAGGGTCGGGACGTGGTACGGAATGCCGTCCTTGATGGTCCACTCGATGCCGCCGCCGCGGGTGAACTTCACCTTGGGGTCACCGGGCCCGACCGGCGCGTAACTGTTCACGGGGCGTCCGTCGTAGGTCATCAGGTCGACGCCGTACGGGTTCAGCAGCCGCAGGTTCTCGAGCGGGTTGCCGTTGACCACGAGCAGGTCCGCGATGAAGCCCTGTCGCACGCGGCCGAGACGATCGCCCAGGCCGACCATCTTCGCGCCGTTCACGGTGGCGTGCTTGATGACCTCGAGCGGGTGGAAGCCGGCTTCCTCGTGCAGCTCGAGCTCGCGGAGCATCCCGAAGCCGTAGAGTGACCAGATGTAGCCCGCGTCGTCGCCGGTCGTGACCAGGCCGCCGCTGCGCGCGTAGTGCACCAGCGCGTCCATCCAGACCCGATAGTTCCGCTTCCACCGTGCCTCCTGCGTGGTGGTCCAGCCGCCGAAATAGGACCCGTGGTTGCGCAGGCTCGGCTGCCAGTACGTTTCCATCGACGGGTGGAGCCAGTCGCGGTACCAGGGCAGGTGCTGGTTGCGGATGATGTCGCGGCTCGCCTCGTAGATCGACATCGTCGGGCTCCAGCCGACCCCCTTCTCCGCCATGTACTCGACGAACTTCATCAGCGCGTCGCGGTTCGCCTGCGTGTAGAGTTCCCCCGCCCGGCCGAAGCGGTGGATCTCGTTGGCCGAGTTGTGTTCGGGCGGGAACTCCTGGACGCCGTCGAGGGCGGCATCCCCGACACCGTAGAAGTGCTCGATCGAGCAGACGCCGAGATCGACGTAGTCCTTCGCGGTCGTCTCCTCGACGCCGATATGGGTGGTCGTGCAGAGCCCCTGCTTCTTCGCTTCGTCGAGCAGCGCCTCGAGCTGATCGCGGTCGAGGCCGCCGATCTTGAGCCCGTCGTAGCCGTCGGCTTTCGCCTGGCGCACGCCGGCGCGGATCTCGTCGGGCGTGCGGTTCCGGCCGAGACCCGGCCGGTTCCACATCAGGATGCGGGGCGAGACGATCGTGCCGGCATTGCTCTCCTGGCGCCACTGCTTCGTCTTCTGCGTGTTGCCTCCGACCTCGCGCGCCGTCGTCGTGCCGGTGGCGAGGTAGAGGTTCCGCTCGTACTGAATCGGCTGCGGGATGCCGGGCTGCCGCTCCTCGTGCCAGTGCATGTGGGTGTTGACCATGCCCGGCATCACGTACTTGCCGGCGGCGTCGATTACCGCGTCGGGAGTGACCGGCTCCTCTCCGCCACGCCGGGCCTGGCGCAGGTTCTCGCCAATGCGGGCGATGAGGCCGTTCTCGACGAGAATGTCGACGGGGCCGAAGGGCGGCTTGCCATTGCCGTAGATGACCATCGCGTTGGCGATGAGCAGGCGCGCGGGCTTCTTCGCGTGCTCCGGCGCCTTCGCGGTCACGCCCTGCTGCGCGACCACCAGCGCGCTGCTCGCACCGACCGTGGCCGCCGCCGCGAACGCGACCGCGTGGACGAAACGGAATCTCATGCTCTGCATCGCTGTTCCTTTCCGCTTCACCAGAGAAGCACGTCCCTAGAAGATCACCGCCACGCCGAACCTGATGATCCGCGGCGCCAGGATCTCGCTCGGGTAGCCCAGGCGCGCGCCCACGTCGTTGACCATGTTCACGATCGTGTCGGCGTTGGTCAGGTTGAAGACGTCCAGCTGCGGCTCGACGCGGCCCCGTGCCCCGAAGCGGAACGGCCGGGAGAACCGGAGGTCGATCATGGAGACCGACGGCAGGCGCTCGTCGCCGCGCTCGTTCAGGTAGATCAACTGACCCGAGCGCGTGAGCCCGGGAAACGCGGTGCGCGTCACGTTGTAGCGGATGTGTCGCGGGTATCCCGTGTTGCTCAGAAACGTCCCGCTGATCGAAAGCTCCGCGCGCGGGATCAGGTAGGACCCCGACAGCTTGAACGAGTGCGTCGCGTCGTTACCGACCACACCCTGCTGGTTCACGAGGTTGTTCGGGTCGTTGAAGTCACCGAGGTCCACGCCCCCCTCGTTCCTGCCCGCCGTGTAGCCGAGCAGCATCTGCCACCGGTTGCTGTAGCGCTTCACCGCGGTGACCTCGAAGCCGGTGTAGTCGGTGTCGAGTTCCGGAACGTTCGAGCGGACGTTGTCCTGCCTGCCGACGAATGCCGGATTGAGGTTGTAGATGGTGATCGTGCCGCCCTGCGGGTTGGCGACCTGGACCGGCGTGTAGGCCGTCGGGGGCACGGCCGCGTTCCGGTTGCCGAGGATATTCCGGTTCGTGCGTCGGTAGTACATCGCCCCCACCCGCAGGTCGCGGACGAGCTGGTGCTCGACACCCGCCGTGACCTCGTCGGAGTGGCCCCAGTCCGGACCGTCGGCGCCCTCGTAGCGCGTGTTGGCGCCGCCCGTGAAGCCCTCGAACCGCCCCAGTTCGGCCGCCTGCGGGAAGCGATCGCCGTTGGCGTCGGTCCACGCGATGTTCGCCTGCGAGTAGCTGAGGGGGTGGACCGACGTCACCAGGTTGATCCCGACCTGGTGGCCGTAACGGCTGTAATTGCCCTTGATCGCCGTCTGGCCGTTGGCGAAGAGGTCGTACACCGCGCCCGTTCGCCAGACCGCGATCCACTGGTTGTAGACGTCGGTCTTGCTGAGCGACCGCTCGCCGACGTACGTCCCGGCCGGACTGGTTTGATCCGGGACCCAGCCGCTGGCGTTGTCCAGGCGGACGCCGACGTTCAGCGTGAGCCTGCCCGCGCTCCAGGAGTCCTGCCCGAAGAACCCGAGCTGGCGGACGTAGCTCCGCGTGTCAACGGGCGTGTTCGACACGATGACGCGGAAGGGCGTGCCGTTGTTGAAGTCGAGCTGCCGGATATCGAAGTTGGCCCGGATTTGCTCCCTGTAGAACATGCGGCTGAACTGCACGCCCAGCTTCATGTTGTGCGTCCCGCCCCAGCCGCCGCGCGTGTGGCTGAACACGTTGTCGAACTGGAACCGGCTGTTCGGGTTCTCGTAGTTGCGGGCCGCGGCGCCGGTCGCCGTCGAGAGCACCGTGTCCACCCGCCGCACGTCGGTGGGCTTGACCTCGGGCTGATAGAGCTCGGGGTAGGTGCCGCCCACGCCGCCGACCGTCGACTCGAAGACGGAACTGCCCCACAGCAGGCCGGTGTACTTCATCTGACCGGTCCATCCCGGCTGATCCTGCAGCGTCGTCGCCTCGCTCGAGATGAACGCCTGGCCGCCGTCGTTGCGATGGCCGCGGAACTTCTGGTTGTAGTTGTACACGGCCGCGACGCGGTGGTTCGGATTGAACTGCGTCGTCAGCTTCCCTGACCCGTTCCAGATCATGTTGTCGTCGATCGGGTTGCTGCCGTCGGCGTTCTTCACGCTCAGCACGAGCTTGTCGACGCGCCACCGGCGGTAGGAGCCGAAGAACCAGATCCTGTCCTGCGCGATCGGGCCCGCCGCGCGCCCGGTGTAGTCGTTCTGCGTGTCGTCCGGGTTGCCCCCCGCGCCGTTGTAAACGCGGCTGACGGTATCGAATTTC
>CAYLZN010000350.1:1215-5910 GCA_964387935.1 uncultured Vicinamibacteraceae bacterium | reverse complement strand
CGACACGACCTTGCCTGCGGCGTCGAGTCCGGACTTCACCGTGATCACCGCCGCCGGGCGGAAGGTGTCGAAGTGGAACTCCTCCTCGCGGCTCCAGACGACCCGCACGGGCCTGCCGACGATCGTCGCGAGCCGCGCCGCTTCAATGGCCTGGCGCGACGCACTCTTGCCGCCGAACCCGCCACCCACGTACGGCGTGATCACCCGCACCTTCTCGGGCGGAAGCTCGAGGGCCTGCGCGAGCTGCGACTTCAGGGGAAACGGGGTCTGCGTGGACGCCCAGACGGTGAGCCTGCCGTCCTCGAAGGCGGCCACGGCCGAGTGGGTTTCCATCGGCGCGTGCGCCACGTAGCTGTTCAAGTACGTCTGCTCGAACGTCTTCGTCGCGAGCCGCGCACCCTCCGCCAGGGTGCCGCCCTCCGCCACGGTCTCGCCCGCCGGGGCAGCCTTCGCGAGGTGTTCGAAGATCGTCTTCTCGTCGAGCGTGGAGGGGGAGGGCCCGAACCGGGCCTTGATCAGCACGAGCGCCGCATCGGCCTCGTCCCGGTGTTCGTGCAGCACCGCCACGAGATCGCCCTCACGGACGACCTTCACGCCCGGGCGTGCGTCCGCGGCACTGGTGTCCACGCTGGCGAGCGTGGCGCCGTGAGCTGGCGGCCGCAGCACGCGCGCGTGCAGCGCGCCCGGCGGAACGATGTCGCCCGCGAACTTCGCCTTGCCCGTCACCTTCTCGAGGGCATCGCGCCTGGGGGCGCTCGTGCCCACGATGGTGAAGGTCTTGACCGCCTCGAGGGCAGGCTTGCCCTCGAGCTTGCGCTCGATCTTCTTGCCCGCCGTGAGATCGCCGTACGACACGCGCTTGCTGGCGTCGGTGGCATGCACGACCACGCCCGCCTCCACCCGCAGGTCGCTCACCGGAGACTGGAGGCGCTCGGCGGCCAGCTGCAGCAGAACGGCCCTGGCCTCGGCGGCCGCCGCGCGCAGGATAGGGCCGAACTGGCGGATGCTGAGCGAACCGAAGGTGCCCATGTCCCACGGGCACAGGTCGGTGTCGCCCATGACGATGTCCACCGACGAGAGCGGGACGTCGAGTTCCTCGGCGGCCAGCTGCGGCAATGACGTCTGCGCGCCCTGTCCCATCTCGATCTTGCCGACCAGGCAGGTCACGCGCCCGTTGGCGCCGATGTGCAGGTAGGCATTGAGATCGGTCGGGTAGCCCTGGCGTCCCGTCGGGAGCCGCACCGGCTCCTGTCGCCCGAGCAGGGGTTCGAGGGCGAACATGACGAGCAGGCCCGTGCTCGTGAGCCTGAGGAAGTCGCGTCGATCGACCGTCGTGACGAACCCCCAGCCGTCCGGGACCTCCATCAGGTCGTCGTGCGGGTTCATCGGGCGCCTCCCTTCATGACCGCCGACGCCGACTCGATCGCCTGGACGATGCGGAGGTGCGCCCCGCAGCGGCAGAGATGGGCGTCCATCTGGGCGGTAATCTGTGCGGGCGTCGGGGTCGGGTGTTTCAGCAGGAGCGCGTACGCGCCCATGACCATGCCCGGCGTGCAGTACCCGCACTGGAAGGCGAGGTGCTTGACGAAGGCGTCCTGGACCGGGTGCAGGTGGCCGTCTCGCGCGAGGCCCTCGATCGTGACGACGCGCCTGCCCTCGACGTCGCCGATGGTCGTGGCGCACGCGCGCACGGGCTCGTCGTCGAGCAGGACGGTGCAGGCGCCGCAGACGGCCTCGCCGCAGCCGAACTTGGTGCCGGTCAGGCTGAGGTCGTCGCGCAGCACCCACAGCAGCGGGCGGGTCTCGTCGACCGTGACGCGGGTGGGGGCGCCATTCAGGGTGAACGACACGGATCGCATGGGCAGACTCCGAGGGGGCCCGGTGATCGGCGAACGCGTTCGGGGAATTCTATACCGCCGTGGCTCACGACACCGGCGCGGGCACCGGCCGGTAGAAGATGTGGAAACACACCCCGGCGAGGACCATCAGGACGGCTGCCGCCAGCAGCGGAGCCTCGGGGCTGACGGTGCCGGCGAGCAGCCCGGCCAGCAGGGGCGGAAGGGTCTGCGCCAGCGCCTGGACGCTCGCGTTGATGCCGAGCACCTCGCCCTGGATTCTCGCGCTCGCGGAGCGGCTGAGCAGTGCGGTGAGGTTGGCCTGCGTCAGGCCCACCGCGATCGCAAAGAGCGGCACGACGAGGAGCAGGCCCCACCAGACGCGGGGCACCAGGTAGAGCAGCACGGACAGGCCGGCCGGGATCACGCTCGCCCGCAGAACGGACGCCTCGCCGAACCACTTGCTCGTGCGTCGCACGACCACGCCCTGCGTGAAGACGATCCACAGGCCGACGTACGCGAAGAAGTCGCCGATGTTGCCCTGCGTGAACCCGAAGTGGTTGATCAGGAACACGCCGAAGAAGGTCGTGAAGAACGAGAAGCCCGATTGGAACAGGAAGTTGGTGCCGTAGAGCGGGCGCAGCGGCGCCAGTGCCCAGGCGTGGTTGATGTTCTGCGCGGACTTGCGCCAGTTGATCCGATGCTCCGTCTTCGGGGTCCGGTTCGTCTCCGGCAGCCGGATGGCGACGAGCAGCATGTTGACCAGGGACAGCACGGCGGCGAACCAGAACGGCGTCGCGGCGTCGAACCAGCTCACGACCGCAGGGTCGGAGAGCTTTCCCCCGAGGTACGGACCCATGATGAAGCCGAGGCCGAACGCGGCGCCGATGAGGCCGAAGCTCTTCGCCCGATCCTGCGGGGCCGTCGTGTCCGAGATCACCGCCTGCGCGACGGCGATGTTGCCGCCCGTGATGCCGTCCATCGCGCGCGCCCCGAAGAGCAGGGGGATGTTGCGCACGAGGATGCCCACGCCGAACAGCAGGTACGCCGCGCAGGTGCCGGCCAGCGAGATCAGCAGCAGCGGCCGCCGGCCGAACTTGTCGGACAGTTCCCCGAGGATGGGCGTGGCCAGGAACTGCATGAGCGGGAACACGGTGACCAGCGCGCCGAGCAGCACGTAGCCGCGCTCCACGCTCCAGCCTTCCGGCAGCAGGTAGAACTCCGATACCGGATTCCCGAGCAGCTGCGGAATGACCGGGATCAGGATCCCGATGCCGAGCAGATCGAGGAAGACAATGAAGAAGACCAGGGCGAGCGGACCACGGGATGTCGACACGGGGGAATTGTAGAGCAGGCGTACGGCCCTGAGCCTTGTGCCTTGAGCCCGCCTCATGGTTTGCGCCCGGATTTGTCGCGTCGGACGTGGTAGCCCAGGGCCGACGGCGTGAAGCCGGCCCGTTCAAGCCAGGGCGCGAGGGCGTGGGTGGCCGCGGGTTGGCCGTCGATCTCGGCGATGAGCAGGCCGCCCTGTCGCCCCTCCCCCTCGCGTGCCACGTCGGCGAGCGCCGACGCCACGCCCGAGGCCACCAGCGACCGCTCCGGGTCCTCAGCTGGCAGGAACGTCAGCAACGCGGTGCGCGTCCTGCTCAGCCACGCGCCGAGCCGTCCGCTGACGATGATGACCTGCGCACCTGCCGATCGTGTGGGCCCGCGGCCCGGCCCTGCGGTCTCGGCGGCGCCCGCTGGCCATTTGAGCAGCGCGCCGTACGCGCTGGCCGGATCGGCGGCAGAGAGACGAACGACTTCAGGATCTTCGGGGTCGACTCGCAGGGCGCGCAACAGGTCGAGGGCCGCCGGCATGGCGAACTGCATGGCGCCCACGCCCGACGCGAAGTAGCCGCGGCGGATCCGGCCGCGTTCCTCCATCGACCGCAGGACCTCGTACACCGCGGAGAACCCGCCGCCCAGCGCCTCGGCCTGCGCGACCTCGCGCGTGACGATGCCATAGCGCGTGAGCAACTGCTGGGCCATGGCGGCGCTCCAGGCCGTGTCGCTGCGCGGCGTGGTGCCCTCGCTGGCGACGATCGACCAGCGGCCCTCGCCCGACGGGGGCACGGCCCGTCGTGACCGGAACACGCGCCCCCCGGCATGCGCGGCCGCGCGCCGATCGCGGGCCGGGGGCCTCACGCGGTGACGCAGCGCCTGGAAGGCGTCGTTGGTGACCAGTCCGCGCCACACCAGGGCCCACAACGCATCGAGCGTGTCCCCGGGGAACCCACCGCCGCAGGCCTCGTGGAGCGGTGCGAAGAACGAGGCCCCCGTCTGCGCCAGGTGCGCCAGGATCGCCTGCTCGCGGTCCGTCGCATCCGCGCCCTTTGCCCGAGGTCGCCACAGCGTGCCCATGTGATCCGTGAGGAAGAGCGCGATGCGCCCGTCGCGGTCGCCGAGCGACTCGAGGCCGACCCATACGACCTCACCGGCGGCGAGCAGCGTGTCGAGATCGGCGGGCTCGAAGTCGGCCACCCGCGCGGGCAGGATGTCGGTCTCCAGCAGCGAGGCGACCAGCGGTGCCCCCTGCAGGTGTTCGACGGCATCGAGAATGGCGTCCAGGCCCTTGCGCGGTCGCGTGGTGCCCTGCCAGGCCGCGACGAACCTCGCGAGCACGTGCGGCTCGACGGGCTCGATCTCCCTGCGCAGGCGGGCCCGTGAGTGACGGCGGATGGTGGACAGCACGTCGGGCGCACACCATTCGCGCGCCGTGCCGCCGGGCCGGAAGGCGCCCTCGAGCAGGCGCCGCTCGACGGTCAGCCGGTGGAGCACCTGCTCGACGGTGGTGCGCCCGAGCGCGAAGCGGTGTGCC
>CAYLZN010000350.1:0-1205 GCA_964387935.1 uncultured Vicinamibacteraceae bacterium | reverse complement strand
TCCGCGGCCGCAAACGGCGCGTGCGTGCGTGCGAAGCGCATCACGAGGTCACCCAGGGGGTCCTGGACGCCCGCGAGCAGCGACTCGGGGATTCCCGGCGGCAACGGGAGGCCGAGGCCGTCGCGATACCGGGCCACGTCCTCGATGGCGACGAGGCGAGTCGCCCCACCCGCCGGCAACTCGACGGCGCGGCGGGCGATCAGCAGCGCCTCCGCCCAGGCTGCACCCTGGGCCTCGGCGGACCGGGCGACGATCTCGTCACGCGAAAGGTCGCCGACGCGCAGCAGCAGGTCGTGGACGCCATCCACGCTCCGCGCCCGGTAGTCTGCATCGAGATGCTGCAACTGCCGCTCGACGTCCGCCATGACGTCGGCGTCGAGCAGTTCCCGCAGCTCCGCATCGCCGAGCAGCTCGCGGAGCTGCTCCTGGTCGATCGACAGGGCCTGCGCCCGCCGCTCCGCAAGAGGCGCGTCGCCGTCGTAGAGGTAGTTCGCCACATAGCCGAACAGCAGCGATGCCGCAAACGGCGACGGCGCCTGCGTGTCCCGCGTGACGACTCGCACGCGCCCCGCCCGCACGTCGTCGAGCAGCGCATGGAACGCCGGCATGTCGAAGAGGTCCCGCAGGCACTCGCGATGGGCCTCGAGCACGAGCGGAAAGGAGGGAAAGCGTGAGGCCACGGCGAGCAGATCCGAGGCTTTCTTCCGCTGCTGCCACAGCGGCGACCGCTGGCCGGGCCGGCGGCGCGGCAGCAGCAGGGCCCGGCCGGCACACTCACGGAACCGCGCGGCAAACAGCGCCGACGCGCCGAGCTGGCCGATGACGAGGCGCTCGACGTCCCCGGCAGGCGGGAGGATCAGCGAGACGTCCGGGGGATCCTCCGTTTCCGGGAAGCGCAGGATGAACCCGTCGTTGGTCCACATGGCCTCGACGTCGAGCCCGCTCTCCTCCCGCACGCGGGCCACCGCGGCCAGTGACCACGGGGCCAGCACCTGCCCGCCCAACGGCGACAGCACACACATCCGCCAGTCCCCGAGCTCGTCGCGGCAGCGCTCGACGACGACGGTGCGGTCGTCGGGCAGCGCCCAGATGGCCGTCTTCTGCTCCGCGAGGTAGGCGAGCAGGTTGTCCGCGGCCTGCGGGTCGAGGTCGTGCTCGCGCACGAGGCGCTCGCGGCCGGCGGCCGGGGGCAGCTCGTCGAGCGT
>CAYLZN010000349.1:0-5942 GCA_964387935.1 uncultured Vicinamibacteraceae bacterium | reverse complement strand
GGAGGAGATGCTGCAGGATCCGGAGCAGAAGATCGCCCGGCCTCGCCAGGTGTACATCGGCTCGCCGACGCGTCAGTACGTGTCGCGCGACAAGCGACAGCGCTAGTCGCCGCGGCCCAGCAGACACGCGGTCCCCGCGCCCGCCGCGAGGACCACCGCACTCCACAAGGAGGCGACGAGCCGCGCGTAGCGGATCGCCTCCGTCATCACCTCGTCAATCGTGCGTCGGGGACCGATTCCCAGTTCGTGACGGGCCTGGGAGAGCAGATACTGCTGCTCGCCGCGGACGACGAGCATGTCGAAGACGGCGTTCCACACTGCGACGGCCAGGACGACCCAGATGGCGATGGCCCAGCCCAGCCGTCGCCGGTCCTTCCCGGACATCACCCGAGGTAGCGAATGACGAGCGCTGTCACGTCGTCGCTCTGCGCCGCTCCCTTGGCGAAGGCCTTCACCGAGATGATCAGGTCATCCAGGACCCCCTCGGCGTTCTTGCCCAGCGAGCCGCGGACCGACGCGATGATCCGATCGTCGCCGAACTCCTCTCCGGTGGCGCTCAGGGCCTCGGAGACTCCGTCGCTGAACACGACGAGATAATCCCCCGACTTGAGGGCGACGGTCTCCTCCTCGAACGGGACGCCCGCGAAGAGCCCGAGGATCGGGCCGCCCTTTTCCAGGCGGACGACTCGATCGGGTCCGACGATGATCGGCGGGTTGTGGCCGGCGTTGCAGCAGGTCACGTGACCCTGCTCGTCGAGGCGGCCGTAGAACATCGTCACGAACCGCGATTCGATCGCGCGTTGGAACAGGCCCTCGTTGACGTGGGACACCGTGACGGCAGGCCCCTGGCTGATGCGACCGAGCGCGGTCAGGATGCCCTGCACGAGCGCACTCAGCAGGGCCGCCGGGGGGCCCTTGCCGGCCACATCGCCGAGGGCGAAGCCCACCGCCTCGCCGGGGCCGTCCATGTAGTCGAAGAAGTCGCCGCCAATCGAGCGACAGGGCAACGTCGAGGCCGCCAGGTCGAACTGCTTGCCGGCGTGCGTGTTCTTCGGCAGCAGGGCCTGCTGGATCACCGCGGCGATCTTCATCTCCTGGTCCAGCCGGGCCTTCTCGAGGGTCTCACGATAGAGGCGCGCGTTCTCGATGGCGACCGCCGCCTCGGTGGCCAGCGTCTCGAGGGCCGAACGCGTCGAAGAGCTCGTGAGCGAGCCCTTCTCGCGGGAATCCAGGTAGAGCACACCGACCGGGCGGTCGTCGGCCGCGGCGTCCGCTTTTTCGAGATAGCGGACGAGACGCAGCGGCACGCACAGGACGTTGCGAATCCCCAGGGCGACCGTGCCGGTGTGCACGGCTGCGAGGTCGCCGTCCAGCAGGTCGGCGATCATGCGCGCTTCGCCGGTCGCGAACACCTCTTCGGGGATCTTGCGGCTCGTTTCGAACCCGCGGCCCGGCAGCGTGATGCGCCCGCGGGCGCGCGCGAGTTTGAACTCCAGCTTGCCCTCGGGGTCGGCCAGCATGATGAAGCCGCGCTCGGCGCCGCCGACGTTGAGCGCGGAGTCGAGGACCAGGGCGAGGACCTCGTCAAGCACGCGGCCGGATCCGAGCGCCCGCAGGCCCTCGAGCAGCGCCGCAACGTGTCGCAGGTCCCCGATGGCCGACGACGTCGCCGGGTCCGCCTGGGTGGAATGGGCCTCGCCTGCGAGGAACACCATCTCGGCGCCGCCGCCTCGACCGAGCCGGACGCGGTCGCCGTGCACGAGCAACCGCTCGGTCACGGTCTCCCCGTTGACGAACGTGCCGTACCGGGACCCGCGGTCGAACAGCGTGAACTTCTCTCCGTCGACCACGATCTCGGCGTGATCCCGAGACACCTCACTGCCGGCGAGGCGGAGGTCGTTCGTGTCGCGGCGGCCAATCTTGAAACTGGGCTTGTCGACGGTAACCGTGCGTTGGCCGAGAGCGTCGGTGACGTCGAGTCTGGCGACTGGCATGGATGATGATGGTCTGAGCCCTTCAGTTTACTCCCACGCGTCCCTGAGCGGAAGAGGCCCCGTCAGCGCCGGCGTGCCAGCAGTCGCCACACGAGAATCACCAGGGCGACCGCCGCGATGCCGTATCGAACCTCTGGCGCCAGGGGCACCGTGCCTGCCTGGCCCAGGAAGAGCGCCAGCAGCGCGAGCACCGCGAGCGCGATCGTCGAGGCCAGGCTGGCGCGGCCAGTCCTGACGGGTGCGCGCGGCGCAAGGGCGGGCGCACTCGTCGCGGCGCCGCAGCGGTAACAGATCAGGGCTTTGTCGGCAATCTCCGTCCCGCAGGATTTGCAGACCACGGTGTCCTCGATGACAGCCGCGCGCGGGGGAGCCCGACGCGGCGACGCGTGAGTGTAGCACTCCCTCAGCTCCGCGACCGGATCTGCCTCGAGAGGCGCGCGTGCTCGACGAGCAGGCGCTCCAGTTCGCGCGCGTAGTCGGCGGGCGGCATGAAGCTCTTCTTTCGCTTCAGCTCCTCCAGTGCCGCTTCGAGAGCGTCTCTCCGTGCGAGGACTTCGGTGACCGCGGGGTCGCGCGACAACGCCAGCTCCGGACCGGTGTCCAGGAACGTCTGACTGGCCAGCGCGCCGTCCGGACCGAGGGTGCCTGCCTCCTTGCCCCGGCCGTCGCCGTTGTCGTCCAGCGCCGCACGCTCGGTGGCGAGCTGGCCACGCTCGGCGTAATGTCGCTTGACACGCGCGCTCGCGTAGGCGAACAGCTCGCCGATCGACACCCGGCCGTCCTTGTCGAGATCGGCCTCCGGGGCCGTGAATCCCGGGCCCAGGAACTCACCGAATACCGTGTCGTACTGCTGCGCCGGGATGTCGGTCGCGGTGATGACGATCCGCCGCGGTCCGGCGAGCCGCTCCAGGAAGGCCGCGCTCGCCGACGAGGCGTTGATGAACACCAGGCGCGAACGGACGCCCCGCAGCAGGTCACGCCACCCGTCCGCGGTCAGGTCCGGGCCGACGAGATTGAACCTGGCATCCACGCCATCGTCGGTGCCGTGACCGATGAGTACCACGAGCAGCGTGTCCTCCGGCCGGAGCCGCGCGGTCAACCCGACGACGGCGGCCGCCACGCGGTCGCGTGTGGCGACGTCGGGGGCCTGGGCATCGCCTTCCTTCAGGGTGATCACGTGGTCGGCTGGCAGCGCCAGCGGCCCGAGCAGGGCTTTGACGAGCGCATCCCGCTGCTTGGCGTGTGCGGCCGCATGCTGGGGACTCCCGCTCGCGCCCGAGACGACGAGGGCGTAACGCTCGGCCGCCCTCCCCGGGACAGGCCCGGCGAGGAGAATCAGGCACCCTGCCAGCAGAGACACCCGGCGCGCGCTCATCGCAGCCCCCAGCGACGGCGCAATGTCCACTCCCCGATGAGCAGCGTCAGGAGGAGCAGCAGGATCCACGGCGACTGCCAGACGTCCCGCTCCAGGAACACCTCCGGCGCCAATCGCCTGGAGGCAAGCTCCGCCGCCACGGCCCCCAGGTCACCGGGCTGCACGAGGCGCCCTCCGAACCGTTCGGCCAGCCGCGCGAGCTGCGCGTCGTCGCGCCTTGGCGCCACCAGCTCGCTCTCGTCTTCTCCGGCGAGCGTCCACGCGGACGCCGTTCCCAGTGGCTTGCCCCCGTGCGTCGCGCCAGCGTCGATCCGCGCGGCACCCGCGGCAACGGCGGCCTCGGCGCGATACGCGCCGGCCACTTCGGGATCCGGCGTCGCTGCCACCTGCTGCGCTGTCCCATCAGCCGCGCGCACGGTCACCTGGACGTCTGCGTCGCGGACGGCGCGAAACGTCTCGTCCCGAACCTCGACGACGACCGCAACCCGACCCGAGCCGTTGCTGGTGGCCCGGACGGTCACCGGCTCCGGAGCCGCCGCCCCGACCCAGCGAACGGCCTGCCGCCAGAACGCCACGTAGCTCGTGTCGGTCGAAGGCAGCATCATTCGCCAGCGCCACGAGCCTTCACCCGTGAACGCGAGAACCCGACCGCGGCCAAACCGGTGGACAGCCACGAGGGGACGTCGGACGCCACCACCACCTGAGAGCGCCAGCACCGCCGCACCGGGGCGGGCGCCGCCCACCGATGCGAGCGACGGGAGGGCAGGCATGGCCGACCAGCGTGCCCGAGCCTCGTCTGCGGTCGGGGCAATCCGCATCACCGGGTGCCGCACCCCATCGGCCGTCAGCTCGACGCCGCCTCCAAGGCGGGTCGTCGACGCGCGTGAGACGCCAGTCGAACCGCGGTCGGAGATCTCGACCGGCAGCAACTCCTCGAGTGGGGTGCCGTCGAGCGAGTTCGCCTGCAGCGTTCGCGCCCCGAGCACCAGCAGACCCCCTCCGCGTTCGCTGACGAATTCGCTCAGCAGCGCCTGCTGGTCGCCGGTCATGGCATCAGCCTCGAGGTTGGCGAGGACGATGGCGTCGTAGGCGAACAGCGCCTGTCGTGACGTCGGAAACCCGTTGGTGAGCGCACCGCCGCGCTCCGGGCTGGCCTGGACGTAGTAGGTCTGGCGCCCGTCGTCGTTGGCTCCTTTCCTCACGACCGCGTCGAGTTCCAGTCCACGGTCCTGGTCGATGGCCCGCTTCAGGAAGCTGTGCTCGAAACCAGGCGCCCCCTCCAGCAGGAGGACGCGGCGCGGCCTTCCCGACGGCGGCACCAGCACCGACCGCCGGTTGTTCGCCGACGTCAATTCGCCGTCCTGGACGGCGGCCTCGACGGTGTAGAGCGTGGCGGCGTCGGGGTCGGGACCGACCGCGAACACGATTTCCCGGGGAACCGTCTCGCCGGTCGGGACAACGCGCCTCGACTCGATGGCCTGCCCGTTGGCGAACACCCGGAGTTCGACGGGCGCCGATCCGAGCCCCGAACTGGCGACCGTCGCCGTCAGGTCCACGGTTGACGCCGACACCGATGCGTCGCCCGCGGTCAGCGCGCGGACCTCGACGTCGCGATGACCCGTGGTCCTGCCGACGCCAAGCGAATACACCGGCCACGAGGCCCCGCCCGGAGGCTGCAGGTCGTCAGGAATCGCGAAGCCTCCATCGGAAACGACGATGGTCCCGACGGGTTGGCGCGGACGCCGCGACACACCGGCCATCGCCTGTGCGAGATCGGTCGCTGGCGCTGCAGGCTGAAGCGAGGCCAGTTCCTCCAGGGTGACAGGCCTGATCTCGTGGCCGAAGGCGAGCAGGTCCAGGTTGAATCGCGACCCCAGCGTGGGAACGATGGCGTCACGCACGAGCCGGATGGCTTCCTCGAGGCGGGCCCCCTGACCCGCGTCGTGAAGCGCCATGCTGCGAGAGACGTCGACGAGCACCGCGACGGTTTCCCTCGCCGCCTGGTCCGGAGCGATCCGCACGGGCCGCATCAGGACGCCGAGCAGGAGCAGCAGCGCCACCGCGCGCAGGGCCACGAGCACGGCCCGCTGCCAGGTGGCCAGGCTTCGGACCCCCTGCAGCCAACCCGCGCGCCACACCAGGTACGCGCCGCCGGCGAGCAGAAGCGCGAGTGACCAGGCGGGCAGCGGCGCGGCGAACGTCATGGCTGCGGCTTCCTGGCGAGTGCGCGATAGTACCGCGCGACCTCGCGACGGAAGGCATCCGGGGCGGCGTCGCTCGCGCCCGCATCGAGGCGGTTCTCGCGCTCCTCGGCGCGCAACTGCTCGGACAGGCGAGCCTGCACCTGCTCCAGCGACTCCCCGACGTCGCGACGCAGCGATTCCCATCGGGCGAAGTCCTGCTTCCACGACTCGGTTCCTGGCGCCGAACGACTCGGGGCGTAGCCCTCGAGCGTCTGCAGCGCGCGGCGGAGTCCTTCACCCTCTTCCCCCAGCCCCTCTGCGAGGCGCTGGAGCGACCGCAGCTCACGGGCGACCTCCTCGGGCCCAGGCCGACCGTCTCCTCCGCCACTG
>CAYLZN010000348.1:0-5997 GCA_964387935.1 uncultured Vicinamibacteraceae bacterium | reverse complement strand
ACCTGGTTGGCGTCCATGAAGCACGGGTCGCACATCATGTTGCAGCGGTTGGTGAGGTCCACCGTCAGCACGGCGCCGCGGCCGTACTTGATCGTGCTGCTCCCGTGGTTGTGCAGCGTCTCGTCGTTGTGCGCGACGATGTCGCTGCCGGGGAACATCTCCTCGAGGTGCCGGAAGAACGCGGTGTCGATCGACATCACGTCCTCGAAGTGCCCGTGAATCGGGCAGTCCTTCACCATCAGGATCCTGCCGTCCCGCTCGAGGATGGTGGCCTTGATCTCCCCGACCTTCTCGTTGAGGAGCACGGACACGGGTTTCTTGCCGTCCAGGATCTCCTGGCGCGCCTCGCGCACGCAGGTGGGACAGAGAGAATCGGTCTCCCGCGGCCACCCGAGCGGTGGCTTGACCTTCTCCCAGGACTTGAGCAGCGGCTTCTCCGACCACGTCGGGGTGAACGAGGCGTTGGGGCTGATCTGGTTGAGGCGGTCGAAGACGGCCCACGCGCCCTTGGCGAGCACGGTCAGTCCCTTCTCGACGTACTTGACGGGTTTGTGCATACCACTCCTCTGAAGTCCGTACGGCTCGGCCCGGCGCCTCATGCGTAGACTCCGACCCGGACCGCCGTGGAATGTCCCAATTCTAGGCGCGGCCCGGGCCAGATCGCGCAGGTTTGCAGCGAAATGTCCAATTCAGTCGCTGAACGGGCCCGGGCGCCCCCGAACGGGCCCTGCCGTACGCCGCCCGTACGCCGCCCTTGCCCTGCCGTACGCCGCCGTACGCCATAAGCCGTACGCCGTACGCCCTCCTAGAACCGAAACATCCTCGTCAGCTTCACCGCGAAGCTGCGGTTGGACAGCGTGGGCGAGCCGGGGACCTCGGTGTCGCGACCCTCCGAATAGACCACGAACAGGTCGCTCCCCGGCCGATACTCCCAGCGATAGCGGATGTTGGCCGAGGCGATCCCGGCCGCGGAGTTGTACTGCAGCAGGGCGCTCGCCAGCATACGCGGCGAGATCGTGTAGGTCGTGCGCGCCCCGACCAGCTGCGTGTCGAAGTCCCCGTAGGGCAGCCGCACCCGGTTGAACGACAGCGTCGGCTCCAGCGAGAGCTGCGACGAGAGCTCCACCCGGCCGCGCCAGCCGATCTCCCGCCGCGTGCCACCGTAGAAGCCGCCCGTGTTGAGGGTGACGCCTCCGCTCACACGCCGCTGAGGCCCCAGCTCGTAGCGCACCCGGACGTTGTCGAACCGATACGCCCCCGTCGGGATCGTCACCTCGTCGGTGATCTCGAACGGCTCGTCGAGCGCCTCGTAGTTGCGTTCGTAGTCCGCGCCGAAGCTGTCACCGTTGGCCAACTCGACCCGCCCCGTGAGCTGGGCCTGCCGGCTCTCCAGCACGTCCCCGCCCGGATTGGTGATGTAGTCGAAGCTGGGCTCGAGGCCCCACTTGCGAATCCACGGGATGGTCTCCGGGCGCGGGCTGAACCGCGCCTGCGCGTACGACCGGCGGAAGGCCTCGCGCCGCAGGAAGCCGATCTCCGGATTGAAGTGCTCGTCCACCAGCAGGTGCTCGACTTCGAACCCGTAGCGGTCCCCGCTGTAGTCGAACTGGCCCCGGTAGCTCGTATCGTGCCCGTCGCGGTCGGTCGTCCAGCTCTTCGCGAAGTAGCCGACGACCGACACGTTCTCGTAGAACGCGAAGTTCCCGTCCAGGCCGAACACCTGGTTCGAGCCGGTGCTCTCGATCGTGCGCGACCGGTTGGTCGCGATCACGCCGACCGCGCTGCGTCGCAGGATGTCGCGCTTCACGCGCGCCACGGCGAAGTTGGTGGCCACCGCGAGCGCCTCCGGGCTGTCCGCCGTCTGCACGTCCAGGAAGCCGAGGCTCCAGGGACCGGCCTTGCCCGTGAGGCGGCCTCCGACGTCGATGGGTACGGTCGCGTCCTCGTTGAGACCGATGCGCCGGCTGAAGAACAGGACCGGCGTGTTGCTCGGCGGCCCCTGCCGACCGCCCGACCCGTTCTGGACGCCCCCGAACGAGAAGATCCCCTGCCCTTCGAGAAAGAACTCACGCTTCTCCGGGAAGAACAGGTTGAACCGGGTCAGGTTCACCTGGAGCTCGTCTTCCTCCACCTGGGCGAAGTCCGTGTTGTACGTGAAGTCGGCCGTGAGGCTCTTGGTCACGCCGTACTTCACGTCGAAGCCGGCATCGGCGTCGAAGTCGTCCGGGGGGATCGTCGCTTCCTTGTCGATCTGCGTCTGCACGATCCCGAACGGCTTGACCTCGAGATTGAGTCCGGGAGGCGGGGCCGCGACGCCGACCAGCGCCGGCGCGAGCGACACGCGCATGATGCCCCGCGGCCCGGCCGACGCCGGGATCGGCACGAGGTACGAGAACTCCGGCCGATCGCGGACGATGCGGCGGAAGTTCACGCCCCAGGTCTGCTCGGTTCCCGGCGGGAAGCGGAGCGACTTGAACGGGATCGCCATCTCGACGGACCACCCGCCGTCGAAGCGGGCGGTGCGCGTGTCCCAGATCGTGTTCCAGTCGCGGTTGGAATCCCGTTCGTCGGTAACGTAGACGTCGGCGAGCCCGCCGACCGGGTTCGTGTAGAACATGAACCCGTTGCGACCGTCCCGGAACGTGTCGAGGATCACCCCGAAGTTGTCGTTCTGGAAGATGGCGAAGCTGTCGCGTCGCATCTCGTTGGCGACGAGCTTCACGTCCGACGGCTGCCAGCATCGCGCGGCGACGTAGAGTGCCTGCCCGTCGTACAGCACCCACACCTCGGTCTTGTCGCTGGCAGGCTGCCCCTCGTGCGGTTCCTGCTGGATGAAGCCGGAGGCCGGCGACACGCTCGCATAGATGGAATCGTCGAGCGTCCCGTCGATCACGGGCGGCTCCGCCACCGCGATGGCCCGGATCACCACCCGCCCGTCGCTGTCGTGCTCGAGCACCGACGGCGCCGGCACGGGCGCCGCCGACGCGGCCGCCCGCGACGTCGTGCCCAGATCCTGTGCCGCCGCGCGACCCGCCAGCGTCCAGACGCCTGCCGCCACGCACACGGCCACCGTGCGGACGGTGGCTCGTCGTCGCCTCGGACGGGACACGGGTCGGGGCATGCAGGTCAGGAGAAGACCGAATGGTTCAAGGATCGAACGAAGTATTGTAGCCCTTGCGAGCTTGCACGGCCAGCGCCCGGCGCAGAGGAAGACAAACGAAGACAATCAGCCGGCAGCGGGGGTGGCGCGCCGCGCGGGGGCGGCCATCAGGGCACGGGCGGCCATCAGGGCAGGCGCGTGGCCGGTACCGCGACGCCCGCCGCCCAGAACCGCGCGCCCGCGCTCGAGTAGGTGGCGCGCTCGACGACGAGGTCCAGCGGGGTCTCCCCCACGCTCTCCACGATGGCGGACCAGCGACGGTTCCGCGCCTCGGGGACCAGGTAGCCGACGTCGACGTTGAGGCGACTCGTGGCCGCCACCGGAAACCGGCGCGACACCGGTGCCCGCGCGGCGTCCTCGAACGCAATCAGGACCTGCACCGAACCGGCCCAGGGCGAGGTATTCGCCACGAGCAGGAACGTCTCCGCCCGCGCGTCGCCGCCCACTTCGCCGTCGGCTGTGGCCCATCGGGGTCCGGGCGCGGGAAGTCCCCCGCTGGCGTGCGCCTCCTCCCAGGTCACAACGGTCGGCCCTGGCCACCACTGGGCCCGCTCGACCACGACGCGCACGTCGTTGACGGATCGGATCTCGATGGCCGCCGCGGTGTCCGCAAGGCGCGGGTGGTCTCGGTCCACCCAGATCGTGGTCCGGCTCAGCCCGGGGGCGGCATGCGGGACGCTCACGACTTCCCCGCCCGGCAGCAGATACCGCACCTCCAGCGCGGCCTGGGCCGAAGACGGGTTGACCACGAGCAGGAAGGTATCGAAGAAGTCGCCCGTCGCGCCCTCCGCAAAGAACCAGCGCGCCGCCGGCGCCGTGGCGCCCGCGCTGGCGTGTCCGGCGCCGAACACCTCCCCGCCGCCCGGCCGGTACATCGCCCGCTCGACGACGATCGGCAGGCGGTTCGACGAGGAGACGACGGCGGACACGTCCGTGTCGGCCAGCACGGGATCCTCGACATCGACCCACACCGTGCGGCGCCCGAGCGCCGGCACGCGATAGGTGCGCTCGAGCGTGACCTCCGGCGAGGGCAACAGGTACGTCACGCGAACGTCCACGGGTTCGCGGTTCGGATTCGCGAGCAGGTAGAAGAGCTCGAACTGCGAGTGCGTGGCGCCCTCGGCGAAGTACCACGTCGGGGCCGGCGCCACGCTCGACTCCCCGTGCGCACCGTAGCCGGTCGCGTCCCAGCGCATGGACCGCTCGGTCACGACAGGGGCGTCGGATTCGATGACGGTGGCGAACTCGGCCTGGGTCACCCCGGCGTCGCGCTCCGGGTCCACCGTGCGCCGTGACAGCGGGGGCACGCTGACGTACGCGTCCGCCGTCCCGCCACGAACCATCAGAAACCGCAGCAGCACACGCGCCTGCGACGCCTCGCTGGGATTGAACACGACGAGGCGCGTGTCGAAGAACGGGCCCGTGGCCCCCTCGGCGAACGCGCGCATGAACACGCCGCGCGGGTGCGTGCCCTCCGCGAGTTCGTCCGCGTTCGTCCGGCCGTCACCGTCCGGATCGCCCAGGGCGCCGTCCGGCCCCGTCGCGGAGGCCGGATCCAGGCCGAACCGGTTCTCCCACACATCGCTCAACCCGTCGCCGTCGGTGTCATCGCTGCCCTGAGTCACGGACACGAACTGCGACGCCACGCGCAGCAGGCCCTGCCGCGCGGGACCGGTGTTCGGGCTCACGCGATAGACGACCTCCGCAGAACCAAGCTGAGCGCCGCTGGCCGCGAGGGAGATCCAGGAGGCGCTGCTCTCAGCGAACCAGGCGCAGTCGGCCCCGGTCGCCACCCGTACGACCGCCGGACCACCGCCGGATGGAAACGCCGCCGAGAGCGGGGTCACGGCATACGAGCAGGACGGGCTGACGACCAGCGGATAGATGAACTCCACCCCCGCCAGGTCGTCGGGGCCGAGCGCCGGTGCGACGGGCGTCGTGCTCAGGCAGCAGGCGGGATACATGATGTTGCTCGTCGCGCGGGCCGACAGCGTGTCGGTGTGCCCCAGGCCGATCCCGTGCCCGACCTCATGTTCGAGGATGCGGGCCACGTTGGTCGCGGTGGTGTAGGTCGGGCCGAGTTCGACCGCCCGATTGAACACGACGAACGCGTGGGAGAATGGTTGAAACGCCAAACCATTGACCACGCGGGAGCCGGTGTCGCCGATGCACCCGCCCCCGAGCGCGAGGACGTTGACGGCGAGTTCGTCGGTCGGATCCTCGAAGCTGATCAGGCCACTGCCTTCATTGGCGGGACCGCAGAACGGGGAGCTCGATCCGACGGGCCTCGCGCCGCCGTCCCGCAACTCGATGGCGGCCCCAGGCGGTGCCGTCCATGCGGCCAGCGCCAGTCGGATCTCGGCCTCGCCCGTTCCGCCCGTGACGGGCGCGGGCGCGTCGCTGTTGCGGAACCACAGGAGGGGCCGCCCCTCGTCCACCTCGTGCCAGCGGAGGCCGCCGCCGAGCAGCGTGAAGGCGGCGCCCGTCGCGGCGGCTTCCTCGGTGGCGCGAGTCTCTTCCCCGGCGCCGGCGGCGCGGAGTCCCGTCTCGTGGTCTGGCGCGCGCCAGGGGCGCGTCCCCTTGATGGCCCCCACGAGCCGGCGGAACGCGGCGAGACTGGCCCGGGGCGGCTCCACGAGCGGCTGCCCCATGACCAGCGCGTCGCGCGCCGCGCGCGTCAGCACGCGAGATTCTGCCTGGGCCCCGGCGTCGCCCGTGAGCGAGAACGTGGCAAACGAGAGCGCGACCGTGCGCCACCCTCCACGCGGTGACGGCTCGAGACAGAGCACCACCTCCTGGCCGGGGACGAAGGCTGGTGCCCCTGGGATCGCCACGTG
>CAYLZN010000347.1:0-6004 GCA_964387935.1 uncultured Vicinamibacteraceae bacterium | reverse complement strand
TCTACCCGGGGGATCGCAAATTTTGCGAAAAGGACTCCCGACCCCTTTTTCTCAGGCTCCCGCCTTGATGCGCTCGATCTCCTCGCGGACGAGCCGTTCCGCCACCTCCACCACCAGCCGGCCGACGTGGTCCCGGACGGCCTCCCCGCCCAGCCGCTCCGCCACCCGCCGCGTGAGATCGTCCAGCACCGCTTCCGTCAGCACCAGCGGCTCGGCGGTCGCCACGGCCTCGGTGGCCCGCTCCCTGCCGCCGATAACCCGCCCCCAGGTCGGGGCGGGCGGGGCCTCACCCAGCTCCTCCGCCAGCAGGACCGAGAACGCGTCGGCCAGATTCGGAGGCGTCGAGGTCGCCATCGCGGCCGGCTCGACGAGCGTCACCGGCGCTGGCCCTGCCGGTGCCGGCTGGGCCAGCGCCGATGACCGCGCCGGCGTCGCCCCGGTCGCCGCACTCAGCGCCTCGTCCAGGCGCTCCAGGTAGTCATCCAGCGAACCCGACGTCGGTGCGCCCGCCGCTGACCCTGCGTCGGCCTCGCCCTCGGGCAACTGCGGCGCGGCCGGCGTCGTCCCGGGCTCGCGGTTCAGCAACTGCCGGACGATCGCAATCACCATGTGCGGTTCGAACGGCTTCGCGAGCACCGCGTCGCATCGCACCTGCCCCGCCCGCGCCTCGTCCAGTTGCTCGAAGGCCCCCGTCATGAGCACGACCGGGATGTGCGCCAGCTCCGGCGAGCGCCTGATGTGCGCGGCCACCTCGTACCCGTCGCGTCGGGGCATCCCGATGTCCGCCAGGACGATGTCCGGCCGGTCCCGGTCGAGGTGTGCGATGGCCTGTTCGCCGTCGCCCACCGACGTCACCTCCACGCCCTCGTCCGCGAAGGTCAGTTCGATGACACGCTGAACGGTGACACTGTCGTCGGCGAGCAGCAGCTTCGTGGGCATGGTCAGACAGGTTCCAGGCGAGGCCGTACGTGCGTCGTGATGAAGTCCGCGATGCTCTGCATGGGCGTGCCCGGCAGGAACACCTCGGCGATGCCGGCGTCCTTCAGCTTCGGGATGTCCACATCCGGAATGATCCCCCCGACGACGACGAGCACATCATCGAGGCCGCGTTCCCGCAGCAACTGCATCACGCGGGGGCAGATGTGGTTGTGCGCGCCGGACAGGATGGAGAGACCGACCACGTCGGCATCCTCCTGCAGGGCGGCGGAGACGATCTGCTCGGGCGTCTGCCGGAGGCCCGTGTAGATGACCTCCATGCCGGCGTCCCTGAGCGCGCGGGCGATGACCTTGGCGCCCCGGTCGTGCCCGTCGAGCCCGGGCTTGGCGATGACGACGCGGATCTTTCGCATGACCGACAGCCTCCAGCTGTCAGATGACCGGTTCCTCTTCCCACTCGCCCCAGACGTCCCGCAGGGCGTCGCACATCTCCCCGACCGTTGCGTACGCCCGCACGCAGTCGAGCAACGGATACATCGTGTTCCCCGCCCCCCTCGCCACCTCGCGCAGGTGGTCGAGCGCGGCCCGGACGCGGTCGTGGTCCCGGCTGCGGCGCAACTGCTCCAGCCGGCCGATCTGCGTGTCGGCCACGCGGTCGTCGATGTAGAGAATCGGGATCGGCGGCTCGTCCTGCAGCACGTAGTCGTTGGCGCCGACGATGATCTTGTCCTTCTGCTCGACGGCCTGCTGGAACCGGTAGGCGCTCTCGGCGATCTCACGCTGCGGGTAGCCCTGCTCGATGGCCGGCACCATCCCGCCCATGCGGTCGATCGTGTCGAAATACCGGTACGTGCCGTCCGCCATGTCCTTCGTCAGCGCCTCGAGGAAGTAGGAACCGCCGAGCGGGTCCACGACGTTCGCCACGCCGCTCTCGTGCGCAATGACCTGTTGCGTGCGCAGGGCCAGCATCACCGCCTCGGCGGTGGGCAGGGCGAGCGCCTCGTCGAGCGAGTTGGTGTGCAGCGACTGCGTGCCGCCGAGCACGGCCGCGAGCGCCTGGAGCGTGGTGCGCACGACGTTGTTGTACGGCTGCTGCGCGGTGAGCGACACGCCGGCGGTCTGGGTGTGGAACCGCAGCTTCCAGGACCGCTCGTCTCTCGCGTGGAACCGGTCGCGCAGGACCTCGGCCCAGATGCGCCGGGCGGCCCGGTACTTGGCGATCTCCTCGAAGAAGTCGCTGTGCGCATTGAAAAAGAACGAGATCCGCGGCACGAACGCGTCCACGTCGAGCCCGGCGTCCACCCCGTACTGCACGTACTCGATCCCGTCGCGGAGCGTGAACGCCAGTTCCTGGAGGGCCGTGGCGCCGGCCTCGCGGATGTGATACCCGCTCACCGAGATCGTGTTCCATCGCGGCACCTCCTTCGCGCAGAACGCGAAGACGTCGGTGATGAGCCGCATCGACTGCCGCGGCGGATAGATGTACTCCTTCTGCGCGATGAACTCCTTGAGGATGTCGTTCTGGATCGTTCCGGACAGCGTCCGCCAGTCGGCGCCCTGCTGCTCCGCGACGACCAGGTACATCGCGAAGATCATCGCCGCCGGCGAGTTGATCGTCATCGAGGTGGTGATCGCGCCCAGGTCGATGCCTTCGAAGAGGCGCTCCATGTCGGCGAGGGAGACGATGGAGACGCCGCACTTGCCGACCTCCCCGAGCGACAGGTCGTGGTCCGGGTCGCGCCCCATCAGCGTCGGCAGGTCGAACGCCACGCTGAGGCCCGTGCCGCCCGCGGCCAGCAGTTGCTTGTAGCGCTCGTTGGTCTCCTCGGGCCTGCCGAAGCCCGCGAACTGCCGCATGGTCCACAGCTTGCCGCGGTAGCCGGTCTCGTGGATGCCCCGCGTGTAGGGAAACTGGCCGGGCTCGCCAATCTCGCGCGCCGGGTCGAGCGCCGCCACGTCGTCGACGGTGTAGAGGCGGGCGATCTCCCGCCCTGAAATGGTGGTGAAGCGGGCGCTCCGCTCCGGCGCCTTCTTCAGGCTCGGCTCGAGCACCTCGCGCTCCCAGCGGAGGCGACTCGGTGACATCTCTTGTACGCCCGATTTCATGCCCGGAATTATACGCCGAGCCCACGCGGCCCGGCCGTCACCGGAGCAAAGGCTGCGCCAGTCGTCCGGTGGCCGCCTACGGCTCGGTCCCGGTCCCGGTCTCGGGCGGCCCGTAGCGAGCCAGCACCCGTGCTGGATCCGTCACCGCGCCAAGCTTGGTTGCCACGCCCTGTCGTTGGGCGACCTCGTCGTCGGTCAGATAGTGCACGTCGAGCAGACCGTCCATCCGCACACCGGTGCGCCAGAAGTTCATCTCGGCGAGGCAGCGGCTCCACCCGTCGAGCCACAGGCGCAGCGCCTCGAGGCGTGTCTCGTCACCGGACACGTGCACGATGAGATCGATGTCGCTTTCCGCGCGCGCCGTGCCGTTTTTCGTACTCCCCATCAGGTAGATGGCGCGCACCCCGAAGCGATCCGCGTCGAGGTCCGCGGCCAGGCGCTCGGCCATGCGCAGCCGCCAGCGGAATGGCTCGTCGGAGGGCACGTCCCGCTTCGCCGTCGCCGCGGAGAGGTCGCCCTGGGTGGACGCGCCGGCGAGGTACGCCAGCGCCTCGTCGGCGTCCGCGTCGAAGGCCACACGGAGCACCTGCCCCCCGGTGGCGCGGGGCACGTCGATCACGCGCACGACGCGGGCGAACTGGCGATACTCGGGCAGGAGGTCCCCGAGCACGCTCGGCGCTCCGGCCAGGAAGGCCTGGTTGAAGGCGACGCCCGGATCGTCCGGGAAGAGCGGCAGGTAGCGGATGCGCGACTCGACGAGGTCCTGGAAGAAATGCGTCCCGAAGGACACGTCGGGCGCGTAGGCCCCGCGCTTCCGGGCCACCTCGACGAGCAGCGACGTGTTGCTGATGTCGGCATAGGTCACCGGCACGCCGAGACGCACGTCGCCGCGGCTGCCCCAGCGACCCGGGCCCAGTAGGGCGAACTGCCGCTTGGGCAGCAGCTTGTTCAGCCGCCCCACGACGCGCGCGATCTCCTGGAGGGATTCGAGCGTGGGGAGCTTGGCGTACTCGTCCGGATTCACGTAGACGATGTGGGTGAGGTCCGGGAGGCGGCCGTTGGACACGAAGCGCTTCGCGGAGAAGACCACGCGATCCGCCGGCACGTCACGCGGCAGCGGCGTGGGCCGGTCGTCGTCGTTCCCGCTCTGCGGCCGGCACTGCAGCAGGTACAGGTCCGTGCCGTCCGAGGCGAACTCGAGATCGACGGGGCCGCCCATGCGCTCGGCCAGCAGCGTGAGCAGCGCCCGCATTCGGGAGACGAAGTCCGTGTTGCGGATGAGGCCCTCGAAGGTGACGACCGGGGTGCCGCGCGAGGGATTCCAGTCGAACCCGACGGGACGCAGGAGCCCGTCCTCGTCGTACACGGACACGATCTGACCCACGGCGGGCACGTCTCGGCCGAACTGTCGCACGAGTTCCTCGACCTCGACGGTCTCGAAGCGCCCGGACTCGAGGTTGACGACGTCCATGCGACGCGGCGCGTAGCGCAGCACCTCCTGGGCGCTCACGTTGACACGCAGGCCGGGCTGGCCTGGCGCGAGCAGCACGGGGTAGTCGTCGCCGACCCGGTCCACCGCGCGCGTGCCGAGCCCTGGCACGAGCCGTACCAGGCCGTCCTCGCGCCGGATCCGCGTGGACCAGCGGAACTCGTTGCGGCTGAAGGCGACGCCGGCGTAGGCCGGACAGAAATACGGCCCGATGCGCCGGCCGACGACCTGCTGGATCATGATGCCCATCTCTTCATGGGCATCGAGCAGCCCCCGTTCCGCCCGATACTCGATGGGGTCGGGACCGAACACGGACGCGTAGACCTCCGCCACCGCGTCGAGCAGCGCGTCCAGGCGCTGCTGCTTCGGTCCCTGATTGGCCAGGAACAGGCTCTTGTACTTGCCCGAAAACGCCGAGTCCACCTGGTCTTCGAGCAGGCTCGAACTGCGGACGACGACGGGGTGATCCCCGAAGTCGTCGAGCGCCTGCGACAGCCCGCGGACGATGTCCGGCGGCAGGTGCGAGTTCTTGAACACCTGCACGATGTGCGGGTACTCGCGACGCACCTCGTCGACGTCCAGGTACTTGCGGTTGAAGACGTCCTGCAGGTGGTTGTGCTCGATGAATCCGAGGATGCCGTCGGACGTGATGTACCAGGTCTTCGGGACCTTCACGTTACGCAGGTCTTCGAACTCCGAGCCCGCCTTTCGGACGATGTGCGACGCGAGCAGCAGCCCCGAGCTCTTGCCGCCCAGCTTACCGCGACTGCCCTGCGTGCTGATCAACCGGCGGCCGATCTCGCAGAAGTCGTGGACCTCGATCCAGTGGCGGGCGCGGCCGATGAAGCGCGTGTCCTCGCTCAGGAAGCGGCGGACGAGCGACACGCGCAGGACGTGCCGGGTGGACGCGGAGAGCTTGCGGTCGTCGAGGCCGAGCTCGTCGAACCGTGCGAGCGCCTCGAGAATGTGCTCGAGCGGACTGCCCTGATTCTCGGCCAGTTCGATCAGGAAGCTCGACTTGTCATCGAGGATCCACGTCTCGATGCAGGCGACGATCTCCTCCTCGGAGAGGACGTGGGCCGCAAGCGTGAACGCCTCCTCGGTGACCGCCGACAGCACGCCGGGGCTCTTGCGCGCCAGGGGCTGGTTCTCGTCACCGGCGTGACCGGCGGCGGATCGGAGGTCCGAGGAGAACCGCTGCAGCAGCGCGTGCGCCTCGGGCACGCCGCTCCAGCACAGGTGGTTGATCATCCGCCGCGCGACGCGCGTGAGCAGCAGGGAGTCCGTCTTGCGGAGGAAGTCGAGGATGACCCGCGATTCACGGGGCTCGAGGGGCAGGGACATGGGCGGGCGCAGGTGGCGAGGCCAGGGGTGACCGGGCGGACCAGCCGCCGTCAGCCCCTGGCCCCGGAGGAAGCCGCTAGAACGCCGAACGGTTTGAAAGTGCCGACATTACGCAGCCTTTCGCGAATG
>CAYLZN010000346.1:0-6016 GCA_964387935.1 uncultured Vicinamibacteraceae bacterium | reverse complement strand
CCGCAAGGGTCGCGCACGCGTACTGCTCCGCGTTGGGCGTGGACAGGCCGTACTGGTTGTTCTCGATGACGAATACGACTGGCAGCTTCCAGACGGCGGCCAGGTTGAGGGCCTCGTGGAAATCGCCTTCGCTCGTCGCCCCGTCGCCCGTGAAGGCAACGCTCACGCGCGGCTCGTGCCGCAACTGCGCGGCGAGTGCCAGGCCGTTGGCCACGGGCAGCATTGCGCCCAGGTGGCTGATCATCCCGACGATGCGGTGCTCGAGCGACCCGAAGTGAAACGTGCGATCGCGGCCCTTGGTGAAGCCGCCCTCCTTGAACAGGAGCTGGTGGAACAGCCGCACGACCTCGACGTGCCGCGTGGTGAACACGCCGAGGTTCCGGTGCATCGGCAGGATGAAATCGTCCGGCTCGAGCGCCAGCGTCACTCCCACCGCGATGGCCTCCTGCCCGATGCCGGAGAACCATTTGGACAGCTTGCCCTGCCGGAGCAGGCGCAGCATCTTGTCTTCGATCAGGCGAGGGAGGATCAGCGCCTTGTAGACGAGGGTGAGGTCCGGGCGCTCGCCGGCGTGCAGGGCCGGAGGCGGCAGCTCGCTGGTCGCGCTCATTCCTTCCATTGTAGCCGTGCCCTCCGACGGGCAGGCGCGGGGGCCTCGCCTGGCGGGTGGCGTGCTATAAGAAGGGCCGTGCTGGAGGCCCGGCGATCGTGACGCGTGCGGGCGGCCTGCTGCGCCGCGTCTGGGCGTGGCTCCACGCGCACGCGCTCCTGCTCTGGTGGCTGCACAGCCTCTGGGCGCTGGCCTGGGGCGTCGCGTTCATGTGGCTTGGCTCGAGGCAGTTCACCTGGCTGCGGGTGGCGTTCGTCTACTTCGCCATCATCTGGGCCACGAGCCTGCTGCTGCGGCTCATCGTGGACGGCGAGCGCCTGTCCCCGCGTTCGTCCTCGCGGACCCGTCTCGTCGTCAACTACGTCAACAAGAACTTCTACCAGCAGATGCTGTTCTTCGTGCTGCCCATCTACTGGGCCAGCGCCTCCTGGGGCGCGCCGAACCTGCTGTTTGTGGCCATCGTCGCCCTGTCCGCGCTGCTGTCCACGTCGGACGTCATCTACGACCGTCATCTGTCGACCGATCCCGACCTGACCGCGATCTTCTTCGGCTTCAACCTGTTCGTGTGCGCCAACGTCGCCCTGCCGATCCTGTGGAGTCTCAGCACGCTCGACGCCATGCGGCTGGCGGGCCTGCTGGCCCTGGCGGGGTTCGTGACGCTGCGCTTCCACCCGGGGCACTTTGCGCGGGCGCGGACGTGGGCGGTCCTGGCCGCGACTGCAGCGCTGCTGGCGTTCTTCATCGAGTGGGGCCGTCCCCTGATCCCGCCGGCCCCCCTCCGCCTGGTGTCCACGCAGTTCGGACTCGGCCTCTCGCGTCACCGCCTGAGCGTGGCGAATCCCCTGCAGGCCTTGAGCGCCGACCAGGGCGGGCCGATCTTCGGCCTCAGCGCCATCCAGGCCCCGCTGGGCCTCAAGGACCGCGTTCGCCATCGCTGGACGGCAGGCGACCGGGAACTGTTCCGCTCCGGCTATTACGAAGTCGCGGGCGGGCGCCAGCAGGGCTACCGACTCTGGACCTCGGTGCGCCTGCCGCGCGGCATCCAGGCCAGTGCGCTCGAGCTCTGGGTCGAGACCGAAGGGGGCCAGCTGATTGGTCGCGCGCGGCTCCCCGTGGTGACTGCGCGACCGGGACCATGACCATGCCCCGCTTTCGCCTCGCGATCGAGTATCAGGGCACCCGCTACAGCGGCTGGCAGGTGCAGCGGAACGCCCGGACGATCGCGGGGGAAATCGAACGGGCGGCACGCGAGGTGACGGGCCGGGAGCGGCTCGACCTGTACGGCGCCGGACGCACCGATGCGGGCGTGCACGCGCTGCAGCAGGTCGCGCACCTGGACGTGGCCACGACGCTCCCGCCCGCGACGCTGCGGGCCAGCCTCAACGATCTGCTGCCGCACGACATCGTCATCACCGACCTCCGCCCGGCGTCGCACCGCTTCCACGCGCGGCGCGACGTCGCCCGCCGGAGTTATCTCTACCAGGTGGCCACGCGGCCCGTGGCATTCGGCAAGCCGTTCGTGTGGTGGGTCAAGGACCCGCTGAACGTGGCCAGCATGACGTGCGCGGCGGCGGCGGTCGCCGGCCTGCACGACTTCCGCAACGGCGCCGACGCACGGGCCGAGGACGGATCGACCAAGGTCCTGGTGGAACAGGTCGCCGTCGCGGCCGTCGAGCCGTTCATCCTGATCCGCGTGGTTGGATCGCACTTCCTCTGGAAGATGGTGCGCCGCATGGTGGGCGTGCTCGTCGAGGTCGGCCGGGGCCGGCTGGAGCCCGAGGACGTCGCGACGCTGCTGATGACGCCCTCGCCGCTCCCGGCGCAGTTGACCGCGCCACCGGCCGGGCTGTTCCTCGAGCGGGTCACGTATCCTGGCGAGGCCAACGAGCGGTCACTCGTGCCGGTGCTCACGCTGTAGCGCGGGCCGTCTCCGTCACGTGCCGGACTCCGGCTACAATCGCGGGGTGCCGATGCCGCCCTACTCCGGCCTGACCATCCTCTGTCTCGCGAGCTACTTCAAGGGCGTCGAGTTCCTCGAGGAATGCAAGCGCCAGGGGGCCACCGTGATCCTGGCCACGCGCGACACCGCGCGCGACGAACCCTGGCCGCGGGAGGCCCTCGACGACCTCCTGGTCATCGAGACGCCGGCGGCCGCCGAGACGTGGGTGCACGCCATCAGCGTGCTCGCCCGTCACCGGCACCTCGACCGCATCGTCGCGCTCGAGGAGTACGACGTGATGAATGCCGCGCTCGTCCGCGAGCACCTGCGCGTGCCAGGGATGGGCACCAGCACCGCGCGCCTCTTCCGCGACAAGCTGGCCATGCGGGTCAAGGCGAGCGAGACCGGCATCCGCGTGCCAGACTTCGTGCATGTCCTCAACGAGGGCGAGCTGCGGGCGTTCATGGACGCCGTGCCGCCGCCGTGGGTGCTCAAACCGCGCACGGACGTGTCGGCGATCGGGATTCAGAAGCTCCACGAGCCAGACCTCGTCTGGCGGGCGATCGAGGCCCTCGACGCGAGGCCAGCCCTCACCGAGCGCTCGTCGCACTTCCTGCTCGAGCGCTTCGTGGCCGGAGAGGTCTACCACGTGGATGCGCTCGTGCAGGATGGCCGGGTGCTGTTTGCGGGAGTCAATCGCTACTGGCGCCCCCCAATGGAGGTGGCACACCACGGCGGTGTGTTCGTCAGCGCCACCGTGCTCCACGGGTCGGACGAGGAGCGCGAACTGCTGCGTTTCAACGAGGCACTGCTCGGCGCGCTGGGGTTCAGACGCGGCGCCACGCATGCGGAGTTCATCAGGAGCCAGGCCGACGGGCAGTTCTACTTCCTCGAGGTGGCGGCGCGGGTTGGCGGCGCCCACATCGCGGACGTGCTCGAGGCCGCGAGCGGCG
Source organism: uncultured Vicinamibacteraceae bacterium (assembly GCA_964387935.1). GTDB lineage: Bacteria > Acidobacteriota > Vicinamibacteria > Vicinamibacterales > JAFNAJ01 > CAYLZN01. Next base: position 2,514 of record CAYLZN010000346.1, on the reverse strand, counting down.
CCAACCTCTGGCGGGAGTGGGCCAACGTCGAGCTGGCCCGCGACCAGTTCCCGTACGCCCTGCCGCCGCTGCGACAGGAACATGCCGGCATCGCCCTGGCGCTCGCGCGCCACGAATGGCCCGACACGTCGAGCTATGCCGACCCGGAAGTGGTCTACCGGGTGCGCAAGCGGTACCACATCGGGCTGGTGGTCCGTTCGGCGTCGCACGCACGCGTGGAGGAACTCCTGCGGCAGTACGTCGACCGCATCAGCAGCGAGTCGCTGGCCGTGCTGCCGCCGCGGGAGCGGGCGGGGTGAAGAGCGGGCAGGACCTAGCCCTGATCGGACAGGACGGCGGGCGGCGATCGGCTGGCGACCAGCGGCCTGAAGGGCTGAATCGTTGTTTCCGTCGCGAACCGTGACCTCACTGGAAGTGAGATTACGGATCGACGGGTTCTTGAAGACTCGCGCCGTGCTGGCCGCGCGCCGCAGGCCGCACGCCGCTTGTCGGATTGAGGCTAGGAGCATCGGCGCTCGAAGCGCAGGGAGCGCAAGCAACGGCAACCGATTGAGCGGACCCTGAAGTGGCCTCCCGCGTCCGCAAGCGACAGCTCGCCAGACTCGGCGAGACGCTGGTTGAGGCGCCGCGCGATGACGCGCCAGTCATTCTTTACTTCAGCGGTAAAGAAAGTCTACCATTGAGGCATGACTTCTACCGTCTCGTCCAAGGGGCAGGTTACCGTGCCGAAGGACGTCCGCGATCGGCTCGGCCTCAGAACGGGCACGGTGGTGGAGTTCGAGGTCACGGGCGCCGGCGTCCTGCTCCGCAAGGGGCACAAGGGCATCCGGCCGGTCGACCGCGTTCGCGGCATTCTCAGGCGCGGCCGCAGCACCGACGATCTGGTCGACGAGATGCGTGGCCCCGCCCCGGCGGCCAGGAGCGCACGGCGGTGACCACGGCCGTCGACTCCGCGGTGCTGATTGACGTGTTCCAGGAGGAGCCTGGCTGGGCCGCGCGGTCCGCCGACGCCCTGGACGCGGCGTCGCGCGCGGGACGCCTCACGGTGTGCGACGTGGTGTGGGCCGAAGTGGCGGGGCGCTTCGCGTCGCCGGCAGCGGCCGCCGCCGCCCTGTCGACGCTGGGCATCGAGTTCGATCCCATGACGGCGCCCGCCGCGGCGGACGCGGGCCGGTTGTGGCGGGCCTTTCGTGACGCGGGTGGAGGGCGCCGCGATCGGGTCGTGGCCGACTTCCTGGTCGGCGCGCATGCGCTGCACCAGGCGCAGGTCTTGCTCACCCGCGATCGCGGTTTCTATCGGCGCTACTTCAAACGGCTGCGCATCGTCGAGCCCGGCTGACCGACAGGTCCCTCCTACCTTGGGCCTTTGGCCTCTTCGAGGTTCTGCTCCACCAGGCTGAGTCCTTGATCGATGATGGCGAAGCCGTCCCTGAGCTGTTCCTCGGTGATGCACAAGGGCGGGTTGGTGAAGAACGTGTTCCAGCGCACGAAGGTGTAGAGGCCCTCGTCGCGGAAGAACTTGGAGAGGGCCTGCATCTCCGGCGAGGTGCCGTTGAAAGGTGCGAGGGGCTCGCGGGTCGTCCGATCTCGAACGAGCTCGACGAGCCCGAAGAGGCCAATGGAGCGCGTGGCGCCAACGCAGGGGTGCCGGGCCCCGAGTTCCGCGTGCAGCGTCTGCATGACCGCGCCCATTCGCTGGGCGTTCTCGATCAGGCGATCCTCTTCGTACACGGCAATGGTCGCGAGCGCGGCTGCGCACGCCAGCGGGTGGCTGTTGTACGTGAGCCCGCCCCAGAACACGCGATCCTTGAAGTGGTCGGCGATGTGTCGCCGCATGCCGACCGCGCCGAGCGGCACGTACGCGCTCGTGAGGCCCTTGGCCATCGAGAGCAGGTCGGGGACGACGTTCCAGTGATCGACGGCAAACCACCGCCCGGTGCGCCCGAAGCCCGACATCACCTCGTCGGCAATCATCAGGATCCCGTGGCGGTCGCAGATCGCGCGGATGCCTTCGAGCATCCCGTCTGGCGGCACCAGGATGCCGTTGGTGCCCGTCACCGGCTCCACGATGATGGCGGCAATGGTCTGGGCCCCCTCGAGCTGAATCGTCTCCTCCAGCATGGCGAGCCACTGGCCGATCGGCTCCCAGCCGCGCGCCACGCCGTGATACGGATCGAGGACGTGCACCACGCCTGGCAGCCCCGGCTCCGCGGCCCAGCGTCGCGGGTCACCGGTCAACGTGATGGCGCCGGCCGTGCCGCCATGGTAGGACCGATAGCGCGCGATGATCTTGTGCCGCCCAGTGAATAGCCGTGCGAGCTTGATGGCGTTCTCGTTGGCCTCGGCGCCTCCATTGGTGAAGAAGAACGTGTCGATGTCCCCGGGCGTGATCTCGGCGAGCTTCGCCCCGAGCCGCGCACGCGGCTCGGTCGCCATGAAGGGGTTCGCATAGGCCAGCGTCTCGACCTGCCGCTGAATGGCGCGCACGATACGTCCGTCACCATGCCCCGTGTT
>CAYLZN010000345.1:2946-6093 GCA_964387935.1 uncultured Vicinamibacteraceae bacterium | reverse complement strand
GCGCGCGGCGCTCGACACTTACGGCGTGCCGTACACCTACTTCGCCGACCAGAAGCTCAGGGAGGGCAACCTCCGCGCGAAGTACGACGTCATCATCTTCCCCCACGTGATGGGCACGCCGACGTCGCTCGTCAACGGCATGGCCATGGTCGGCAAGACGCCGCTGCCCTACAAGAAGACCGAGAAGACGCCCAACCTGGGGTTCGTCGACGAGAGCGACGACATCCGCGGCGGCATGGGCCTCGAGGGATTGCTCAACCTGGTGAAGTTCGTGCAGGAGGGCGGGCTGCTCATCACCGAGGGATCGACCTCGACGATTCTGCCGGCGTACGGCGTGACGGCGGGCATCACCGTCGAGAGCCCGGCGCAGCTCTTCGTGCGCGGCTCGATTCTTCGCGGCAAGGTGGCCGACAAGACGAGCCCGCTCGTCTACGGCTTCGAGCCCGCCGACCTGCCCGTCTACTTCAACCAGGATCCCGTGCTGGCCGTGGGAAGCGGCCCTGGCGCCTTCGCGGGCTTCGGCGGCGGTGGCGGCGGCGCCACGAACGCCGGCCTGGGACAGAACATCACGCCCAACGCGCAGCGCCTGCGCATCCAGCCGCTCGACGCGCCCGCCGCGCCCGGTGCCCGCGGGCCCGGCGCGCCCCCGGCCGACGAGATGGCGCAGCTTCGCGCGATGGCCGCGCAGTTTGGCGTGACCCTCGACGAGGCGCGGCCGCGCGTCGTGCTGTCGTTCTCGCCGAATGCCGACGACCTGCTGCTGTCGGGGACACTCGCCGGCGCGCAGGGTCTGACCGGCAAGGCCGCGCTCGTCGACGCGGCGCTCGGTCGCGGCCACGTCGTGATGTTCGCCATCCGCCCGTTCTGGCGGTGGCAGACGCAGGGCACCTTCACGCTGGGCTTCAACGCCCTCATGCACTGGAACGACCTCGACGCCGGGCGGCGCGAGGGGCGGCCGGTGCCAACGGCCGGGCAGCGGTAGGCGGCGCCGGGCGCGATGGCGCTGACCGCACTCGACCTCGCCGCCTTCGTCGCCTTCCTCCTCCTCGTGGCGGGCGTGTCGCTCTGGGCGTCGCGCCGCGAGGAGACGACGGCCGACTACTTCCTGGCCGGCCGCAGCCTCGGTCCCGTCCTCGTCGGCATCTCGCTCATCGCGTCGAACATCTCGACCGAGCACTTCGTCGGGATGGCGGGCTCGGGCTTCGGCCCGTCGGGTCTCGCCGTCGCCAGCTACGAGTGGATTGCCGCCATCGTCCTGGTGGCGGTGGCGTTCGGGCTGCTCCCGCTCTTCCTGAAGCTCGGCATCTACACGATGCCCGAGTTCCTCGAGCACCGCTTCGGCCCCGGCCCCCGCACGCTGATGGCCGCCTACATGCTGGTGGCCTACGTCGGCGTGGCCATGGCGGCGGTGCTCTACTCTGGCGCGCTGGGGCTGCAGACGCTCTTCGGCCTCGATCTCGTGCTCGGCATCTGGATGGTGGGGCTGACCGCCGGCGCCTACACGGTGTACGGCGGGCTCAAGGCGGTGGTGTGGACCGACCTCATCCAGGGGCTTGCGCTGCTTGGCGGCGGTGCCATGGTGCTGTGGCTCGGGCTCAGGGAGGTCGGCGGGTGGAGCGGGTTTCTGGCCGCGGGCGGCGAGAAACTGCACGTGATCCTGCCGGCGGACCATCCCGAGATGCCGTGGACGGCCTTCCTGCTGGGCATCTGGATTCCCAACCTCTTCTACTGGGGCTTCAACCAGTTCATCACGCAGCGGACGCTTGGCGCACGCAGCCTGGCCGCCGGCCAGAACGGCATCGTGCTCGCGGCCGCCATCAAGCTCGTCATCCCCTTTCTCATCGTCTTTCCGGGCATCATCGCGTGGCGGCTCTACGGCGATTCCATCGGCGGCGGCGACCAGGCCTACGCCGTGCTCGTACGCGACATCGTGCCGCCCGGCGCGCGCGGGCTGCTCTTCGCGGCCCTCTTCGGCGCGATCATGAGCAGCCTCGACTCGATGCTCAACTCGGCGTCGACGATCTTCACGATCGACATCTACCTCAGGCACGTCCGCCCGGACGCGTCGCCCCGCGCGCTGGTCGGCGTGGGCCGCTGGACGACGGCGGCCCTGGTGGCGCTGGCGTGCCTGATGGCGCCGCTGCCGGCGCGCTTCGAGGGCGTGTTCATCTACATCCAGATGATCTGGGGCTTCATCTCGCCAGGGGTCGTGGCGGTGTTCCTCTTCGGCGTGCTGGCGCCGCGCGCACCAGCCGCGGTGGCGTGGGTGGGGCTCGGACTCGGCGGTCCGGTGTACGGCCTGCTGCTGTGGCTGCGGCCCGACGTGGCGTTTCTCAACCACATGGCGCTGACCTTTGCGCTGCTCGTGGCGGTGATGTCCGCGGTGACGATCGCGGCGCCGCGTGCGACGCGGTTCGCGTTTGCCGGAACCGGCGCGGTCGACATGACCCCCTCGCGGGGCGCGCGCTGGGTGGGCGCGGCCGTCGTGGCGGCCACGGCCGCGTTGTACTGGGTGTTCCGCTGACGACGCCGCGCTACCGATCGGCGCGCTTGCAGCTCACCGACAGCCCCCCGCCCGAGGTGTCGACCGTGGTGTCGAGATACGGCACCCCCGTGATGAACGCGTAGAAATCGCCCGTCATGCCGCCGCGCCGGCCGCGGCCGGGAGAGACGTTGTGCGCGGTGAGGCACCCGCCGACGGTCAACTTCGGCAGCACGGCTCGCGCGTAGTTGGTGTACCAGTCCTTGTCGGCGTCGATGAAGACGAAGTCGAAGGGCCCGGGCAGCTTCGGCACGAGATCGTGCGCGTCGGCCAGGCGCGCGTCGATGTAGCGGTCGACCCCGGCCTCGCGGAAGTTCCCGAGAGCCTGCTGATGGCGCCGCTCGTCCACGTCGATGGTGATGAGCCGGCCGCCGGTCTTCGCGAGCGCCCAGGCGATCCACAGACCCGAATGGCCGGTGGAAGTGCCGATTTCGAGCGCCCGCGTGAAGCGGTGCTTCAGGATCAAGTCGTGCAGGAGCCGCCCGTCCGACTCGGGCACGTTCATGTCACGCCAGGTGCCCCGGCGCGCGTCGAGCACGGCCCTGACGCGGGCATCCAGGTCGCTCTGCCCGAATCCGAAATCCATGGCCTGGCATCGCGCGTGA
>CAYLZN010000345.1:0-2936 GCA_964387935.1 uncultured Vicinamibacteraceae bacterium | reverse complement strand
GACGGCCGTGCGCATCATCCGCATCCTCCTACTGGGGGATTACGGCGAGGGACAGCCCGGCGTTTAGGGGAGGCAGGAAGTGGGAGAAACAGCCCGACGGGGCCGGTGGGTGACCACCGGCCCCGTCGGAAGGAGAGGAGGCTACCAGAGGAAACGGAAGCCGACTCGCGCCGTGCGCGGCGCGAGAATCGCCGCCGGACGCAGGTAGTTGGCGCCGGTGGCGCGCGTGATGGTCTCCGACGCCGAGCTGTTGGTCAGGTTGAACAGGTCGAGAAACGCCCGCAGCCGCATCTTCCCCGTCAGCTCGATCGTCTTCTCGGCCCGCACGTCGAACACCCAGATGTTGTCCTCGCGGTTGCTGTCGGCCGGCTCGGCGTAGATCGTGCCGCTGTAGACCAGCCCGAACGCCGACGCCGCCGACGAGGGCACCGCGATCGTCCGCGCGAAGTTGGTCCCCGACTGGTGCCGGATGACCGGCGAGATCCGGATGCCGTAGGGCGCGTCGTACGACCCGGTGGCCTTCACGTTCCACATCGTCCGGTTCTCGGCAAACGGCTCGTTCGGCGTGTTCGGATAGGTGCCCTCCGGGTAGTCGTCCAGCATCGTGTAGGCGCCGCCGATCGACGCCGACCACTTGTTCCCGTAGCGCTTGTTGAGCGACGCCTCGAGCGTCTTGTAGCGCGAGGTGCGCGGCACGTTCATCACGACCGCGTTCACCGGGAAGTTCGCCGCCTGCGCCGAGGGCATGCCGTAGAGCGTCAGCACCTTGTCGTCGCCCGTGCCGCGCACGCCGTCCACCCCGATGTCGGTGAACGGGAACGCCACCGAGTAGGCGCTGATCGGCCGCCCCGGCCGGTAGGTCTGCCACAAGTCGTCCTCGGTCTTGTAGACGAAGCCCGCCCGCACGCCGATGGTCTCGGTGAGCTGCTGCTCGAACCACGCGCTCACCTCGTGCGTGTAGGGCTGCTTGATGTTCGGGTCGTGCGACACCGCGCCCGCCAGCGCCGTCGACAGCAGCGTGCCCTGCTCGCCGAGCTGGAAGCGCCGGTCGGCGTTGGCGTCGCTCCACGCGTAGGTCGCCGTCTTCGACGCCTGGTTCGGGTTGGCGCTGCTCGCCACGCTGACCCCGGGGTTGTGGTAGTAGAGCCCGTAGTTGGCCTTGATGACCGTCTTCCCGTCACCCGACACGTCGAAGATCACGCCCACGCGCGGCGCAAACGACGTCCACGTCAGATACACCTTCTCGGGGAAGGTCTGCGCCGCGATCGTCACCGGGCCGTTGGTGCCCCCCAGCTGCTCCTGCTCGGGCGTCCAGTTCTTGTAGCGGTCGAACCGCACCCCCAGGTTCAGCGTCGTCCGGCCGAACGACCACGTGTCGTTGGCAAACAGCCCCAGCACGTCGAGCTTCGAGATCGACAGCAGGTCGAAGCGCGCCCCCTTGCTCCCCACCGCGCCCGTCGCCGTCGGGAACCCGAAGCTCACCTGGTTCGACACCCCGTTCGAGTAGATGTGCTCGACGTTGCCGCCCCACCGCTGCTCGTACCCTTCCCAGCCCGTCTCGTTCAGCATCTCGCCGCCCACCTTGAACGTGTGGCTCCCCGCCGCCGCGTCCAGGTAGTAGGTCGCCGCCGCCGTCGCCTGCTTCCGGTCGCGGTCGATCTGCCACCGCTGGTGCCCGCCGCGCGAGATCTCCAGGCTCGTGTCCCGCCAGAAGTAGTCCTCATCCGAGTTGGTCAGCAGCGGGAAGTAGTACCCGAAGTCCCCGTACCGCGCCTCCACGTACAGCTTGTCGCTCAGCGTCCCGTTCCACTCGCCCTTCCACACCCAGCTCCCCGAGTTCTGCTCCCACGTCTGGCTCGGGTCCGAGTAGCTGTACGACGCAAACGGCAGCCGGTTCGGCTGCGACTTCTGCCCCCACTGGTAGTACCCGATGAACTTGTGCGCCTTCGCCGCCTGCCACGTCAGCTTCCCCACCGGGTTCCACAGCTTCGTGTCGAACGTCTTGTCAAACTGGAAGTTGGGCTGCGCCACCGCGTTGAACTGCGTCCGGAAGCTCCCGAACCACCACGCCTTGTCCGGCCGCACCGGCCCGCCCACGTTGATCGCCGTGTCGTAGTAGCGGTCGATCTCGTTGCTGTGCTCCCGGATGCCCCGCGCAATCACCGCCGCCGGGATGTTCGCCCCCTGCAGCGCGTTGTTGTACCAGTCCAGGTAGTACTCCCCCGAGAACTGGTTGCCCCCCGACTTCGCGATGAACTGGCTCTGCACCCCGGGGTTCGGCATCTCGGCCGTCTGTCCCGACGTCCCCAGGAACACCTCGTCGAGCGACGAGTAGTCGAAGTAGAACCCCGCCGCCCCCGTCCCCTCGGTCGAGTTGATCCCTTCCACCAGCACCCGCACCTGCCCGCTGAACCCGTAGGCCGAATACCCGGTCTGCGTCCCCGCCCGGTTCCCGCCCACGTCGATGCGCCCCATCTGCACGGCCGGCGTCACCGCCAGCAGCGACCAGAAGTCCCGCCCGTTCGGGATCGACTGCAGCTGGTCCAGCTTGAAGTTCTGCACCACCCGCGTCGCCGTCGTGTCGATGACCGGCGATTCCCCCGTCACCGTCACCGTCTCCTGCAACGTCGCCAGCGCCAGCTCCACGTTCACCGTCGCCGTGAACCCCAGCGAGATCTGGATGCCCTCCCGCTTCAGCGTGTTGAACCCCGCCAGCTCGTAGGTCACCGTGTAGGCCCCCGGCGGCACCGCCGGGAACCGGTAGTTCCCCGTCTCCGACGTCACCGTCGACTGCACCCCGATCAGCGCCGGGCTCGTCGCCGTCACCGTCACCCCGGGCAGCACCGCGCCCTGCGCGTCGGCCACCCGTCCCTGGATCGTTCCCGTGCTGCTTGCGCCGCCGCCCTGCGCCCACGCCACCGGCGCCGCCGCCAGCA
>CAYLZN010000344.1:0-6095 GCA_964387935.1 uncultured Vicinamibacteraceae bacterium | reverse complement strand
CACTGGAGATCGACGCGCGATCGCCAGTTGTCGGGCACGTCCGGGTACAGCAGGCGCACCGAGCCGTCGGGCTGCGGGACCCCGAACTCGTCGACGTGATTGATCCGCGTGTATCCGCCGAGCACGGCGAGCTGAGGCAGGCTCCCGGCGCGGACACTCTGCACGAACGCCTCATTGCCCTCGCGCCGCGCGGCGAGTTCCCCGACCCGATGGCTGGTCTCGAGGCTGCGCGCCGTGGCGTCCGCGAGGCTGAGGGCGACGGTGGGCCCCTCGATCACCTGGGCGAAGAGACCCGGCGCCGCGGCCGCAATCACGGCGAGCGCCGTCGCCGCGAGGCCACCGACGCGTGACGTTCTCATGATGACACCCTCCCGGTCTCCGGCAGTGACGGCCCGGCCTGCGAGGCCTGCCGAATGCGGTCGATGAACACGTCTTCGAGCGACGCGGGGACCCGGCGCACCCTGACGCGCGCGAGTCCGCCCGACACGAGCGTGGCCTCGAGCCAGTCCCGCGCCACCTCGCCCGCGCGGCCCCGCACGCGCACGTGCATGCGTTCGCCGAACACCTGGGCGTCCGCCACATCCGGGTGGGCGGACATGCGTGCGACGGCCTGCGCCAGCGGATCGGCCACGACCTCGAAGATCTCTCCCGGGTAGGCCTGCCGCAGCCGCGTCGGGTCGTCGACCGCGAGCAGCCGCCCCTCGTGCAGCAGCGCGACGCGCGTGCAGCGCTCGGCCTCGTCGAGGTACGGCGTGGCCATGACGATCGTGAGGCCCTCGTGCAGGAACTCCGAGAGCAGTTTCCAGAACTCCCGGCGTGACACGGGATCGACGCCGGTGGTCGGCTCGTCCAGGAGGATCAGCTCGGGCTGATGCACGAGCGTGCAGGCCAGCGCCAGCTTCTGCTTCATGCCGCCGGACAGCCGCTCGGCGAGTCGATCGCGGAATGGCCTGAGCTGCGTCAGGTCCAGGAGGCGATCGCGCCGCGCCCGGAAGTCCGACAGTCCGTGAATCTCGGCGAAGAACGCGATGTTCTCGTCGATGCTGAGGTCCCCGTACAGGCTGAAGTGCTGCGACAGGTAGCCCACGCGCTCCGTGATGGGGCGGTGCTGGCGGACGGGGTCGTGGCCCAGGATGCGGACCGCGCCGCTCGTGGCCGCGGCAAGCCCGGCCATCACGCGGATCGTCGTGGTCTTGCCCGCCCCATCGGGGCCGATGAGCCCGAACATCTCCCCGCGTCCCACGGTGAGCGACAGCGCGTCGACCGCCAGGGTGCGACCGAAGCGCTTGGTGGCGCGGTCCAGGACGACGATCGCGGCGGCGGCGCTCATGTCGCCTCAGCGGCCAGGTGCCGGGACCGGCGACGGCTGGAGCGGCGCCAGACCGACCTCCGCTTCGACTGGCATGCCGACCTTCAGCACGCCCTGGGAGTTGTCCACGGCGATCTTGATGCGGTAGACGAGCTTCGAGCGCTCCTCGGCGGTCTGCACGTTGCGCGGCGTGAACTCGGCCCGCGACGCGACGTAGGTCACCTTGCCCGGAAGACCCGGTCCGCCAGCGTCGGTATGGACGACGGCCGGCTGTCCGAGTGTCACCCGCGGGACGATCGGCTCGTCGAGGTACACGTTCGCCCAGGCGTGGTCGAGGTCGGTGACGATCGCGAGCGGCGCCCGCGGCGGGAGCACCTCGCCCGGCTCCACGAGCTTCTGGGTGACGATGCCGCCACTCGGGGCGATGACGGTCGCATCGTGCACGGCCTTGTCGAGCGTGGCGATCTGGGCATCGACGGCGGCCAGGCGCGCGCGGGCCCCTTCGATCTCCTGCTGGCGGGGACCGGCCTTCAGGCGCAGGTACGTCTCGCGCGCGGCGCGGACCCGCTCCACGCCGCTTCGCACGCGCTCCTCGGCGCTCCGCACGCGCCCGTCGGTCACCTGCGTTCGCGTCGCCGCATCGTCGCGCTGTTTCTGGGACCCGGAGTTGCTGCGCAGCAGGTCCTCGAAGCGCTTGAGGTCCACCCGGGCGGCGTCGCGTTCGGCCAGCGCGGCGTCGCGCTCGGCGCGGGCAGCGGTGACGTCGGCCTCGGTGGCGGCGACCTGCGCCTCGGCCTGGCGGATGTCCTCGGCGCGCGACCCTGCGAGCAGGAGCCGCAGCTGCGCGTCGGCCTGATCACGCTCGGCGCGGGCGCGGGCGATCGCGAGCTCGGTGTCGCGGGTATCGAGCCGCGCGATGACGTCGCCAGCGTGCACCCGTGCGCCTTCGTCGATGCGCAGCTCGAGGAGGCGGCCGCCGACCTCGGCGGACAGCCGCACCTCGGTGGCCTCGACGTGGCCGGACACCCGGACCTTGTCCGCGGGCGCAGCCTCACGGCACCCGGTGGCGACCGTGACGGCCGTCAGCAGGCTGGCGATTGACGCGATCAGGCGGCAGGCGCGACTCATGACGTTCTCCGTTCTGGCTGGGCTGTGGGGATGCGCCGGGCACCGCGAGCAGGCCGAGCGCCAGCTGCTGGATCTCGGCGCTCATGGCCCGCGGGTCCATGTCCGGCGTCGGAACGCGCGCGACGCGGGCGATGCGGCGACGCGCGGGCGCGCTCGCCAGGAGCAGCACGACGGGGCCGACAATCGAGAGGTAGGCCACCATCGGGTGGACGGCCTGGAAGCGGCCGCGCGCCACGCCGTCCTCGTAGATCCGCATGAACGCGGCGGGCACGGCGAGCCACGCGCGCGCGGTCTCGGCGTCCATGTGCCGGCCCTGCTCGGCCAGCTCGCGCATCAGGAGGCGCGGAAAATCGGGTCGGAGGATGGCCTCCTCCGCGAAGGCGCGCACGAAGGCCACGAGCTGCGCCTCGAGGGTGGGGGCTTCGGCCAGGGCCAGTTCGACCCTGCGGGCGATGGCCCCGGTGGCCTCCCGGATGATCTCGGCGTAGAGCCCTTCCTTGCTGCGGAAGTGGTAGTAGACCATCGCCTTGGTCAGACGGGCCCGGCGTGCGATGCGATCGACCGAGGCGCCGGCGTAGCCGTGCGCGGCGAAGTCGGCGCTGGCGGCGGCGAGGAGCCGCGCGCGGGAGTCCGGGCCGGAGGTCGCGCGAGGACGGGCCATGGGACGGGATCAATCGGCCTGCGGCCTGCGGCGCACGGCGCGCGGCCAGCACGGCGAAAACCCTCGGGACCCAGTCATTCGGTACTCTCACTCCCCGTGAGGTGACGACGGTTCGCGACGGAAACAACGGTTCAGCCCACCAGGCCGCTGGTCGCCCGCCGCTCGCCGCTCGCCGATCTGTTTCCGATCACGATTAACTAACCAGTTAGTTAATTAACGCATCTGGAGCGGCCCTGTCAAGTGACGACGCGTCCACGACGCCTTCAGGGCCGCACGCCGCCAGCCGCACGCCGCCAGCCGCGAGCCTGCACTACAATCCCCCACCGGAGGCCCGTCGCCCATGCACGCTCGAACTGCCGCTTTGCTCGTCGGCGCATCCCTCACCCTCGGCAGCCCGCCCTCGGTGGCCCAGGACGGCTCCACCTTCGCCGGCCTCCGCCTGCGGACGATCGGCCCGGCCACCATGAGCGGCCGCATCGTCGACCTCGCCGTGGTGGAGTCCAACCCCGCCGTGTTCTACGCCGCCAGCGCCACCGGCGGTGTCTGGAAGACCGCCGACCACGGCATCACGTGGACCCCCGTGTTCCAGCACGAGGCCGTCCACTCGGTCGGCGTGGTCGCCCTCCACCAGGCCAACCCGGACATCGTCTGGGTCGGTACCGGCGAGGCCGCCAATCGCCAGAGCAGTGGCTGGGGCGACGGGGTCTACAAGTCGGTCGACGGCGGCAGGACCTGGGCGAACATGGGCCTGGCCGATTCGAAGCACATCGGCCGAATCGTCCTTCACCCGCAGAATCCGGACATCGTCTTCGTCGCGGCGCTCGGACACCTGTGGGGCCCCAGCAACGAGCGCGGCCTCTTCAAGTCGGTCGACGGCGGACGGTCGTGGAAGAAGGTGCTCTCCGTCAACCCGGACACCGGCGTCGTGGACGTCGCGCTCGACCCGGCCGACGCGAACGTCGTGTATGCCGCGTCGTACCAGCGGCGCCGGTCGGCGTACGCATTCCACGGTGGCGGGCCCGGCAGCGGGCTCTGGAAGTCCGTGGACGGCGGCGAGACATGGCGCCCGCTCACCAAGGGGCTGCCCGAGGGCGACAAGGGCCGGATTGGCATCGCGGTCTATCGCAAGGACCCGCGCATCGTCTACGTCTGCATCGAACAGGGGCGCCGCTACAACGCCTCCACGGCCTACGAGCAGCGGCTCGCCGGCATCTATCGCTCCGAGGACCGCGGCGAGTCGTGGACCCACATGAGCGATTGGAATCCGCGGCCGATGTACGCAAGCCAGATCCGCGTGGATCCGAACGACGATCAGCGGATCTACATGGTCAACGCCTTCAGCGTCTCGGACGATGGCGGGAGGACGTTCACCGTCCCGCGGCAGTCCCTCCACGGTGACGACCGCGTCGTCTGGGTGAACCCGAAGGACTCGCGACACCTGATCAAGGGCGACGACGGCGGGGTGGGCATTTCGCACGACCGCGGCCTGAAGTGGCTGTTCGTCACGTCACTGCCGGTGAGCCAGTTCTACCGAGTCTCCGTCGACATGCGGCGTCCGTACTGGGTCCACGGCGGCCTGCAGGACAACGGGTGCTGGGCGGGACCGAGCGCGACCTATTTCTCGTGGGGCGTGCTGAACGACGACTGGTTCCGCACCTGCGGCGGCGACGGGTTCGTCAGCGCGATCGACACCACCGACAACCGCACGCTCTACACGAACTCGCAGTACCTGGGGCTGTCGCGCGTGGATCTGGTGACGCGCGAGCGGACCGACATCCGGCCGAACCAGCCGCGCGGGTTCATCCAGGCCCGGCGCAACTGGGCGACCTGGGGGACGCCCGGCGCCACGGAGCCGGACCTGGGCAACGCCATGGCCCCGGCGAACTGGGACGCGGCCTTCCTCATCTCGCCTCACGATCATCGAACACTGTACGCGGGCATGCGTGAGCTGTGGCGCAGCACCGATCGCGGCGCGACGTGGACGTCGCTCGGCGACATGACCACAGGGGTCGATCGCGCGACGCTCCCCCTCATGGGACAGAAGCCGACGGCCGACACGCTCTCGCTCGATGACGGTGTGCCCTACTATCCCGGCGTGACGGCGATTGCCGAATCACCCAGAAGGCGTGGCCTTCTGTACGTGGGCACCGACGATGGACGATTGAGGGTGTCCGATGACGGAGGCGCCACGTGGACCAGCGTGTCCGACCGACTGCCAGGCCTGCCACCTTCGAGCTGGATCGCCGGCCTCGAGGCGTCCCGAGCCGACGAGAACGTGGTGTACGCCACGATCGACAACCACCGGAGCAACGACTACCGGAACTACGTGTACGCATCGGCGGATCGAGGGCGGACCTGGGTGTCCATCACGGGTGACCTGCCGGCCGATCGCGTCGCCCGGACGCTGCGCGAGGATCCGCGCAACCCTCGCGTGCTGTACCTCGGCACGGAGTTCGGGCTGTTCGTCACCCTCGACGGCGGCAGGCGCTGGCTGGAACTGAAGAACAACATGCCGCGGATGGCGATCAACGACCTCGTGGTGCATCCGCGTGACAACGATCTGGTGCTCGCGACGCACTCGCGCGGCGTGTGGATTCTCGACTCCCTGGCGGCGATCCAGGAACTGACGCCGGCGGTGCGGGCGGCGCGCGCCCACCTGTTCTCGATCAGGCCGGCCGAGATGATCCGGTACTCGCAGCCGAAGGCCCACGCGGGCGACATGATCTTCCGCGGCGAGAACCCGCCCGCCGGCGCCATCGTGGACTACCTGCTCGGGGCGGCGGGTGGCACGGTGACGCTCACGGTGCACGACCGCTCCGGCAACCTGGTCCAGGCGCTGCAGCCGACGTCGCTACGTGGCATCAACCGCGTGGTCTGGAACCTTCGCCATGCGCCCCTGCCCGCGCCGGCAGGCGGGGGTGGCGATGACGACGAGCAACGGCGGGGCGGACCGGTGCCAGGACCGTTCGTGGTGCCGGGAGACTACGTCGTCCGGCT
>CAYLZN010000343.1:0-6107 GCA_964387935.1 uncultured Vicinamibacteraceae bacterium | reverse complement strand
CACACGCCGCGAGCACGGGCTCGAGGTGCGCAAGGCCAGCCTTCATCGCGCGCGTGGCGACCAGCACTTCCGGGACGAAGATGATGTTGTCGCGAAAGCGCTCGCCCACGACCTGCATGCCCGCAATCAGGCCGTGCGCCAGGATGTCTGCCGGCGATCGGCCTTCGTCGAGGGCCTGCCTGGTCAGTGAGGCGACGTCCTCGGCCCGGCCCTCGATGAGGTGCTGGGCCAGCAGTGCCAGGTCGACCATCCGGCGGCTCCCTTCCGACACCTGCGCGCGAGGCCGTCAGCGGGCGACCGTCGCCCCGCGTGCGCCGAAGAACTCCCGCATCAACCGCAGGAGCAAGGGGATCGATCCGAGCACCGAGATGAGGTTGGGGATCGCCATCAGCCCGTTGAGCGTGTCCGCGATGTCCCACACGAGATGCAGCGACCCCACCGCGCCCAGGTACACGAACACCAGCCACGCCAGGCGATACGGCATCGCCGCCCGCGCGCCGAACAGGTAGACGATCCCGGTCTCGCCGTAGTAGCTCCACCCGATCAGCGTCGAGTACGAGAACAGGAGAATGCCGCCGGTCACGACGATGTGACCCCACGTGCCGGGGAGGCCGACCTCGAAGGCCTTTGCCGAGAGGGCGGCGCCGGTGGTGCCGCTCGCCCACGTGTCGGTGACCAGAATGACCAGGCCCGTGGTCGTGCAGATGAGAATCGTATCCACGAAGACCTCGAAGATGCCGTACAGCCCCTGGCGGACCGGGTGGTCTGTGTCGGCAGCCGCGTGCACCATGGGCGCGCTGCCGAGCCCGGCCTCGTTGGAGAAGAGGCCCCTGGCCACGCCGTAGCGCAGCGCCATCATCATCGTGCTGCCCGCAAACCCGCCCGCCGCGGCCGTCCCGCTGAACGCGCCGTCGAGCACCAGCCCGATGGCCCGAGGCACCGCGTCGAGGTGCGTCACGAGCACGGCGAACCCGCCGCCCAGGTACAGCAGCGCCATCAACGGCACGAGATACTGGGTGACCTCGCCGATGCGGGTGATACCTCCCAGGATGACGAGGCCAGTGACTGCGACGAGCACCACGCCGGTCACCTCGGGCGCGATCCCGAAAGACGCGCGCAGGCTGTCGGCCACCGAATTGGCCTGCACCATGTTCCCGATGCCGAACGCGGCGAGCGCCGTCAGCAGCGCAAAGAGGGCACCCAGCCAGGGGAGGCCGAGCCCCTTGCGGAGCGTGTACATCGCGCCGCCGCGCAACGTGCCCGAGGCATCCGACTCACGGTAATGGAGCGCGACGACGATCTCGGCGAACTTCGTACACATGCCGAGCACGCCCGACACCCACAGCCAGAAGAGCGCACCCGGCCCACCCAGCACGATCGCCGTGGCGACCCCGGCGATGTTGCCCACGCCCACGGTGGACGCCAGCGCGGTGGCGACGGCCTGGAAGGGCCGCACGTTGCCCACGCCTCCGCCCCGCTGCGTGATCTTGCCGAGCACCTCCCGGAGCGCGAGCGGCAGGTAGCGGAATTGCACGGCCCCGGTGAGCACGGTCAGCAGCACGCCCGTGCCCATCAGCAGGACGATCATCGGGACGCCCCAGACGTACCCGTTCAGCCAGGAGTTCCAGCGTGCAATCGCGTCGGTCATCAGGAGCCTCGTTCGGAAGTCGATCGGTGCGCTGATGCTATCCGATCGGACCCGGGCCACGAACGGTCCGCGAACGGCCCGCTTGACCTCGCCCCGGGACGATGGCATCGTCGTCCCATGGCGCACGTGCACATCCTGACCGGCAGATCGCTGACGACGTCCGACTACCTGCGCGGCCCCGAGGCCCCCCATCAGCAGGAACTCGTGTTCGGCATCGTGCGGGAGCCCGCCGCGCCGTCGTGGGACCATCAGGACGTCGTGGCCCGGGTCCTGCGGCTCCTGCGCGACCACGTCGAGAAGCATGCGCTCGGCGGCGTCGTGGCAGCACCCGTGGACGTCGTGCTCGACGCCGACCGGCACCTGATCCTGCAGCCCGACCTCTGCTTCGTCGCCGACCAGCCGGGTCGGATCGTCCGCGGGCGCGTGTGGGGCGCACCCGACCTGGTCGCCGAGGTGCTGTCCTACGGCAGCCGGGTGTACGACTCCCGCCGCAAGCTGGCCTGGTACCGTCAGTACGGCGTGCGTGAGTACTGGGTCGTCGACCCCGTCGCACGCAAGATCGCCGTGCACGACTTCCTGTCGGACACCCGGCGCGCGTTCACGGCGGACGAGTCGTTGCACAGCGCCGTCCTGCCGCGTCTCCGCTTCAAGGTCGCTCGCGCGTTCGCCAGTCCCCCCGGGTAGAATGGCGCGAGCGGGCCGCACCTCGGCGGTCCCGCCACGCGCGCTCATGCCTATCCCGACCCGTACGGAGACCATCGCGCACGCGCGCCGGGAGGGCCGGCGGGTGGCGGGCGTCCTCCCGATTCACTACCCGCGGGCCCTGCTGCGGGCACACGGTCTCCAGCCCATCGAGATCTGGGCGCCTCCCCACCAGGACCCGACGGCCGGCAATGCCCTGTTCCAGGCCTACGCCTGCGCCGTCCTGCGCCACGGCGCGGCACTGCTGCTCGATGGTCCCGGCCGCGACGTGGACCTGATCCTCGTGCCCCACACGTGCGACGCGCTTCAGGGCCTCGGGTCGGTGCTGCTGGACTTCGTCGAGCCCCCGCAACCCGTGCTCACGCTGTATCACCCGCGCGGCCGGCGCCCCTCGGACCGCGCATTCCTCGTGCAGGAACTGCGAAGGCTCGCCACTCAGCTCCAGCAGTTCACCGGCAGCGCACCATCCGACGAGGATCTGCACGCCGCCATCGATGCCGAGGAGCAGGCCGACGCGCGACTGGCGCGGCTGTGCCTCCACCGTGACACGTCTCCGCTCTCCGATCGCGAGTTCTACCGCCTCGTCCGCGCGCGCGAGTACCTGCCGGCCGAGACGTTCGCCGCCGTGGCCGACGCCGCCCTCTCGACCGCCGACGCCTCACCTGCGGTCACGACAGGCGCGCGGACTCCGGTCCGCCTCATGCTCGGGGGCATCGTGCCCGAGCCGATGTCGCTGTTCGACGCCATCAACGACATGGGGGCCTCGGTGGTCGCCGACGACCTGGCCTGCGGGAGCCGGCGCCTCTATCAGCCGACCCGCGATGCCGACCCCTTCGTCCGGATGGCGAGCTCGCTCATGTCCGGCCCCCCGGATCCCACGCTCGGCGCGCCCATCGCCGAGCGCGGCGACTTCATCACCCGCCGCATGCACGAATCCGGCGCCCGAGGGCTGCTGGTCTACGACGTCAAGTTCTGCGAGCCGGAGCTCTTCGACCTGCCGCAGCTCCGCGATCATCTCTCCGCCGGAGGGCTGCCGATGCTGCACGTGGAGTTCGACAGCGGGCCTGCCATCGCACAGCAGACGCTCAACCGCATCGAGGCGTTCGTGGAGATGCTGCAATGAGCCTCGCGTCGCACGTGTCCTACGCCGTCGGCTATGGTCTGGTTGGCAAGGCCGTGCTCCGCCGGCAGCGGCTGCAGGAGGAGCGTGGTCTCCGCGCGCGCGCACGGCGCCGTGACGACGGGCTCGTGGCGCCGCCGCTGCTGGCGAGCGCCCGGATGAAGGAGATGATGTCGCGCCACTACCTCCAGGCGCGGTATGCCACCGGCGTGCGGAAGGTGGCGTGGGTCACCTCCGGGGCCCCGGTGGAGATCCTCCAGGCGCTCGGGTTCCTGCTGGTCTATCCCGAGAACCACGCGGCGCTCTGCGGCGCCCGACGCAAGGCGGTCGAGCTGTGTGTCGAAGCCGAGCACGCCGGCTACTCGCGAGACCTCTGTTCGTACGCCCGCACGGACATCGGCGCGGCGATCTCGGGCAAGGCCCCGGTCGCTCGCCTGCCGACACCGGACCTGCTGTTCTGTTGCACGAACATCTGCCAGACGGTGCTCTACTGGTATCGCGTGCTCGCGCACCACTTCAAGGTGCCGCTGGTCGTCATCGATACGCCGTTTCTCTACGAGGCGGCCCGGCCGCACCAGGTGGATTACGTCAGGCAGCAGCTCGAGGAGGCCATTCCCGTCGCGGAACGCATCTCGGGGCGCCGCCTCTCCTTCGCCACGCTGACCGGGATCGTCCGGTACGCCCGGCAGGCGTCCGAATTGTGGCTCCAGCTCCTGCAGCGGGCGGCGCACCGTCCATCGCCCATCACCGCGTTCGACGGCTTCATCAACATGGGCCCGATCGTCGACCTGCGCGGCGAGGCGGAGACCGTCCGGTTCTACGAAGCGCTGCTCGCGGAGGTGGACGCGCGGGTCGCCTCGGGCATCGCGGCCGTGCGGGGCGAGCGCCTGCGTCTGCTCTGGGACAACCTGCCGGTCTGGTATCGCATCGGCTGGCTCTCCGGCCTGCTGGCGAGCCGAGGTGCCGCCGTCGTCGCCTCGGACTACACGTACGCCTGGGGAGAGCTGGCACCCCTGATGGACGAGGCGCGACCGCTCGAGTCGGCCGCGCACGTCTACCTCCACGCAATCCTCAACCGGTCCACGGGCGACAAGCTGCGAACGATGCGGAACATGGTGCAGGAGTTCGGGTGCGATGGCGTCATCCTGCACTCGGACCGCTCGTGCAAGCCGTACTCGCTGGGACAGATGCCGCAGCGCGACCGTCTCGTCAACGAGGTGGGCGTGCCGGCGTTTCTGCTCGAGGCCGACCACAGCGACAGCCGTGCGTTCTCCGAGGAGCAGGTCGGCAACCGCCTCGAGGCGTTCATCGAGCTGATGGAGGCGCGCGCGTGAGCGACGCGCGCGTGGTTGCCATCGGCGTGGACGCCGGATCGACGACCTGCAAGCTGGTGGCCGTCGGTCGTGATGGAACCTTCGTCTCGTGGCGGCTCGAACGCGCCTCGCCGCGCGTGGAAGATCAGACGCTGGCCCTGGTGGACGACCTGCTGGACGAGGGCGGCGTCGCGGGAACCGCCGTGCCCATCGTCGCCACCGGCTACGGGCGGCGGCTGGTGCGACGCGCGGGGCGGCACGTGACGGAGATCACGTGTCACGCGCGCGGGGTCTTCGCATCCACCGGTCACGGCGGGACGCTGCTCGACGTCGGCGGCCAGGACAGCAAGGTGATCCTGATCGGCCCGGACGGGCGCGTCGTGGACTTCGCCATGAACGACAAGTGCGCGGCCGGCACGGGACGGTTCCTCGAGCACACGGCGTCACGACTCGACGTGCCGCTCGACGACCTGGGGCGGCAGGCCTGCGCGGCGGATCACGAGCACCCGATCTCGAGCACGTGCACCGTGTTCGCCGAATCCGAGATCATCTCGCTCATCGCGCACGGAGCGCCGCTCGACGCGATCCTCAAGGGCCTGCACCGGTCGCTCGTCAGCCGGCTCGTGGCGATGGTCCGTGCGCTGGGGCTGCGGGCGCCGCTCATGCTGTCTGGCGGCGTGGCGCGGAACGGCGCAGTGCGCGCACTGCTCGAAGAGGAGTTGGGCGTCCCGGTCGAGGTGCCGCCCCACCCGCAGCTGATGGGCGCCTTCGGCGCGGCCCTGCTCGCGCTTGGCGACCGCACGTCGATGCGGAACCCACCGACGTCGACCTGACGATTCAGCCGGGAGGTTCAGTCATGGCTGGCCTGCTCCCGAACCCGGCATCGCCCTTATCCCCCGCATCCATCTGCCGATTACCTTTCAGGTCCACACGCCCCCACCGCTGACACCCGGGAGCGGCGGCCACTTCGTGCGAGACGATGGCGACGCTTGCCGACGACATCCGGGCGATGGTCTCCGAGCAGCTGATCTATCGCGGCCTGCTCTGGCAGATGGTCCGCCGCGACCTGCTCCTGCGCTACAAGCAGACGGCCATGGGCGTCGGGTGGGCCGTGTTCACGCCCCTCCTCAATACGGCCGTCTTCTCGCTCATTCTCATGCGGGTCGCGCCGTTCGAGACCCCGGTGCCCTATCCTGTGTTCGCCTACTGCGGTCTGCTGGTCTGGAGCTTCTTCTCCGGGGCACTCCGGTTTTCGATGACCTCGCTCACCAGCAACACGAACCTCATCACGAAGATCTACTTCCCGAGGGAGATCTTCCCGTTC
>CAYLZN010000342.1:0-6195 GCA_964387935.1 uncultured Vicinamibacteraceae bacterium | reverse complement strand
GCCAGCATCCCCTCTCCGCCGAAGTTGTGGTAGCGCTCCAGCACCACGTCCGGCCGGACCGTTGCGGCCAGGCGTCGCACCGCTCCGGCCCGCGCGAGCCGCAGGTGAGGACGGCCGAGTGGCGCGCGCACCTCGTGCCACGTGACATGCGGATCCGGCCAGGCGCCTTCGCCACGCCCCGTCGCGACGTGAACCTCGTGACCGCGTGCGGCGAGCGCGCTCGCCACGCCGAGCACGTGGACCGACCCGCCTGTCGTGCCGGGCACCTGCTGGTCGATCGCGCAGTACAGCACGCGCATCGCCAGTCACACCGGTCGCGGCGATCCGCCCGCGTCCTTTTCGAGCAGCGCGAAGAAGGGCCCCGATCGGATGCGGCCGAACAGCAGGAGGTCGGCCTTCATCACCCAGGTCACGCCCCGCAGGGCTGCCAGCATCGGACCGCCCCGTGCCAGGCGCGCCTTGGCCGACGTCCGGGCCTCCTTCACGGCCGCGGCCTTCAGGTCGCCTGCGGCCGTGCCCGCCGCCGCCAGCCGTCGCGCCGCGCGCCGTGCCATGGCGCGTTCGGCCACCCGCATCACGATGTTCTCGGTGAACCCGCCGATGAGCGGCGTGTAGTACCGGATCCGCGCGATTCGGAAGCCCGCTCGCCCGACCACCTCGTACAGTTCCGGGATGTCACGGAGCGGGTTGAGATGATCGGACTTGCGCAGCCGCTCCTGCGTCATGTCGAGCGCCCCTGCCGACTCCAGGCCGCGCGCGAGCGCGTTGATGGCGCGCAGGCCGAGGGCAATCGGCGAGTTCTTGCGCACGTGCGTGTAGACGAAGAGGTGACCTCCCGGTGCGAGCACCCGCGACGCCTCGCGCAGCACGTCGGCCAGCGCCGCCGGGGACAGGTGCTCGAGCACGTCGAGGGCATAGGCCTTGGTGAAGGTCCCGTCCGGAAACGGGAGCGCGCGCAGGTCGCCGAGCACCAGGTCCACGCGGGCCAGCGCTTCCGACGCGAAGAAGGGGCTGACGTCCACGCCCACCGTCCAGGCGCCGAGGTCGTCGTTCCAGAGCGCCATCCGCCCGCTCCCGCACCCGAGGTCGATCACCCGATCGGCGGGCGTCGGCCGGAGGAACGCCCGCAGCATGTCGTTGCGGACGCCCGCGGCCAGCAGCGGGGGTGACACGCGCTCGTGCCGCGCGTCGGCATGAAGCGCCTCGTCGGTGTACTTCGTGGTTTCCGCGAAGGTCTGCGAGGGTCGCAGGTCCAGGTAGTGCGCCGCCCCGCCGACGAAGCGCCGCGCGCAGCCGCGGCACACCAGTGCAGCCCCCTGTCGCGTGAGCGCCTGGTGGCAGTCAGGGCAGCGGACGATCGTGAGGAGGCGGTCGGACACCATGGCCCAAACGACGAATGTTACCCCGGCCCGGGGTGTTGGAGCGAGATCGCGCGCACGGCGTTGCACAACGCCTCGAGCCGGGCCGCACGGGCGTCCCACGTGAACGAGGGTGCCAGGTCGTATGCGGCCTGCGCGAGCTGACAGGCCAACGCGCGGTTGCTCGTCACCTCGTCCATCGCTCGTGCCAGCGCGACGGCATCGCCCGGGGGCACGAGCCAGGCGTGCGTGCCGTGCTCCAGGATCTCGCGCAGCGCCGGGAGGTCCGACGCGACGATGGGCCGCCCCGACGCGAGGTACTCGAACAGTTTCAGCGGCGACGTGTACCGGGCCGAGAGCGTCGTGGCGGTGTTGGGCAGGACGAGGACGTCAGCGAGGGCCAGGTGCACGGCCACTTCCGCCGGCGGGACCAGCCCGGTGAACGCCACTCGCGAGGCGACGCCGAGCGTGTCCGCGAGCGCCTTCAGCCGGGGCAGGTCGGGTTCGAGAGGATGACCACCGACGATGAGCGCGCGCAGGCGGGGGGCGAGCGGCAGGGCCTGGAGCAGGGTGTCCACGCCCTTCCACGGGTACAGGTGCCCGGCGTACACCGCCAGCGGCGCCGCGGTCGGCGCGGGCGCGACGAACTGACGGTCACCGCGGAGGCGCACGCCGTCCGGAACGACGGCCACCGCGTCACGCGTGCCGAAACGCGTGCGGAGGTCCTCGGCAAGCGCGGCGGTGATCGTGACGTAGCCTTCCGCCTTTCGCCACACGGCGTGTTCGCGCGCGAGGAGGCGCTTCTGCTTGCGAGGCGACGCGGAGTTCGCGGTGGAGAGCAGCGTGCCCAGGTCACCAGACACCTGCGCGGACAGGCCGTGCGACTCGTAGATCAGTGGCCTCCTCAGTCGCCGGGGCAGGCGCAGCGCGAACGCTGCCAGCCCGAGATCCCGGGTGAACGTGACATCCGCCTCGCGGAATGTCATATGCCGGACGGCCTGGGTCAGGTACGAGGCACGGCGCGTCGTGGGGCTCCCGTGGACCCGGACCGTCACCACGTGGAAGCTGTCCAGTCGCGGCAGGCCGTAGAAGGCGAAGGGGTCTCGCGGGGGCGTCGCCGTGTCGGGTCGTACGACGAGCGTGACGTCGTGGCCCCGGCGAGCCAGCGCATGGCAGGTCTCCATGGTCTGGATGCCGTTGGCGCGCTCGAGCGGGAACCGGATGTCCGAGAGATAAAGGAGGCGCACGGTCCTGGCCCGTCTCGATCAGTGCGGCGAACGCCGGTAGAAGGACTCGCGGTCGAACAGGTAGCGCCACAGGAGCCTCGGCGCCTGTCCTGGCAACGTGACAAATGTCGTGTAGGCGTTCCGGGCAGGGTCCAGTCGCTGTCGATCCATCAGGCCGGCCCCGAACTGCACCAGGAGGCCGAGGTTCCACCACACGCTCAGGCCGATCAGCACCGCGGCCACCCGACGGAGCGCCGGAGCCGACGGCAGGCTGAGCAAGGCCGCAACGCCGACGGTCAGCACCAGCGTCAGCGCCACGAACCGGCGCTGGCCAAATGCGCCTGCGACGGTCCACGATTCCACGCTGCCGGCGATCCACACCTGTGCCGCCACCATGGCCAGCAGACACATCGCGATCCACCTCCGCTCGGGTTCAGCGGATCTCGTGGGGGTCCCGGCGCCGGCAGCGAGCGCCAGCAACCCCACGAGGGCCAGGACCGCAAGCGGCGTCCAGAAGAAGAAGCCGTGCGACGGCGACAGCAGGACCTCCAGGGCGTGCGGAGCCGTCCACGTCATCTTGCGGGCGACGAGACGCGAGGGGCCGATGTGCCCGTTCAGCGCCAGGTACGCGAGTGCCTGGGGCAGGTAGGTGACAGCGGCCGCCAGGACGCCAAGAGACGCACGCCCGAGCAAGGCGCCGAGGCCGGGCCCGGTGCGGTCGTTCCGGCCCCGCAGCGTCCGCAGGCAGGTGCGACCGAAGTCGAGCAGGGGACCTGCCACGAAGAACGCGTCCTGCTCGCGGACCATGGTCATCAGGGCCGCCAGCGCGCCGAGGAGGACCATGCCTCCCGCGGTCCATCGCTCGCGCACGCGCAGCCAGGCGGCCGTGAATGCCGCGACCGCAAAGGCGGAACAGGCGTGGGACATCGGCGGCGCGACATACATGTAGAAGAGGAGTGGCGTGCCGACCCAGACGACCAGGGCGGCCGCCGTGCCGTGTCCAGCCCAGCGCCGCGCCGTCAGCGCCGCCAGCCAGACGGCCAGGG
The DNA here is from genome assembly GCA_964387935.1 of uncultured Vicinamibacteraceae bacterium. Lineage (GTDB taxonomy): Bacteria > Acidobacteriota > Vicinamibacteria > Vicinamibacterales > JAFNAJ01 > CAYLZN01. The sequence goes on along the minus strand of CAYLZN010000342.1, from coordinate 2,565 downwards.
CGCCGTAGGTCGCCGAGCCGAACGCGACGGCCGTGACGTAGGGCTGGCTGAACCCGTCAGCGGCCCAGGCACCGTCACGGCCGGCCGCCAGCCGGGTCAGCACGTCGGCGCCCGCGTAGAAGGGGCTCCACAGCAGCGCGCACCCGAGGGTCCCGAAGTTGATCCGCCGCCCGGTCTCCGTGGTGCGCTCGAGGAACGTCTCGTGGAAGCCCGGGCTCGCGGCCACCCCGCGATCGTAGAAGTAGCGGTACTCGTTGTCGAAGGACACGTCCCGGTCGAACCAGAGCGACCGCAGGTACGCAAAGTACTGCACTTCGTCCGACGCGTAGAGGCGTGGCGTGACGGCCGGCAGCGAGAGCGCGAACAGCAGAGGAACGATCCACGGGCCGACGCGGAGGCTCCTCATGCGAACAGCCCGTGGTAGAGGACTTCGATCAGGTTGAACGTCGCGTGGCACACCACCGGTGCGAGGATGCTGCGCCGCGCCAGGTACACGAGACCCCAGAAGGCGCCCAGCAGCGCCGTCAGGATCGCGGCGTCCCAGCCCTGCATCACGTGGCCCAGGCCGAATGCCACGCTGAAGACCGCGAGGCCGACGGCGGGGCCGCCCAGGTGCTGGTCGAAGCGGTGCAGGATGAACCCGCGCTGGATCTCCTCGCGGCACCCGCCGGCCAGGACGGCGATCGCCGCGAAGACGGCGATGTTCTCCTTGTCCCGGAGCAGCGCAGCCAGCGGGTTGCCCTCCGGATCGCGCAAGCCGGGCGCGATCCACTGGATGGCCAGGGCCGCGAGCGCCACCAGCCCGAAGGCGGCCGGCACGAGCGCCATTCCCAGCCCCACCTCCCGCCACCGCGGCCGATGCCCCACGAGCGCGTCTGCAGGGCGTTCCCCGTGCGCGCGCAGGAAGAGCAGAACCAGGCCGACGAGCAGCACCGTATCGACCAGCGAGAGCCACGCGATGAAGCGCAGCGACAACCCGCCACCTGGCTCGAGCGGCCGGAGTCCGGCGGCGAGGAGGCTCGCCGTGATCAGGAGCTGGGTCGGGAAGCCGGAGCACATGAGCACTTCGGCCAGCGACGCCAGGCGCCGGCGCGAGGCGTCTGCCGGGGCCGCCGACACGAGCTCGTCGCGTCCGACCGGCGTGTCGTCCTGTTCCGCGGCGCCCGGGCCTCCGCAGACGCCCGTGGACGCGTTCCCGGGTTCGACAACATCGGCCGCACTCAGGTCGAGCGCCGGGTCGCCTTGCGGGGGGAGCACAGCCGGACTTTACCATCGCTGGGGTCCATGCGCCCGCGCGGCGCGCCCGGGGGGCACGCCGGACGCCGGTGGTACACTGCCCGCAGGGAGACTACCGTGGCTGAACGATTCCCCGAGCGGGTGCTCGTGGTCGAGGACGACCGCTCCGCGCTGGCCGGCCTCACCGAGCTCGTGCGTGCGTGGGGCTTCGAGGCCGAGGGCGCGGCCGACGGGCAGCAGGCGCTCGACCGCTTCGAGGCGTTCCGTCCGTCGGTGGTCGTGTCCGATCTCGTCATGCCGAGGCTCGACGGGCTCGGGTTGCTGCGGGCGCTTCGCGCACACCTCGGCGAGGTCTCGGTCATCGTCCTCACGGCCCAGGGATCGGTCGAGACGGCCGTGGAGGCGATGAAGCTGGGCGCCTACGACTACGTGACCAAGCCGGTGGATCCGCAGCGGCTGCGCATCCTGCTCGACAAGGCCGTCGAGCGGACGAACACGCTGCGCGAGGTCCAGATCCTGCGGAGGCAGTTGCGCGAGAAGGGCAGCTTCGGCCGCCTCGTCGGTCAGAGCCCCGCCATGCGCCACGTGTATCGCACCATTGAACAGGCGGCGCCGACCACGGCCTCGGTGCTCATCTGGGGCGAGTCCGGCACGGGCAAGGAACTGGTCGCGCAGACCATCCATCAGCTCAGCCCGCGGGCCTCGCAGCCGTACGTCCCGCTGAACTGCGCGGCCATTCCCGAGACGCTGCTCGAGAGCGAGATCTTCGGCCACGAAAAAGGCGCCTTCACGGGCGCCATCGACCGACGGCTCGGCTGCTTCGAGCTCGCGCATCGCGGCACGCTGTTCCTCGACGAGATCGCCGAGATGACCCCGACGACGCAGGTGAAGCTCCTGCGGGTCCTCCAGGAGCGGGCATTTCGGCGGGTCGGCGGCCGGCAGGAACTCACCGTGGACGTCCGCGTGCTCGCGGCCACCAACGTGAACCCCGCCGAGGCGGCGCAGTCGGGCAAGCTGCGTGAGGACCTCTACTCCCGCCTGAACGTGTTCCCCATCGAGCTGCCGCCCCTGCGCGAACGGCGAGAGGACGTCGAACTGCTGGCCCAGGCGTTCGTGCAGGAGTTCAGCGAGCGTAACGGGAAGAACGTGCGCCTGATCGCCGCCCCGGCCCTGCGCGTCCTCCTCGAGTACGACTGGCCCGGCAACGTGCGTGAACTCCGCAACGTCGTCGAGCGCGCGACCATCATCGCGCCGGGCGAGGTGATCGACGTCGACCACCTGCCGCCAGCCCTGCTGTCGCCGACGGCCCCCGCAGACACGTCCGCCGCG
>CAYLZN010000341.1:0-6202 GCA_964387935.1 uncultured Vicinamibacteraceae bacterium | reverse complement strand
CAAGCCCTTCAAGAACGACGAGGTGCTGGTCGTGCTGCGCAACGCCGTCGAGCGCAGCCGGCTCGTCAGCGAGAACAAGACCCTCAAGCAGAACCTGCAGGCCGGCACCGCCCGCTTCGGCAACATCATCGGACGCAGCCCCCGGATGCGCCAGGTGTTCGACCTCGTCATCCAGGCCGCCCCGAGCCGATCGACGATCCTCGTGTACGGCGAGAGCGGCACCGGCAAGGAGCTCGTCGCGCGGGCGCTGCACACCAACTCGACGCGCGCCGATCGGCCGTTCGTCACGGTCAACTCGGGCAGCCTGCCGCCGGACCTGCTGGAGTCGAACCTCTTCGGCCACGTCAAGGGCGCATTCACCGGCGCCGTGTACCCGAAAAAGGGGCTGTTCGAGATCGCGGACAAGGGCAGCATCTTCTTCGACGAGATCGGCAACGTGCCGCTCGAGACCCAGGGCAAGCTCCTTCGCGTGATCCAGGAGCGCGAGTTCATGCGCCTGGGCGGCGTGGAGAACATCAAGGTCGACGTCCGCATCATCGCCGCCACGAACGTGGACCTGAAACGGATGATGGAGGAAGGCCGGTTCCGGGAGGACCTGTACTACCGGCTCCACGTCATCACGATCACGCTGCCCCCCCTTCGCGATCGGAAGGACGACATCCCGATCCTCGCGCAGCACTTCCTCGACAAGTACGGCGAGGAGAACAACAAGGCCGGTCTGGAACTCACGCCGGAGGCCCTCGACTTGCTGGCGGAGTACGACTGGCCCGGCAACGTCCGCGAGCTCGAGAACGTGATCGAGCGGGCGGTCGTTCTGTGTTCCGGCGATTCGATCGGCCCGGATCTCGTGCCCGAGCACGTGCGCGCGACGCGTCCGTTCCAGATCCCGCACATCACGCTGCCTCCCGAGGGCATCCCCCTGAAGGAGGTCATCGGCGACTTCGAGCGGCGCCTGATCGAATCCACGCTCGAGGCCGCGGGCGGCGTGCAGAAGCGCGCGGCGGAGCTGCTCCACATCACGCCGACGACGCTCAACGAGATGATCAAGCGGTACGATATCCGGCCCCGCCGGCCGCGGCGGCCGTCCGCGGGCGGCAGCGACGTCGGGGTTGCGTCGGAGGCGGCCGACCCCGCCGAAGGCGGCGCCGCTGACGGAGGCGGCGCGGCCGGTCCCAGGCCTACCGGGAGCGGATCCTAGACATCAGCCGGTCGTACTTGCTCAGGATGATGTCCCAGCGGTAGTGCTTCCGCACGTACTCGCGCCCGTTCCGGCCCAGGGTACGACGGAGGCGCACGTCGGCCATCAGCAGGCTCAACGTCTCCACGAACTCGTCGCGGTCGCCGTAGTAGAGTCCCGCGTTGCTGCGATGGCAGTGATCGACCAGCACCTCGCTCCGCGCGCTGGCCAGGACCGGCGTGCCCACGGAGAACGCCTCGAGCGCCAGGAGCGACAGGCTCTCGAAGGGGGAGGGCACGGCGACGACGGTGGCGGCCTCGAGGGCGTGGAGCCGTTCCTGTTCGGACAGCAGGCCCGCGAACCGCAGCCAGGGCTCCTGCGGGATGGGCATGAACTTGACGCCCATCAGCACGAGCGTGGCATCCCCACCCCCCGCGACGAAGGTGCTGAAGTACTCGATGAGCTGTTCGCAGCCCTTTCCGGGATCGATGCGCCCGCCGTAGAGCACGAACGACTCCGGCAGGCGATGTCGTCGCCGGAAAACCGTGCCACGCCCGCCGACCCGGAACCGTCCCTGCTCGATCTCTTCGGCCGCCGCGTCGCGCTCCGCGTCCTCGTCGCGATTGACCTCGAGCCCGTGCGGCTGGTCGTCGTTCGAGACCGGGGTCCGCCCGATCGCTTCGGGCAGCTCCACGCCGCACCCGACGACCTCTTCCGCCACGCCCTGGATGTCGAACGTCTCCCGCAGGAAGCGCCGCTCGACCTCGGTGTTGTAGGCGATGGCTGCGGGGGCGCCGAACACGCCGCGATACAGATCCAGCCGGATGGCCGGCTCGTCGTGCGCCGTCGGCACCAGCAGGCTCTTGTGCGGGGCGATCTTCAGGCCGAGGACCGTCGGGGCGTAGAGGTAGGTGAAGAAGATGAGGACGTCGTACTGCTGCTGGTGGCGCTCGAGATACTCCAGCAGTCCCGGCGCCCACGGGCCCTGTTTCCGGAGCCACGTGAGCTCGTCGTCGGCCGTGTGGGAGTAGTGGAAGATCCAGTCCGAGTAGCGGTTGAACTCGTCGATGTCGCGGGGCTCGCTCGTCGCGAAGCGGCGCACGTTGACCCCGCGAATCCGGTCCATGCCCTCGGGATACTCGTTCTTCCAGGTGATGTAGTCGCGCGCGCAGGTGGTCAGCACGTCCACCTCGTGGCGATCCGCAAGGCGCTCGGCCACCAGCCGGCAGTGGTACTCGGACCCGCCGAGGATCTCCGTGCCGTAGCGCTGGACGATGAAGGCTACTCTCATGCGAAGGGCTCCAGGAGCCTGGTGATGCCGTTCACGAGCTGCGTGCGGCCGAACTCCCGTCGGCGCGCCCGCTGTCCCTCGATGACCCGCGCCCGCAGGGGCTCGTCGCGGGCGAGCGCCGCAAGCGCCTCCGCGGCGTACTCCAGGTCCTTGGGGCTGAAGAGGAGCCCGGCCCCGCCGAGCGTCTCGGGCACCGCTCCTGCAGCATACGCGAGGACGGGCACGTCCATGGTCATGGCCTCGACCAGCGGGACGCAGAACCCCTCGTGCTCGCTCAGCGACAGGTAGACCGACGCCGTCCGGTAGTACGTGGCGAGGTCCGCGTCGGGGACAGGACCGGTGAACAAGAAGCGGTCCGGCGGCATCCGGTACTCGAGCATGAGCGCGCGAATGGTCGCGTAGTAGGAGGGCACCGCATCGGTCTTGCCGACGAAGACGAAGCGGTAGTCGAGATCGACGTACCGCTTGTAGAACTCCCCCAGCCGGATGTGATCCTCGATCCTCTTGTTCGGGGCGATGCGGCCGACGAACAGGAAGTTGTCGAGGCCATCGCGGAGCGCGTGCTCGAGCCCCGGCTGTCGCGGGGCCGACGTGAGCCTGTCGGTGTCCACGGCGATCGGGCACACGCCGGTGGGCGCGAAGCCGAGATCGTGGAGCTCCTGGCGGTTGTACTCCGAGTCTCCGAGGGCCAGGTCCACGTGGCCGACCAGAGAGGCGAGCTCGCGACGCCCGAGGACCGCCAGCCGGAACATCATCGGAGAGAACGGCGCGAAGAAGTGGGCGGGCGTGATGTTGTGGTACTGCAGCACGCGCCCGCCGGGCAACCGCGCGAACTCCGCCGTGAGTGAGGACGGGAGGGCGTAGTGGAAGATGGTGATGTCCCCGCCCCGGGCCGCCGGGTCGCCCACCGGCCGGACGTCGCCGCGCAGCTCGTCGTCGATCGTCGCCGCAAACAGCTCGGACTCGTGCCCGAGTTCCCGCAGCAGGGTCCGCACCTGACGGGCGCTGTCGCCGATGGCGTCCCCCTTGTGTGCCGCAGGCACCCACTGGTGAACGATCATGGTGTGCCCTCTGGGTCCCCCACGCCGGTGCCCGCCGGCTCTTCGGGCAGCGCCCGGAAGGCTGCCGGACGTCCCCGGCGCAGTTCAGCCAGTTGCTCGACGAGGCGATACTGGTCCCAGACGTCGGCCACCGGATGTGCAGGCGCGGGCAGCTCGCGGACCTGCTCGACGAATCCGAGCAGGGTCCGTTCGAAGTCCCTGGCCCGGAGCCGGTCGAGCGCCGCGTCCTGTGCGCGAACGATGCGGTCCTCGAGGTCAGGGTCCCGGACGATCGCATCGATGAGATGGGCGACCTCGAACGGGTCCTTCGTCGTGTACAGCAGCCCCCCGCCGTCCATGGTGGCGGGCACAGCCGACGCGGCGTACGCGATGACGGGAATCCGCTTGTAGAACGACTCGATGAGCGGGACGCAGAACCCTTCGTGCTCGCTGGCGCAGAGGAAGACGTCCACCACGTCGTACAGGGCCCGCAGTTCCTCGTTCCGCACGTGACCGAGGAAGTACACGTCCGGCGTGCGGAGGCGCGCGACGAGATCCTGCAGCATCGCGAAATAGAGGTCGAACCCGGCGAACGAGCCCACGAGCAGCAGCCGGGAATACGGGTTGTAGCGGGTCTTGTAGGCGTGGAAGATCCGGATCAGATCCTCGAACTTCTTGTTCGGGATCACCCGTCCGACAAACGCGACGTTCGTCCACGCATCGTCGAACTGCTCCGCCACGAAGGGGTCCTTCGGGCCGTCGAGGTGGGAGAAGTCCGGGACGACCGGCAGGACGCCGGTGCGGGGGAACCCGGCGCTCTCGAGTTCCTGGCGGTTGTACTCGGAATCGCCGAGGGCCAGCAGCACGCGCCGCACGTAGGCCCGCAGCTCCCGGCGGCCCATGAAGCACTGCTGCACCAGCACGGGATGCACGCCCACGAAGTACTCGGGGGGCGTGATGTTGTGGTAGACCAGCGCCATCCTGTCGGGCAGCGCGTAGGCGACGCGCGAGGCGCGCGATCCAATCGAGAAGTGATGCACGAGGACGTTGTCCGGGTGACTGATCCCGACGAGATCCCGGTAGTCGCGCGTCAGGTGCTCGAGCCGGTAGTCGGCCGTCTCGACGAAGATGTCGGATGCGTACCCGGCGCGACGCAGCACGCGCTGGATGCCCAGGACCTCGTGGCCAATGGCGTCGCCGTAGCCGAGCGTGGCCAGCACCTGGTGGACCTGCGGTCGAGCCGGTGCCATCACGACGCACGCCTCGACGGACGGGACTGGGTCGATTTCGACGGCAGCACCGGGCCCTCCGGAAGACCCGCGAGGACGTCGCGGGCGGGCGGAACGTTGCGGCGCCGCCGGGCGAACCAGCCGGGCATGGCCTCGAGGGCGGGCAGGGGAGCGCCGTCGTGCTCCTGGCGCCTGAGGAGTTCGAGCATGTCCAGGTATTTGCGCTCGATGACGGGCCACGCGTAGTGACGCGCGAAGTACGCGCGGCCGTTGAGGCCCAGCGCGGCCTTCAGGGCGCGGTGGCTCTCCAGCATGTCGAGCGTGGCCGCGAACTCCTCGAACGTCTCGTAGTACAGGCCGGCGTTGCTGCGGATGCACTGGCCCCGCAGGACTTCGCAGTGTCCGTTCGCGATCACGGGCCGGCCGAGCGCCCACGCCTCGAGCGCCACCATCGAGAGGCTCTCGAAATAGGAGGGCATGATCAGGGCCTCGGCCGCCGCGATGCCATCGAACTTGTCCCGGTCCGGCAGGAACCCGAGGTGCCTGATCTGCGGATGGTCCGGGACCTTCAGGATCGAGTTGCCGATGAGCACCAGCGTCAGGGCGCTGCGCCGGATCCTCACATAGTGCTGAAAGAAGGTGAAGAGCTCCGGGCACCCCTTGTTCTCGTCGATGCGGCCCACGTAGATCACCAGCGGCCCGCGCAGGCCGAAGGCCCGGCGGAACCGATCCGGATCGGTCGATCCCGGGATCTCCGAGCCGACGCCCACCACCACACCCGGCGTGTCGCGCGTGCCGGCGACCGCCTGGATCATGCGGCGCTCCTCGAACGAGTTGTACATGATCGCGCGCACGCCCCGGAAGATCGGCGCGAAGATGCGCACGCCCACGGCCGGATCGCGCTCCGCCGTCGGCACGAGCAGCGCCCGGCGGGCCACGGCCCTCGCGCCGTGGTATGCGTGGTGGTACCGGAAGCTGAAGAACAGGAAATAGTCGTACGACGACTCGTGATCGCGGAGGAAGCGCACGAGCGCCGGGCTGGCGGGCCCCTCGCTGTCGAGCCACGCGAGTTCGTCGGCCACGGAGTGCTCGTGGTCGAACACGAGCGTCGACCGGCGCCCGAAATCCTCCGGGACACGCTCGCGTGCCACGGGAAACCGGCGGACCGTGAGGCCGTTGACGGTCTCGGTGCCCGCCGCCCGGTCGTTACGCCAGGTCACGTAATCGACCGCGCAGGTGGTCAGGACCTCCACCTCGTGATGCCCGCGAAGTCGCTCGGCGATGTAGCGGGCGTGCAGTTCGGCGCCGCCGTTGATGTCGGCGCCGTAGCGCTGGACGACGACCGCGAGCTTCACCGATCCGTGTCCGACTCTGGGGAGGGCGGCTCGCCGCCCTCGTCCTGCGGGAGCGAGGCGCCGTCGGCGCCGGCGTCGCGCGGGGACTGGCCACCGTCGGTCCGGCGTCG
>CAYLZN010000340.1:0-6211 GCA_964387935.1 uncultured Vicinamibacteraceae bacterium | reverse complement strand
CGATGAGTGCCTTGCGCCGCTCCTCATAGGGCTTGTAGAGCGGCCAGAACTTGGCCGCCTCGTCGCTCGAGAACTTCATGTAGCTCCCGATGATCGCGTTGGCTTCCGTACGGGCGTCCTTGCGGAGCTGCTCGAGGACCTGTTCCGGGGTGGCCGGCGCCTGCGTGGCCTGGGCGAAGGCAACGCCACCTCCCAGAACGAGTGCGACGACGATGAGTGCGGACAGCGTTGAATGCTTCACTTGAATGCCTCCTTGGGTTCTCTGTGCTTCAGAACCGAAGGATGATACCTCACGCGATCGAGGTCCCCTGCGGTCGAGCTTCGAACACGACCACACTTCGTGCCGTGACGGCGTACGAGGGAGCCGCATGCGGCCTCTGTTGCTCCCGGGGCACGATGTCCTCTGGAGCGGACTGCGCCGTGTCCACGGCCAGTGACCATGAACGGTCACCGGCTGCGGGCAGTAAGACCTTCGCCGGCTCGTCTGCCATGTTGAGCACGACATGGAGATGTTCTTCGTCCGGGTCGACGGCGGCCACCGTGAACCGCAGGACGCGGGCGTGCGGGTCGTGCCAGGGAGGCTCCTCGAGGCGGACGCCGTGCCAGGTGATGTCGGGCAGGCCGCCTTCGCGCGCCGGGGTCCCCGTGAAGAACCGGTTCGCGATCAGGCTCGGATGGCGGCGGCGGAGCGCAATCATCTCGCGAGCAAAGCGACGCATGTCGTGATTCCGCTCCGTGAGCGTCCAGTCGAACCAGGACACCTGGTTGTCCTGGCACCACCCGTTGTTGTTGCCGCCCTGGCTCCGGAGCACCTCGTCGCCCGCCAGCAGCATCGGCACGCCGCGGGACAGCAGCAGGATGGCCAGCATGTTCTTCGCCTGGCGGGACCGACGTGCCAGGATGGCCGGATCGGACGTCTCGCCCTCGTGCCCGCAGTTCCAGCTCAGATGATCATTCGTCCCGTCCTGGTTGTGCTCACCGTTCGCCCAGTTGTGCTTGGTGTCGTAGCTCACCAGATCGTGCAGCGTGAAGCCATCGTGGCAGGTGATGAAGTTGATGCTGTTGCAGGGCAGGCGGCCACCGCCCGCATACATGTCCGCACTGCCCGCGATGCGGGTCGCCACCTCGCCGACCAGGCCGGGCTCGCCGCGCACGAAGCGACGGACGGCATCGCGGTAGCGACCATTCCATTCCGCCCAGGCCATTCCGGGAAACGCACCGACCTGATAGAGGCCGCCCGCGTCCCACGCTTCGGCAATCAGCGCCATGCGCGCGAGAGATGGAGACGATTCGATGGCCCACGGCAACGGCGGGTCGTCCATCAGGGCGCCGGACTGATCGCGCGCGAACACGCTCGCCAGATCGAAGCGGAACCCGTCCACGCCCAGCGCCGCCCAGGACTCCAGGCTGCGACGGATGAATGCGGTGACGAGCGGGTGATTGCAGTTCACCGTGTTGCCGCAGCCCGTGTAGTCGCGGAAGCGACGCCGGTCGACGCGATCGACGTGGTAGAAGGTGTCGCCCCCGAGGCCCTTGAAGTTGATCACGGGCCCATCCTCGCCGCCTTCTGCGGTGTGATTGAAGACGACGTCGAGGAGCACGCCGATGTTGGCCTCGTGCAGGGCGTCCACGAGCGCCCGGACTTCGTGCGGGCCCTGGACAGGCTCGAGGCAGTAGCGCGGATGCGGGCTGAAGAAGCTGTGCGGGCTGTATCCCCAGTAGTTGCGCAAACCCCGCGCGGCCACGGCCGGCGGCACGTTCTGCTCGTCGAAGGCCATCACGGGCAGTAGCTCCACGTGGGTAATCCCCAGATCGCGCAGATACGGGATCTTCTCGATCAGTCCCGCAAAGGTTCCCGGGTGGGCCACGCCGCTCGACGGGTGCTGCGTGAAGCCGCCGACGTGCAGCTCGTAGATGACGGCGCCCTCCAGGCTCCGCGGGACCCGCGGCTCGGGCCGCAACGGAGGTGGGGCCGTCACGGCCGCGCGGATGGTGTCATGCGGGCCGTCGGGCCCGCCCGCGACCGCCCGCCTGCGCCACCGCACGTCGCTGACCGCGAGCGCCCACGGATCCACGATCTCCAGGCCGTCGAGGCGCCAGGTGTACCAGGTCCGCAGCGGGAGCCCCACGACGAAGACGTGCCAGAAGAAGTACGAGCGGTGCTGATCGGCCGACAGCGGGACGATCTGGAACGGCTCCGCGCTGTCCGCGTCCGCATAGAGCAACAGCTCGACGCGGGTGGCATGCCGCCCGAACACGCAGAAGTTCACGCCCTCGGGCTGCGGGGTGGCGCCCGCGGGAAACCGCGTCCCGGGGCGTGTGGGATACCGGACCATTGGCCCGCCCTCAGTCGAGGCTGACGGTGACGGGAGGGACGTGCCAGATCTCGTCGCAGTACTCGACGATCGCCCGGTCGGACGAGAACTTTCCCGATCGGGCCGTGTTGAGGATCGACATCCGCGTCCAGCGCTGCGGCTCCCGCCACGCCGCACTCACCTGCTCCTGGCATCGCACGTAGGCGGCGTAGTCTGCCAGGACCAGGAACGGATCCGTGCCGAGCAGGTTGTCGACGAGCGGCCGCAGCACCTCCCGGTCACCGCGGGTGAACGCGCCGGACGCCAGGAGATCCAGCACGGCCCGCAGTTCGGCGCTTCCCTGCACCACCTCCGACGGCCGGTAGCCCCCACGGCGCACCTCGGCCACTTCGCCTGCCGTGAGGCCGAAGAGGAAGAAGTTCTCTTCGCCGACCTCCTCGCGGATCTCGACATTCGCCCCGTCGAGCGTGCCGATGGTGAGCGCCCCGTTCATCATGAACTTCATGTTGCCCGTGCCCGACGCCTCCTTGCCGGCCGTCGAAATCTGCTCGGACAGGTCCGCCGCCGGGTAGATGAGGTGCGCGTTCTGCACGTTGAAGTTCGGGATGAACACCACGCGCAGGCGGTCGTTGACCTCCGGGTCGCCGTTGATGGTCTCGGCCAGCGCCGTGATGAACCGGATCATGCGCTTCGCGAGGAAGTAGCCGGGCGCCGCCTTGCCCCCGAAGATGAAGGCGCGTGGCGGCAGGTCCACCCGTGGATGCTCCTTCAGCCGCCGGTAGAGCGTGGCGATGTACAACGCGTCGAGATGCTGGCGCTTGTACTCGTGAATCCGTTTGACCTGCACGTCGAAGAGCCAGGCCGGGTCGAGCGTCACCCCGGTCGCCGCACGCACGTACTCGGCGAGGCGCCGCTTGTTGGCCCGCTTCACCGCCCGCCACTCCTCCTGGAACGCCGCGTCGTCCGCGAATCGCTCGAGCTGCCCCAGTTCGTCCAGGTGCGAGAGCCACCGGTCGCCAATCGTGCGCGTGATCAGCTCGCGCAGCCCCGGGTTCGACAGCGCCACGAAGCGGCGGGGCGTCACGCCGTTGGTCTTGTTGCTGAAGCGCTCCGGGAACATCTCGTGGAAGTCCCGCAGCACGCTGCCCTTGAGCAGCTCGGTGTGAAGCGCCGCCACGCCGTTGACGGCATGACTGCCCACGGTGGCAAGGTGCGCCATGCGGACGCGCTTGCCGCCCTCTTCGCCAATGAGGGACATCCGCGACACGCGCGCCTCATCGCCCGGGAAGCGCTGCCGCACGTCATCGAGGAAGCGTCGATTGATCTCGTAGATGATCTCGAGGTGCCGGGGCAGGTGCTCGGCGAACATCGGCAGCGGCCAGGTTTCGAGGGCCTCCGGCAGCAACGTGTGGTTCGTGTAGCCGAAGGTGCCGACGGTGACGTCCCACGCGTCCTCCCAGGCCAGCAGGTGCTCGTCCAGGAGCAGCCGCATCAGTTCGGCAACAGCGATGCTCGGATGCGTGTCGTTGAGCTGCACCGCGAAGTGCTTCGAGAATCTGCGGACCGGTTCCTCGGCGGCGGTACACAACCGCAGCATGTCCTGCAAGGAGCAGGACACGAAGAAGTACTGCTGCATCAGCCGGAGCCGCTTGCCGACCTCCGGGTCGTCGTTCGGATACAGCACCTTCGTGATGGTCTCCGACAGCACCTTGTCGTCGACGGCCTCGTAGTAGTCGCCCGTGTTGAACGCCTGGAAGTCGAACGACTCGACGGCTTCCGCGCTCCACAGTCGCAGCGTGTTGCAGGTGTTCACGCGATAACCCTGGATGGGCGTGTCGTAGGCGGTGCCTTTGACGACGCGGTACGGGACCCAGCGGACCCGGTACCGCCCCTGCTCGTCCTGCCAGTGCTCGGTGTGGCCCCCCCAGTTCACGTGGTAGGCGATCTCCGGCTTCGCGATCTCCCAGGGGTTTCCGCGCCGCAGCCACTTGTCGGTGACCTCCACCTGCCAGCCGTCGCGGATCTCCTGGTCGAAGATACCGAACTCGTAACGGATGCCGTAGCCGATCGCCGGTCGCTCCAGCGTGGCGGCCGAGTCCATGTAGCAGGCGGCGAGCCGGCCGAGGCCGCCATTGCCAAGTCCCGGCTCCTCTTCCTCCGCCAGCAGCGCGTCGAGGTCGAGGCCCAGGCTGGAGACCGCCTCTCGCGTGGCGTCCTCGATCCCGAGATTCACCAGGTTGTTGCCCAGATGCGGCCCGAGCAGGAACTCGGCCGACAGGTAGCAGGCGATCCGCACCTCGTGCTGGGCGTACGTCCGGGCCGTGCTCGCCCAGCGATGCTGGAGCCGGTCCCGCACGGCCAGGGCGAGGGCCACGTAGTAGTCGTGCGTGGTGGCCACGCCGGGCAACCGGCCCAGCGAGTAGCGCAGGTGGTCGGTGAGGCCTTTCCTCAGCGACGCGGCATCGAGCCCGGTCCGTTCCTGCGGCTCCGCGTGAACTGCGCCTGCCTGGTTCGAAGACTGTTCACCCATCGCTCACCTCGCCCCCCGCGATCCTCCCCGCCGGAGGCCCTCTGCTATTCCGGAGGGCTCACCGGGCGCGGGTCGCGTGCGCGTCCTGGTCGGTTGACCTAACCCATCGGCCGTCATAGATTTGCAGCGATGACGCGTCCGCCCCGACAGTGGCACTGAACGTGCCCCTTCGTCAATCTGCGAGGGGTGTACCAGTCGAAGCTCCCCCACCACCCGGTCGCCCCATTGGCCCTCGAGGAGCAGAACCCCATGTCCCAACAGCGCATCGAACACGACCTCCTGGGTGAGAAGCCGGTGCCGGCGGACGCCTACTACGGCGTCCAGACGGCGCGCGCCCTCGAGAACTTCCACATCTCCGGCATCGAGCTGCGCCTCTACCCGGACCTGATTCGCGCCCTGGCGATGGTTAAGCTGGCGGCCGCCCGCGCCAACTTCGAGTGCGGGCAGTTCAGCAAGGACATCCTCGCAGGCATCGAAGGCGCCTGCCAGGAAATCATCGAGGGCAGGCTGCACGACCAGTTCAGACTCGACGTCTTCCAGGGAGGCGCCGGCACCTCGACGAACATGAACGCCAACGAGGTGATCGCCAACCGGGCGCTCGAGTTGATGGGACACCGGAAGGGTGAGTACCAGTTCTGCAGCCCGCACGACCACGTCAACGGCTCCCAGTCCACCAACGACGCGTATCCCACCGCGCTGCATGTCGGCATGGCGCTCGGCAACGTGCGGCTCATCGCCGCGATGGAGGAGTTGATCGCCTCGTTCCGCACCAAGGGGCGCGAGTTCGCCAGCATCGTCAAGATGGGCCGCACGCAACTGCAGGACGCGGTACCGATGACCCTGGGCCAGGAGTTCGCGGCCTTCGCCGAGACGCTGGCCGGCGAACTGAAGGCGCTCACTGCCATGACGCACGTGCTCAGCGAGCACAACATGGGAGCGACAGCCATCGGCACGGGACTGAACGCGCCCGCGGGCTACGCCGGGAAGTGCACCGAGCACCTCGCCCGCATCACGGGATTCCCGATGCACCTCGCCGACGACCTCATCGAAGCCACGCAGGACACGCAAGCCTACGTGCTCTACTCCTCCTGCATGAAGAGCCTCGCCATCAAGCTGTCCAAGGTCTGCAACGATCTCCGGCTGCTCTCCTCCGGTCCGCGCTGCGGCCTGCGCGAGATCAACCTGCCGGCGAAACAGCCCGGGTCCTCGATCATGCCGGGCAAGGTGAATCCCGTCATCCCCGAAGTCGTCAACCAGGTCTGCTACCGCGTCATCGGCAGCGACCTCACGGTCACGATGGCAGCAGAGGCCGGGCAGCTGCAGCTCAACGTGATGGAGCCCGTCATCGCCGCGTGCATCTTCGAGG
>CAYLZN010000339.1:0-6231 GCA_964387935.1 uncultured Vicinamibacteraceae bacterium | reverse complement strand
GGAAGCGGATGCGGGCGCAGGCGAACTGGTAGAGCGCCTCCAGGTCTTCGTCCGGCGTGATTCGCGCGTTGGCGATGATCAGGATCCGGTGCTTCACGTGGTCGAACGCGAGCACCGTGTCGAACAGCATGAAGCCGGCACCCTCGCCATCGGCGGGGCCGTAGCGTTCCCACGTCGGGGCCAGCGCGGGCTCGAACCAGGGCGACGCCTCGTACCCGAAGAACCCGACGGCGCCGCCGGTGAACCGCGGCAGCTCCGGCACGTACGGCGAGCGATACTCGGACATCAGACGGCGCAGTGCCTCGACGAAGGGCTCGTCGGTGGCCTCGACCCGGCCTTCACGCTCGACCTCGGCCTTCCCCGCCCGCGATCGGAGCACGAGGAAGGGGTCCTTCCCGAGGAAGGAATAGCGCGCGACCTGTTCTCCGCCTTCCACGCTCTCCAGGAGGAACGCGTAGTCGCTGTGCTCCGCGATCTTGAGGAACGCCGACACGGGCGTGAGGAGGTCCGCGACCAGCTCCTTGTAGACCGGGACGAACGTGCCGCGCTGCGCGAGATCGACGAACTGCTCGAACGTCGTGTGCTTCATCGCCCCCTCATCGGGACAGCTCCCCTCGGAACGCCTCGAGTCGGGCCGTCGCGGCCTCGCGCATCGTCGCCACCGGAGCCGGCTGTCCCGTCCACCACTCGAACTGCTGCGCGGCCTGGTGGACGAGCATCTCCAGGCCCCGGATGACCCGGCACCCGTTGGCCTCGGCGGCACGCAGGAGCGCCGTCCGCGGCGGGTTGTAGACCAGGTCGTACACGAGAGGCCCATGCACGATCGATGCCTCGAGCGGCGAGGCCTCGCTGTCGGGCCAGGTGCCGACCGGGGTCGCGTTGACCAGGAGGTCCCAGGAGCCGGGGACCGGAGGCCACGGGCCGGCCTCCGCGTCCAACTGGGCGGCCAGTGCGGCCGCGACTTCGGTCCGCCTGGCGTAGACCGTGGACGCCACGCCCCTGGATCGGAGTGCGGCCACCACCGCCTTCGCCGCGCCGCCGGCGCCCAGCACCGCCGCCCGCCAGCCGGGAAGCGACACGGCACTCAGGGGCGCCAGAAAGCCGTCCACGTCCGTGTTGCGGGCCGCCCACTGTCCGTCGGCCTCGCGGCGCAGCGTGTTCGCGGTCCGGAGCGCGGTCGCCACCGCGTCGGCACGCGTGGCTGCCTCGAAGGCCTGGTCCTTGAACGGCGCGGTCACGCTGACGCCGGCAACGTCGAAGGCCGCGGCGGCCCAGGCGAAATCCTCGAAGTCGTCGGCCGCAAAGGGGACGTAGACGGCGTCGGTCCCGCGTGCGGCGAGCGCCGCGTTGTGGAGGGCCGGCGACACGGAATGGCTGATGGGATTCCCGACGACCCCCAACAGCATCGTCCGTGCGCCGAGGGCCCGTACACGGAACTCGTGCACGAGTCGGTCCGCCGGCACCTGTCCTGGCGCGATTCCGGCACCGGCGTAGGTCCACGCACTCCCGAACCGTTGAGGGACAAGACGACTGAGCAGGCCGGGCTCCCCCATGCCGATGATCACCAGGCGCTGGTCCTGCGGCAGTTCGCGGCGCAGCGTGAGCAGCGCGTCGAGGTCCCGAAGTCGCCGCACGGCGACGGCGACCTTGACGACGGCGGCGCCCGCACGAGCCATGTCCCTCACTCGGGCCACCAGGTCAGCCGGGACGCCCCCGAAGTCGTGCCACGACAGCACCACCCGTTCGCGCCATCGTTCGACGAAGGCCGGCCGCCACGGGGCCAGCCATTCGACATCGACGAACTCCGCACCGGCACGGAGGGCGGTCTCGAGTAGCTGCTCGCGGGTGGTTTCGTCGCCGGTCCAGGCGCCGCCTTCCCACCCGGCCCGGCAGGTCACCACCACGGGTGTCCGGCGACCCGCCAGCGCCTGTGCCACCTCCGGCGAGGCCATCCCGTCGAGGCGGAGTTCAACGAGGTCAGCCACGCGGCACGCGTCCCGGGCGGCCACCAACTGGGCCGTCGTCTCGGCCCGCACGCTCTCACACACCAAAACAGGAGTCATGTCGTCAAAAAGAAAAGAGCCTCTCCAACGCCATGGCTGGAGAGGCCCTTGGAGCTTCCGTTGCACCGCCGCTCAGCGCATGCGCCCCTCCGGCCTCGAGGCCAGACACCAGCGAAAGGCGACGCCGTACGACACACGCCGCCCGTGTGGACGGGTCCCGCGCGTGACAACTGTAGACGCGGAGTGCATGAACGGCAGAAGATATCAAAGCGGGTGTACATGGTCAACAGGGCGAGGTGGATGCAGGTGCAGCGGGTCTGCAGGCAATCGGTTGGCGGTCGGCAGGCCGGAGCGACCGGTCCCGGGCTCGCGCTCGTCGGCGCGGCGCTCGCGGGCCTTCTGGCGCTCGTCCCTCTGGGCGCGCAGTCGCCGACGATGCCCGTGACGGAGGTCCGGGCCGGCATGGTCGGCGAGGGCTGGACGGTGTTTTCGGGTACGACGAGGGAACCCTTCAAGGCGCACATCCTCGGGGTCATGGAGAACGTCCTGGGCCCGAGGCGGAGCCTGGTGCTGGCACGCCTCGAGGGCGGACCGCTCGCCCAGTCGGGTGTGATCGCCGGCATGAGTGGCAGCCCCGTATACATCGATGGACGGCTGATCGGAGCCGTGGCGTATTCCCTCGGCTCGTTTTCGCGTGAACCGATCGCGGGCATCACCCCCATCGGGGAGATGACCGACATCGCCGGCCCGCCGCCGGCGCGGGTGCCGGCCTCCCGGGTCGCGCTCCGCCTGCCCGTCTCTCACGAAGGCCTGCAGGACGCGTTGCGCGAGGCATTTGCCGGAACGGCCTTCGCGAGGCGGCGCGAGGACGTACGCGAGGCCTCGGGCCACGACCTCGCCCGCTGGTCCACGCAACTGCGACCGATTGCGACGCCCCTCGCCATCAGCGGCGTGAGTCCCGACGCGCTCGCCACCCTCGCGACGTTCTTCCGCGACACCGGCTTCGTGCCCGTCGCTGGGGCGGCGTCCGCGGGCGGCACGGTGCAATCCGCTTCGGAACCGTTACGGCCCGGTGACGCCGTCGGCGTCAGCCTGGTCAGCGGGGATCTCGCCCTCGGGGCGACAGGTACGGTGACCGCGGTGGACAACGGCCTGGTCTACGCCTTCGGCCATCCGTTCTACAACCTGGGCCCCACGGCCTTTCCAATGACGCGCGCCTGGGTGCACACGGTGCTCCCCAGCCTGTTCTCGTCGGTCAAGCTGTCGTCGCTCGGCGAGGTCATCGGGACGTTCGAACAGGATCGATCCACCGCCATCGCGGGCCGGCTCGGCGCGGGCCCCCACACGATTCCCATGGGCATCACGCTGGAGGGTGCCCGTGGGCAGAAGCGCAGTTTCACCCTGCGCGTCGCCGACGATCAGCTGTTCACGCCCCTGCTGACCTACGTGTCAATCCTGTCGGTGCTGCAGTCGTACGAACGGGAAGTCGGCGCCGCCACCTTCGAGGTCAAGGGCCGCGCGCGCGTCAGGGGCTACGACCCGGTCGCACTCGAAGACATGTTTGCCGGCGACCAGCCGTCGATCCCCGCGGCCGCCTACGTGGCGACGCCCCTGACGGCGCTGCTCCGCAACGACAAGGCGCCGGTGCAGATCGAGGGGGTGGATGTCACGATCAGCGCCGCCGAGCAGCCGCGCACCTCGACGCTCGAGCGGATCTGGGTGGACGACCCGCGGATCCGGGCCGGCAGTTCCGTCACGCTCAAGATGCTCACGCGCTCCTGGCGCGGCGACGACGAAGTGCGGACGCTGGCGGTCCCGATTCCGCAGTCTGCGCGCAGCCCGCTGACACTGCTGGTGGCAGACGGCGCGCGCCTGGCGCAATGGGAACAACGCGAATGGCGCCGGGTCCAGGATGCCCAGAACGTGGGACAGATGATCCGGGCGTTCAACGACTCTCGCCGCAGCAACCGCCTCTACGTCCGCCTGATCGCCCAGAGCCCCGGCGCGGTCGTCCAGGGCGAGCCGATGCCCTCGTTGCCCCCCTCGGTGCTCGGGGTGCTCGACAGCGGCCAGGACGCCGGCCGCTTCGCCCCCCTCCGTCAGGCTGTGGTCGGCGAATGGGATGTTCGCGTCGGGCAGGTCGTCGTCGGATCCCGCACCCTCACCCTGACGGTCGAACCGCGCTGACCGCGGACGGTCACGGAGCACGTTGGAGATGCGCACACGTACGGTTCCTGGAGTTCTCGCGCTGGCAGTGGCTGGATCGGTCCTGACCCTGTCAGCGGCCACCCCAACCTTCTGGCAGGCCGCCAGTCAGGCCGAGTTCCTGAAAGGCGAACTGCGGGGGTTGGCGATCGACACCGATGGTCGCCTCACGCTCGGACCCGCCATCGAGCAGACCGCCGACGCCTCCGCACCAGCCATCTGGCAGTTGCTGCCCGTCGGCGACGGGAGCCTCCTCGCAGGCACCGGTAACGACGGTAAGGTCCTGCGCCTCGCCGCGAGCGGCGGCCTGAGCACGGCGCTCGACACCGCCGAACTCCAGGTGCACGCCCTTGCGCTTGCGCCCGGGGGAGGGTTCTACGCGGGGACGTCACCGGAAGGCAAGGTCTATCGGGTCACCCGCGACGGCACCTCGTCGGAGTTCTTCGACCCGGGCGAGAAGTACATCTGGGCCCTCGCCGTGACCCGTGATGGCACCGTGTACGTGGCGACCGGCGAGAAGGGCACCATCTACCGGGTGAGCGCAGACGGCAAGGGCGAGGTCTTCTACAAGACCAAGGCTACCAACGTCACGTCGCTGGCCCTGGACGCGGAAGGACGGCTGCTGGCCGCGACGTCGTCGCCGGGGCAGGTCCTGCGGATCGACCGTGGCGCACAGGCGTTCGTGCTGCTGGATTCGCCGTTTGCCGAGGTGCGCGCGCTGCGTCTGGATTCCAGGGGCACCATCTATGCGATCGGCGTCAGCGGCACAGGCGAAACCCGGCCCGCCGAGCGGCCGGCGCCCACCGACCTCTCTTCACCCACGCCCATCCCCACGGTGTCCACGGAGATCACGATCACTGCGATCGGCGACGTCCCGACCGGCGGGTCCACCGGGTCCGCGCTGCCGACGGCCCGCCCGGAGCCACGGCGGGACACGGCGAAGGGGGCCGTCTACCGCATCGCGCCGGACGGCATGTGGGACACCTTCTGGGAGGCCTTCGACGACACGCCCTACGACCTCGTGCCCGAGGCCGATGGCGGCGTGCTCGTCGCCACCGGCAACAAGGGTCGTCTGCTCCGCCTGGCCGGGGACCCGATCCGGGTGACGCTGGTGGCTCGCGCCGAGGCGCAGCAGGTGACGTCTCTGGCCCGGCACGCGGACGGGCGCCTGCATTTCGCCACGTCGAACCCGGGCAAGGTGTTCGCGCTGGCCCGCACGACCGTCACCGAAGGGACGATCGAATCGGACGTGCGCGATGCCTCGAGCGTCGCGGCCTGGGGCACCATTCGCTGGCGCGCGTTCACGCCAGCCGGGACGGCGGTGCAGTTGCTGACACGGTCCGGCAACACACGGACCCCCGACGACACCTGGAGCCCGTGGTCCGCGGCGTACACCGCCTCGGAAGGCGATGCGATCACGAGTCCGAAGGCCCGCTACCTGCAGTTGAAGGCCGTGCTGCGCGGCCAGACCGCGTCCCCCATCCTCACGTCCGTCACGGTCGCCTACCTCCCGCGCAACGCCAGGCCCACGGTCACCGGCATCACCGTGCACCCGCCGGGGGTTGCCTTCGCGCGGCCGTTCCCGACCGGCGATCCGGAGATCGCGGGCTACGACAGCGGCATGGCGGAAGCCAAGCCCCCACTTCCGAGCGGGGTGCCGCCGCCGCTCATCATCACGTCGGGACCGCCGCTGGGCAGGCGGCTCTACCAGAAGGGGCTTCAGGCCTTCGTCTGGAAGGCCGACGACGAACCCGGGGACCGTCTGCGCTATGATGTGTTCTACAAGCGACAAGGTGAGACCACGTGGATCCCGCTTCGCCGCGGGCTCTGGGACCCGATCCTCACGTGGGACACGACCTCGGTGCCGGACGGCACCTACACGATTCGCGTGCTGGCCTCCGACGGGGCGTCGAACGCACCGGAACGGGCGCTGACCGGAGAACGCGAGAGCGATGCGTTCGACATCGACAACACGCCGCCGGCGATCACCGTGACCGGCGTGCGAACGGAGCAGGGGCGTGTC
>CAYLZN010000338.1:0-6285 GCA_964387935.1 uncultured Vicinamibacteraceae bacterium | reverse complement strand
ACGAGGCGTCACGGCTCCAACGGTAGGTCATGCCGTTCGACCGGTCCAGTTCCTTTGCATGGAACCGGACCACCATCAGATCGTCGCTGGTCCCGACGTCCAGGGAGAAGGTGCCCGTGGCCGGGCGCGGCGGCACGAATCGCGTGAGGCTGAAGTCGAACTCCTTGTGACGGACGCCCGAGGGATAGGCATTGACCGGCGAGGCGTACTCGGGGACCTGGAACCGGTCGCCGCCGGCGGTCTCGAGGCCGTAGCGCTTCGACACGAGGTCTGTTCCGCCGCCTCCAAGGAAGTAGATCTCGCGGTAGCGGGGTCGAGCCCAGTCGAGGAACTCCGCAAACGCGGCCCTGTCTGGTTTCGGCGACGCCAGCACCAGCACGTTGCGCGCGTAGATGTACGCCAGCGGCAGGGCCAGCACGTGCAGGTCGGACGCATTGCGCGACTCGACGATCACGAGGTCTTCGTCGCCGAAGCGGCCCGCCATCGCCTCGAGCTGCGGGATCAGGCCGGCGTATTCGACGTGTCGCCGTACCGGCCGACTCTCGGACCAGAAGGTCAGTGCGAGCGGCAGGAGTGCGCACACGATCGCCGCGTCACGGACCGCGCGGTCCCTGCGTGGGCGTCCTGACCCGCCTGCATGCCCGGCGGCGACACGCTCGGCGGCCGGTGCGGTCCCGGGCAGGCGGCCCGCCAGCCAGGCGGCCAGCCCCGATACCATGAGGAGGGCCGCCGGCAGGATCACGGGCAGGTAGCGACGGGTCATCCAGAAATGCTGCGGCACGATCCGGATCTTGTAGAAGAAGAACCCGGCGTAGACCCCGATCGTCGCAAACAGCATCGGATCTCGCCAGAACCGCGTCGTCGCAGCGACGGCGAGTCCGAGCACTGCGAACAGGACGCCCGGCTCCGTGATGTACCACGCGAAGGTGCGCAGTGAGGCAGCATCGTGTGGGGCGACGCGGAAGGCCGGCTGGCGGAAGGCCGCCACGCCCGCGAGTGCGACAATCACGACGACGTACGTCGCGGGGATCCACCGGCGCGCGATCGGCGCGATCGACGGGCGGCTGAGCAGCCAGGGGAGCACCGACACGGTGGCGAGGCTCACGAGGGTCAGCGCGGCGACGCCCCACAACGGCAGGTGGCTCACGTACACGACCGGATACGCGAGGTACGCCCGCATCGGCCCCGTCAGGTACCACGCGCTCATGGCGAGCAGCGGCAGCAGCGCCGCCCAGAAGCGCCAGCCGACCCGGTGCCCATCGCCCCTGGCCAGCACGAGACCCGCCACCACGGCGGCCACCGCGAGGACGGCATCCACGCGGAGGAACAGCAACAGGCCGAGCAGCATGCCCGCCAGGGGGGCGAAGAAGGGGTCGGCGTCGATCGCCGCCCGCGCCGTGGCCAGCAGCGCGGCCCCGAGCAGCGCGAGCATGACGACCTCGGCGTTGGGATAGCGCGCGAACCACACCGTGATCACGTTGATCGCGAGCAGGACGCTTGCGACAGCCGCCGGCGTCCGGCCGAGGAGCCGCGCCCCCAGGTAGTACCAGGCGAGGAGCCCCAGCAGGGTCCACGCCACGACGGCCTGTCGGGCACCGCTCAGCCCGTTGAGGCCGTAGCCGATCGCGATCGATGCCGGGAAGAGGTGCGGAAACTGCCCCACGACTGCGCCCCGGCCAGGGTCCTGGATGAAGAACCCCATGAACCGCAGGCCGTAGTACGTCGGATTCTGGTGAGAGGGAAAGAAGAGGTCCCTGAACGGCGGCGGCACGCTCGCCACGACCGGGTCTTCGATCACCAGGCTGCCGCGCTGTGCGATCTGGACCCCCTGGTTCATGTAAGTGCCGGGGTCCTTGCCGCCCATCACGTACTCCGACGGCGGCAGGTACATCCACAGGCCCGCCAGCACGACGGCCACCGGCACCAGCGCGTGCAGGGACAGCGGCGCGCTCGCGCGCCATCGCAGCCTGAACCGCGCGGCCGCCGCGACGAGGACCATGGCGCCGACGTTGACCATCAGCAGGCGCGGGAAGCTGTATGCGCGCAAGGCCGCAAGCGCGAGCGTCGCGCCGCAGGACCAGGCCACGCTCAGGAGCACGCTCCAGAAGGCCTGCTCATCGCACGACAACGCCTGCCGACGTCGGGGCTCCACCCACGGCGTGGCGAGCCACACGGCGCCGGGCAGGAAGGCGACGACGAGCGCCGCGAGCGTGGTCCACATCGCGCTCAGCCGCGGCCAACCACTCCTGCGGTGGACGCGAAGCGGTGGATGGCGTCAGCCACGATGCGGGCCGTGTCTCGGGACAACCCGGGATGCAGTGGCAGCGAGAGCACTTCGGCGCAGGCGCGTGTCGCCACGGGGCACTCGCGCGGCGATTCGGAGGCGAGCGCGGGCTGCCTGGGAATGGGCACCGGGTAGTGGATGAGCGTTTCGATCCCGTGCGCCTTGAGGTAAGCCTGCAGCGCATCGCGCTGGGCCGAGCGCACGGGAAACAGGTGATAGACGTGACCGGGATCGTGCTCCGGCGGCACGCGCACCGGCGCGCCGACGAGCGCCTCGCGGTAGACCCTCGCCAGTCCGCGGCGCGATTCCGTCCAGGCCGGCAGGAACCCGAGCCGCTCGCGCAGAATGGCCGCCTGGATCTCGTCGAGCCGGCTGTTCACCCCGAACTCGTCGTGGTGATACCTGGTGCGTTGCCCGCCGTTGCGGAGGCGACGCAGGCGATCGGCGAGCGCGGCGTCCGACGTCACGACGGCGCCGCCATCCCCGAGTGCGCCCAGGTTCTTCGTCGGATAGAAGCTGAACGCGCCGGCCACGCCCAGCGTGCCGGCCCTTCGCCCGCGGCACGTGGTCAGGTGCGCCTGGGCGCAATCCTCCACGATCACCAGGCCGTGGCGCGCCGCGACCGCGCCGATCGCCTCCATGTCGGCCGCCTGGCCGTAGAGGTGGACCGGCATGATGGCGCGGGTCCGGGGCGTGATCACCGCTTCGATGGCGGCGGGATCGACGGTCAGCCGGTCGTCGTCGATGTCGGCGAAGACGGGCCGGGCGCCGGCCATCATGATGGCCAGCGCCGAGTAGGCAGCCGAGAGGGGGGTGGTGACGACCTCGTCGCCCGGTCCGATGCCGAGCGCGCGGAAGATGAGCGCGATGGCGTCGGTCCCGGTGGCGACGCCCACCGCGTGCGAGGCGCCGCAGGCCGCGGCGAACTCGTGCTCGAACGCTTCCACTTCGGGGCCGAGGACGAACCAGCCACGCTCGATCACCCGCCTGATCGCGTCCGCAATCGCGGGTGCATCCTCGGCCGGACGCAGGTCCATGAAGGGAATGGCCGCAGTCGTCACGAGAGTCCTCCGTCGGCCGCCTGGGGTTCGAGGTAGTGCGCCAGGTGCTGCCGATAGTACTGCACCGTCCGCGACAGGCCTTCCCGGAGCGGCACCGCGGGGGTCCAGCCCGAGAGATCCCGGAACCGCGTGGAATCCGAGTAGAAGCTGCCGATGTCGATGGCGCGTTTCTCGGCGGGCCAGTCCACCAGCCGCATGCGCCCGCTTCCCGCGACCTCGAGGAGGAGCGCAACGAGATCTCGGTGGCTGATCGGTTCGTTGCCGCCGACGTTCAGCGCCAGGCCGTTGCACGCCTCGGAGGCGCCCGCACGCAGGAAGGCGTCGGCCGCATCGTCGACGAAGACGAAGTCGCGCACCTGGCTGCCGTCGCCGAAGATCTGGATCTCGCCGTCCTCGACCGCCAGCCGGATGAACCAGCCGATGAAGCCCTGGCGGTTGTGCTTCACGAGCTGTCGCGGCCCGTACACGTTCGTGAGGCGGAGCGAACAGGCCCGCACGCCGAACACGTTGTTGTAGACGAGGTGGTAGTACTCGCCCGCGATCTTGTTGATGCCGTTGACATCGGTCGGCCGGACGAGATGCCGCTCGTCCACCGGCAGGTAGTCTGGCTTTCCATACACCTGCCTCGTGCCTGCGTAGACGATCTTGGCGCCGGGGTTGTGGCGCCGGCAGGCCTCGAGCAGCGTGAGCTGGCTGCGGCAGTTGATCTCGAGGTCGGTGAACGGGTCCCGCATCGAGTCGATGTGGCTCACCTGGCCAGCGAGATTGAAGATGACCTCGCGGTCCCGTACCAGGTAGTTCATCGTGCTCTGCTGCCGGACGTCGCCGATGTTCACGCGAAGTCGATCCTGCACGCCCTCGATGTTGAACAGGTTGCCGCCGTACTCGGGGACGAGCGAGTCGAGCAGCAGCACGTCGGCGCCGAGCGCCACGAGCTGTCGCGCCAGGTTGCTGCCGATGAAGCCGAGCCCGCCGGTCACCATGACCCGGCGACCCCTGTAGAAGGCCTTGTACGCGTCGGTCATGCGCGCGGCTGATGGTCACCGGCCGGCGACGGGTGCGCCGGCTGCCCGTTGGCCCGCAGGTGCTCCTTGCGGACGACGAGTTCCTGCCACAACTGGATGACGTCCACCCCGGTCCTGAAGATGCGCCGGAAATTGAAGAACTGCGACTTGCCGTAGGCCCGGTGGAAGTGGTGCACGGGCACCTCGGCGATCCGGAACCCCGCGTCGTGGATCTTCTTCATCAGTTCCAGGCAGATCACGCCGGAGCTGCGGGTGAGCTGGACCCTGTCGAAGATGCTGCGGCGCATGAGGCGGAAATCGCAGTCCACGTCGCGGACCCTGAGGCCGAACAGCGTCTTCACCGTGTGGTGGTACATCCGGCCAATCAGGATCCGGTGCAGCGGGTCCGAGCGGCTGATCTTGTACCCGTTGACGAGGTCGACATCGTCGGCCATACGTTCCCACAGGAGCGTCAACTCGGCCGGGTCGTACTGCGCGTCGCCGTCCGTATAGAAGACGTACTCCTTGGACGCATGTTCGAAGCCGCTCCGGAGCGCGCCCCCGTACCCGCGGTTCCTCGCGTGGTGCACGATCCTCACCTGGGGATACGTGCGGGCCAGCTCGTCGAGGATGTGCGGCGTCTGGTCGCGACTCCCGTCGTTGACCACGATGACCTCGTGGTCGGGTGTGAGCTTGCGTGCGGTGAGCAGGGCCGTGACCACCATGCTCGCAATGGTGCCGCCGTCGTTGTACGCGGGGAAGAACACGCTCAGGCCGGGCGGCGTGGAGTCTGACTTCGGCGGCATCGCAAACCAGCAAACGGTACCATGGCGGACGCGGGCCCAGCAAGCGAACCCAGGCCGCGTCGCAGGAGGTCTGAAGCCCCCAGACGGCTACCCACGGTTCTCGGCGGCCTGGTTGTAGGCCAGCTCGAACCGCTCGGCTGCCCGATCCCACCCGAACGCCACCGCGGCCTGGTGCCGGGCCGCCTCTCCGATCGCCGCTGCCCGCGCGGGGTCGTCCAGCAGCGACGCGATGGCCGACGCGAGCGCCGCGGGATCCCTTTCGGCCACGAGCAGGCCCGTCCGCTGGTCGCGAACGACGGCGCCGATGCCACCGGCGCTCGTGGCCACGAGCGGCGTGCCGGACGCCAGGGCCTCGAGCACGACATTCGGCAGGCCGTCCACGTTGCCTGCGTCGTCGCGAATCGAGGGCACCACGACGATGTCGGCGGCGGCCAGGACTGCGGCCACCTGGTCGTGAGGCACGTTGCCCGGAAAGCGTACGAGCGCGGCGATGCCCGCGGCGCGTGCGCGTTCCCGAAGCTCGGCGTCGAGGTCGCCTCCCCCCGCGAGGACCAACGTGACGGGGCGGCCCGCCGCGGCCAGCCGGGCCACGGCATCCACGAGGTACTCGAAGCCTTTCTTCCTGACTAGGCGCCCGATCCCCAGGATCACAACCTCGTCCTGGCCGACGCCCAGGCTGTTCCGACCGGTTGCCCGAAGCGCCGGGGTGCGGGCGAAGCGGGCGGTGTCGACGCCGTACGGCACGACGCTGCTGCGGGAGGCGCTGGCGCCCAGGGCCAGTGCACGCGTCCGCAGATCCTCGCTGCAGGCCGTCACCCACCCGGCCCTCCGAAACACCGCCCGCGCCACGCGGCCCACCGAGGCATGGCGTCCGGCGACATAGACATCCGAACCGTGGAGACTCACGACGAGCGGCAGGCCCGGGGCGGCCGCCAGCGCCGTCGCGCCGCCGGGGATCACCCAGTGGCCGTGCATGACCGTGGCGCGCGCCCGGCGGGCGACGCTCCTCGCCGCGCGCCATCCCGCGGCCAGCGCGAGCGGGGCGGCGAGCCATGCCGATCCCCGCAGCGCCACGTCCTCCCGGAGCGCGCTGGCATAGCCGAAGACAGTGGGGGAGGGGTGAGGCGCGT
>CAYLZN010000337.1:2793-6290 GCA_964387935.1 uncultured Vicinamibacteraceae bacterium | reverse complement strand
TCATCGGTCGTCGGGGCTGTGATCGGATAGCTGGCGGGACTGTATTCGCTGGTACAATCGCTTCGTGGCCGGGTGGGTCCCGTGGATGGATCCGCGAACGGCCGCAAGGCGGTTTGGCGTCCATGGAGAGCTACCCACACATCCTGCTGGCGCTCGGGCTTGGCCTCGGGCTGGCTGCGGCGGCAGGCCTCAGAGTGTTCGTACCCCTGCTGGTGCTGGGGGTCGCGTCACGTTACGGCGTGATCCCGCTCGCCTCGGGCTTCGAGTGGCTCCAGAGCAACGCCGCCCTGCTGGCACTCGGCACCGCGACCACGCTCGAGGTGCTCGCGTACTACGTCCCCTGGTTCGACAACCTGCTCGATACTGTGGCCACACCAGCGGCGGCGATCGCGGGCATGGTGGCCACTGCCTCCGTGCTTGGCGAGCTGCCTCCCTGGATGCAGTGGGGCGTCGCCATCGTCGGTGGGGGCGGCACGGCAGGTCTCGTGGCCGGCTCCACGTCCCTGCTCCGACTCAAGAGCACGGCGTTCACGGGCGGCTCTGCCAACTTCGTGCTCGCCACGCTCGAGTGGGTCGGCTCGCTCTTCACGTCGATCCTCGCCATTGCGCTGCCCCTGCTCATGCTGCTGGTGATGGTCGTCGTCGGCTACGTGCTCTACCGCGTCACCCGCCGCTTCGGACGAGCCCGCGCCGTCCCGGCTGGCAGCTAGCGACGCGCGTGGGGTTCGTCTCTGCGGCACTCAGCCTTCTCGTCCTGCTGGGCGCGGCTGGTCCGGCGGGCGCGCAACCCGAGGCGTCTGCTGCTGCGTCCGAGATTCGCTACACGATCTCCTGCCCTGAGCCGACCCGGCGGTACGTGCTCGTCACCGCGGACTTCCCATCCGCCGCCGGTCGTCCGCTCCTCGTGCGCATGAGCCGGACGTCACCGGGGCGCTATGCCCTGCACGAGTTCGCGAAGAACATCTTCGGCGTGGAGGCCTCTGATTCCCAGGGTCGCCCGGCGACTGTTTCCCGGACGGGCCTGCACGACTGGACCATCACCGGGCACGATACCCGCGCGCGGTTCACCTATCGTGTCTACGGCGACACCCTCGACGGCACCCACCTGGCGATCGACGAGACGCACGCTCACATGAACCTGCCAGCCACGCTGGTCTGGGCCCCCGGTCTCGAACGGGCGCCAATACGGGTCACGCTGACTCCCCCGCCCGGCGCGCCGTGGCGCGTGGCCACCCAGTTGCTGCCCACGGGCGACGCACTGGTGTTCACTGCGCCCAACCTCGCCTACCTGATGGACAGTCCGATCGAGTTCGGCGAGACGACGCTGCACGCGTTCCAGGTCGGGCCGCTGGCGGGCTCCCCCCCGGTGTCGATCCGCGTGGCCCTGCACAACCCCGCACCGTACGCGGACGTTGAAGGGCTGCTGCGCGATGTCGAGCGTCTCGTGCTCGAAGCGCGCGCGGTGTTCGGCGAGTTCCCGTCATTCGAGCCGGGCCACTACACGTTCATCACCGACACGCTGCCCTGGGCCCGCGGGGATGGCATGGAGCATCGCAACAGCACGATCGTCACGGCGCCGCTGGCACTGCCCGGCGCCCGGCGCGACGTGCTCGACACCTTTGCCCACGAGTTCTTCCACGCCTGGAACGTCGAGCGGATCCGCCCGCGATCGCTCGAGCCGTTCGACTTCACCGAGGCGAGCTTCCCTTCGGAACTCTGGTTCGCGGAGGGCTTCACGACCTACTACGGCGTGCTGCTGATGGGTCGCGCGGGCCTCGATGCGCTGGACTCGACGCTCGGGGCTCTCTCCGCTCTCCTCAACCAGGTCACGATGGCGCCGGGGCGCGGCCACGGGTCGGCGGTGGCGATGAGTCAGCTCGCCGCGTTCGAAGATGGCGCGCGGGCCGCCCAGCGCACCGTGTTGTCGAATACGTTCCTGTCCTATTACCCGTTCGGCGCGGCGATCGCCCTGGGTCTCGACCTCTCGCTGCGCGATCGCTCGAACGGCCGCGTCTCGCTCGACGACATGATGCGGACGATGTGGCGGCGGCACGGGGGCGCGGGGCAGGCGGCCCCAGGCGTTGTCCCGGACCCGTACGACATGACCGACCTCGTGTCGGCGCTCACCGAAACGACGCGGGATCGCGCGTTCGCGGAGGCGTTCTTCCAGCACCATGTCGAGGGCCGCGAGCTGATCGACTACGGTCTGCTGCTGGAGCGTGCCGGCCTGCGGCTGCGGTCGGCGTTTCCCTCACGACCGTGGGTGGGAAGGCTCGCGCTCGAGACTGGCGATGCCGGCGTTCGCGTGCGCGGGCTCCCAGCCCAAGGCACGCCAGCCTGGGACGCCGGGTTCGCCGAGGACGATCGCATCCAGTCGGCTGCGGGTGAGCCGATCTCGTCGGCGGCCGACTGGGAGCAGGTCGTGTCGCGGCAGCAGCCGGGCGCCATGATGATCGTCGAGGTCGAACGGCGCGGCCGTCCGCTCACCCTGCGCCTCGTGGTGGGGCGGGATCCGACCCTGACCATCGTCCCGGTCGAACGTGACGGCGGCCGCCTCACGCCGGAGCAGGACGTGTTCCGACGTTCCTGGCTCGGCGCCAGGAGGGCCCTGCCTGCCGGCGCGCCCTGATGAGACGCTACGGTTCCTTGCGGAGCTGCTTCAGCTTCGCCTCCGCGGATTCCCGCACGACCTTCTGGTAGAGCTCACTCTGGTTCGGATCCCCCGGCAGCGCCTGGAGCGCCTTCTCGGCGAACTCAACAGCGCGAACCGTCTGACCATCCGCGAGGTACGCATCCGCGAGGCTGTCACAGGCATTCGCCGATCGCGGCCGCGCCTCGGTGTTCAGGAGGAACAGCTCGATGGCCTCCTTCGGCTTTCCTCCCTGCAGGTTCTCATAGCCGAGGGCGTTCACGACGCCTTCTGGCGGAACGGGGAATGGCTCGCCCTTCGCTCGTGCTCCACGGAGGGCGTCGCGCATCCTGGCCGCGCCCCCCTCGGCGCGAAGGCTCGCGAAGACGGCGGCGGAGGGTCCGGCGGGCGGCGCCGTGCTCGACGGCACGAGGGAGGCCGGGTGCTTGACGAGGTGTTCCTCGAACCAGTCCACGAGGATCGTCTCGAGGTCCGGATGTGCGGTGAAGAGCTCGGTGCCGTGGCCCCCACGCGGGTACTCGATCAGCCGGTTTCCTGGGAATGCCGAGAAGCCAAGCAGCCATTTCATGTCTTCCACGGCGGTACCATCGTCAGCCGCGGCCACTCCGAGGAGGGGAAGCCCAGGGGTGGTTGCCAGGAACTCCTCCCCGGACCAGTCGGTGTCGCCGGCGAGCAGCGCGAGGGCTTTGACCTCACGCTGGCGTCGTGCGAGCTGCACCGCCTGATGCTCATCGATGTAGGCGCCCTTCAACACCGTCTCGACCGGGTCGAGCCCAGCAAGATCGCTGCCCGTCAGCGTCGTCTCGCTCAGGTCTGCTCCGTGAAACCAGCTTGCCGAGAGATCGCA